>JAHVKF010000001.1:0-332697 GCA_019800895.1 Halomonas denitrificans
CTAGGGGAGAGGGACTAGGGGAGAGGGACTAGGGGAGAGGGACTAGGGGAGAGGGACTAGGGGAGAGGGACTAGGGGAGAGGGACTAGGGGAGAGGGACTAGGGGAGAGGGACTAGGGGAGAGGGACTAGGGGAGAGGGACTAGGGGAGAGGGACTAGGGGAGAGGGACTAGGGGAGAGGGACTAGGGGGCGGCCGGAAAACCCTCGAAATCGCCACCAGCCCCTAGCCCCTTGTCCCTGGCCCCTCGTCTTTCACCCCAGCACCGTTTCCGCAACGGCGGCAAAGTGGCTGATGCTGCCGGCGAGGACGAACAGGTGCCAGATGCCGTGGGCGTGGGGGATGCGATCGTTGTGATAGAAGAGCGTTCCGGAGGTATACAGCACGCCGCCGGCGACCAGCCATGCCAGTGCGGCCGGTTCAAGGGCGCGCACCAGCGGCACCAGCGCGATCAGCACCAGCCATCCCATGCCGATGTAGGTGGCGGTCGATACGGCCTTGTAGCGTCCCGTGAAGAACAGCTTCAGCACGATACCGAACACCGCCAGGCCCCAGATCACGCCGAACAGCGACCAGCCCCAGGGTCCTCGCATCGCCGCCAGCGTGAACGGCGTGTAGGTGCCCGCGATCAGCAGGAAGATCGCGCAGTGATCGAGAACCTTCAGGCGCCGCTTGAGGTCGGGATGCCGGGCGGCGTGGTAGAGCGTCGAGGCCGTGTAGAGAAGCACGAGGCTGGCGACGAAGATCGACACGCTGACCACCTCGCGCGCGCCTGCGTGGATCGACGCCATCGTGATCAGGACCGCACCACCGCCGATGCTCAACAGCACGCCGAGCCCGTGCGTCAGCGCATTGACGAGCTCCTCGCGATGGTCGGATGCAGGCGTCGGGATGGACATCGAGGGTTCCCTCCGGAATCGTTGGCGGAAAGCATACCGCGCGCAGCCACGGGAGGCGTTGTGGCGCGATCGAAGGACGATGGGCGGGGTCGTTTCGGTCGGTCGGTTCAGGCCGCCTGCACGCGATGCTGGTAGCGTGCGACCCGAGTCCAGAACGGAGACCCCCATGAGCAACGCAAACGAATCGGCCATCGTTCCGATCCTGAAACGTACCCTGGCCAACGACGATTTCCGTCAGACCGTGATCACCGGCGAGAAGTGTCAGGTGGTGCTGATGACGATCCAGCCCGGCGAGGAAATCGGTGCCGAGGTACACGGAGGGCACGACCAGGTGCTGGTGCTCGCCGAGGGGCGCGGCCAGGCGGTCCTCGACGGCCAGGCCACGGAGGTCGAGGCCAACGACCTGATCTTCGTCCACGCCGGCGTCGAACACAATTTCATCAATACGGGCGATCGGCCGTTGAAGCTCTATACCCTGTACGCGCCGCCGGAGCACGAGGCGGGCACGCGCCACGCAACGAAAAGCGAAGCCGACGCGGCCGAGCACGACCACTGAGTTCGGTGTCAATCCGGTGGTGACGCGTTCCCGAGCTCGCCGTCGGTCCGGCCGAGCGCGTCGAGCAGCACGTCGAACAGGCCGGATGCGCCGATCCGGAATCGCGACGGGGTCGGCCAGTCCGGTCCGAGCCGACGTTCGGCCAGGGCCAGGTAGCCTTCCGCCGCCGCGATCGTGCGGATGCCGCCGGACACCTTGAGGCCGCAGCGATCGACCGCGCCTTCGCGCTCGATCCGGTCGATCAGCAGCGACGCCGCCTCGGGCGTCGCTCCGGTCGGGCCCTTGCCGGTCGACGTCTTGAGGAAATCTGCGCCGCAGTCGATCGCCAGCGCAGCGGCGTGATCGACCAGCTCGTTCGTCAGGGCACCGGTTTCCACGATCACCTTCATCGTCGCCGGACCGCAGGCACGGCGAACGGCCTCGAGCATGCGTCGCGCAGCGTTCGGCCGGCCGTCGCGCAGCGCCCGCCACGGCAGAACGACGTCGATCTCGTCGGCGCAGGCCTCGAGCGCGTGCTCGACTGTCGCGGTGACAGCGGCGACGTCGTCGTCGCCGGCCGGGAAATTGGCCACCGTTGCCAGGAGAATCCGGTGGTCCGGATCGGCATCGGCCAGGGTCCGCTTCGCCACGCCGACCCGGTCGGGCAGTACGCAGACCGCGGCGGGACGGCCGAAGGGGGTGTGCGCACGGCGACACAGGGTCTCGATCGCTGCCTCCGGATCGCCGGCTTCGAGCCGCGTGAGGTCCAGCGCTTCCAACAGCCGCTGGAGCCGTTCAGTCCGCATCCGGGGCTTCCTCCTCGTCGAAGGGCGGTACGCCTTGCGTCTCCAGCGATTCCTGGTAGTCCTCGACCCGCTCGGCGGCGAGGTCCGTGCGGTAGAAACGGGCGACGTGATACAGCGCATCGCCTTCGTTGACCAGCGGGAGATTCGAGCGACCGATGATCAGCCCGCTGAACGGTGCACGGACGTCCTGTTCGCGCTCGCCGAAGGGGTCGGACACGACACCGAGCACGCTCTGGTCGCGCGTCACGCGCTGGCCGATGTCGAGTCGGGCGCGGAACAGGCCGCTTTCGGGGGCGCGAACCCAGCCGCTCGAGCGCGCCACCACCGGCTCCGGCGGCGGCTTCCTCCGGGTAGCGGGCAGCATGTCGAGCGCCTCCATGACCCGAAGGATCCCATTGATGCCGCCGCGGATCGAGAAATCGTCGAGGCGCAGGGCTTCGCCGGCCTCGTAGAGCAGCACCGGGATGTCGTGCTCGGCGGCTGCTGCGCGTAGCGATCCGTCGCGAATCGCCGCGTTCAGGATGACCGGGGTACCGAAGGCGCGCGCGAGCCGAAGCGTTTCCGGGTCGTCGAGGTCGGCGCGGATCTGCGGCAGGTTGCTTCGATGGACCGCCCCGGTGTGCAGGTCGATTCCGTGCGTGGCCTGGCCGACGATTTCGCGCATGAACAGGTGGGCCACGCGGCCGGCCAGGGACCCGCGCTCGGACCCGGGAAATGAGCGGTTCAGGTCGCGTCGGTCGGGCAGGTAGCGACTGGACTGGATGAAGCCGTGCAGATTCACGATCGGCACGGCGACCAGGGTGCCCCGAAGCCGGTCGAGTACGGGAAGCTTGAGCAGCTGCCGAAGGATTTCGACCCCGTTCAGCTCGTCGCCGTGGATCGCGGCGCTGACGAACAGCACCGGTCCGGCCTTGCGGCCGCAGATGACCTGCACCGGCATCACCGTCGGTGTATGCGTGTAGAGCCGCCCCATCTCCAGGTCGATGCTCGTGCGCTCGCCGGGCGCGACGGAGGTGCCGCCGATCGTGATCGATCGATTGCTCGAACGATTCCGGTTCCGTCGCCGCGACGAGCCGCTCATCCGATCTCGAACTGCGATTCGGACAGGGCCATGACTGGCTCGGCGCCGGCGCGGATCTTCGCGTCCAGCGCCACCGTGTCGGGCAGCATCTTCTGCATGAAGAAACGGGCAGTGGCGAGCTTGCCGTCGAGGAAGGCCCGGCGGCCCCGGCCGGCCGCGCGCGATCGCAACGCCGCCTCGGCCATGCCGGTCCAGGCGAACGCCATGGCGGTCAGCGCGAACATCCGCAGGAAATCGCTGGACGCGGCGCCGGCCTCGAGCGGGTTCTTCGCCATCCGGCCGTACAGCCACTGGCTGACCTCCTTCAGGCGCGTCACGGACGCGGCGAAGGGGCCGACGAATTCGGCAAGTTCGGTCGCATCGGCCGTGCGCTCGAGCAGGCGTTCGGCGTGGTGGAAGAACGATTTCAGGGTCCGGCCTTCATTGGCGACGAGCTTGCGGCCGACCAGGTCCAGCGCCTGGACCCCGTTCGTGCCTTCGTAGATCTGGGTGATGCGGACATCGCGGACGAACTGTTCGACGCCGGTGTCGACGATGTAGCCGGCGCCGCCGTGGACCTGCATGGCCAGGTTGGCGACGTCGCTGCCGACGTCGGTGAACCAGGCCTTGATGATCGGCGTCATCAAGGCCACCCAGTCGCCGGCGGCTTCGCGGGTTGCCGGGTCCTCGTGGTGCTGCTCGAGTTCGAGCTGGACGCCGGTGTAGAGGCCCAGCGCGCGTGATCCTTCGACCGACGCCCGACCGATCATCAGCATGCGGCGGACGTCGGGGTGGACGATGATCGGGTCGGCCGGGCGATCGGGGTAGCGCGGCCCGTCCAGGGAGCGGCCCTGGAGGCGTTCCAGCGCGAATCGCTGGGCGTTCTGCAGCGCGACGTCGGCCATGCCCAGGCCCTGGATTCCGGTCACGAGTCGGGCGGCGTTCATCATGGTGAACATGGCCGCGAGTCCGCGGTTCGGTTCGCCGACCAGTTCTCCGATCGCGTCTTCGTACTGCATTTCGCAGGTGGCCGAGGCCTTCATGCCCATCTTGTGGTCCAGGCCCATGCAGGTCACGCCGTTCCGCTCGCCGAGCGAGCCGTCGTCGCCGACGCGGTACTTGGGCACGACGAACAGGCTGATGCCGCGCGTGCCCTCCGGCGCATCGGGCAGGCGGGCCAGCACGAGGTGGACGATGTTCTCGGCCAGGTCGTGTTCGCCGGCCGAGATCCAGATCTTGGTGCCGTTGATGCGGTACGTTCCGTCCTCGTTCGGCTCGGCCCGGGTGCGGATCAGTCCGAGGTCGGTCCCGCACTGGGGTTCGGTCAGGTTCATCGTGCCGGTCCATCGTCCGTCGACCATCGGCGGCAGGAATCGCTGTTTCTGCGATTCGGTGCCGTGCGCGTGCAGCACCTCGTACGCGCCGTGGGTCAGGCCCGGATAGGCGGCGAACGACGGATTCGCGGCATTGATCATCTCCGAGAGCGCAAGCCCGACGAAGCTGGGCAGGCCCTGGCCGCCGTACTCGGGGTCCGTGGTCAGGCCGGTCCAGCCGTTGTCGATGTACCGCCGGTAGGCGTCGCCGAAGCCGTCCGGCAGCATGACCGCGCCCTGGTCGAAGCGGCAGCCCTGGCGGTCGCCCACCTCGTTGAGCGGCTGCAGGACCTCCTGGCTCAACCGGGCCGCCTCGTCGAGCACTGCGTCGATCACGTCCGGCGTGGCCTCGGCCATCGAAGGCAGCGCCTTGCAGTCCTCGAGGTCGAGGTAGTCGTGATAGACGAAGCGAAAGTCTTCGAGGGGGGCGTGATAGCTGGGCATGGGGTCTCCTGATTTCGAAGGGGTAGCGAGGACGCCGTCGCCGTACGGCGGCGAAGCTCAGCGCATGGAGTCCGTTCACGGATCGGGTCCGGCGCGTGAGCGAAGCGTGCACATACGCCAGCGTATGGGCAGAAGGTAGCACAGTGGGCAACGGCCGGGACCGGGGGTCAGGCGAGGGCGACGGAGCCTTCGTCGATCCACCGTCGCCACTTGCTGCGCATGCGGAGAATCGAGGGTTCATCGACATGTTCGTGCAGGCGATCGATCGGAACCCACGCCAGGGCCGTGGATTCTTCGCTGACCCGGAAGGCTCGCCCGGATGTGCTTACGAACGCGAAGCGCAGGTCGAAGTGGAGATGCTCGGGTTCCCGGCCGCGCGCGGGAATCGAATGGATGTCGATGTCGAGCAGTCCCGGACCGACGGGTTCGACCGACAAGCCGGACTCCTCTTCGGCTTCGCGCGCTGCGACCGCCAGCGGATTGCGGTCACCGTCGCTGTGGCCGCCGAGCTGCAGCCAGCGGTCGAGCTTGCGATGGTGGGTCAGCAGCACGTCCTCGTGGTCGGCGGAAACCAGCCAGGCCGCGCCGGTGATGTGACCGGCCCAGCAGTCGCGGTGGAAGCAATCCGGGTGGCCTGCGACCAGGTCGCGGAACCGCTCGACGGTCGCGGACTCCTCCGGAAAGCGCCGCGCGTAGTCGTCGAGCCACCGGGCGACGGCGTCGTTCATTCGTCCAGCGCCCGGGCCAGGGCCGCGCACTGCGTTGCGGCCTCGTTGGGGTAGGGCCGGGGCGACCCCACGCCCCAGACCGGCCGCGGCCAGGCGCTGTCGTTCACGAAACGCGCGATCACGTGCACGTGAAGCTGGGCGACCTGGTTGCCGAGGGCGGCCACGTTCATCTTGTCGGCGCCGGCGTGGTCGCGCAGCACGCGCGTACATCGGTCGATCTCCGCGGTCAGTTCGCGGCGGTCGTCTGGGTCGAGATCGATCAGCTCGCGGCAGCCGGCGCGGCGCGGCACCAGGACCAGCCAGGGGAAGCGCGAGTCGTTCATCAAGCGTACGCGGCACAGGGCGAGGTCGGCGACCTGCAGCGTGTCGTCTTCCAGCGTCGGATCGAGTCGAAAGTCGTCGTTCATGGAGCGCTCTTCGGTGCGGGGGGATGGCGACGGTGGGTTTCGGGGAGGACCCAGCGCGTCGCTCCGGTGCATCGAGTCTACTTCGCCCGGGCCGTGACCCGCACGCCGCCGAGCCGGCCCCCGTCGAACAGCCGAACCATCGTGGCGTAGAACGAAGACAGCGCCTCGAAGGCCGCGCGGCCGTGCAGGGCGATGAAGGGTTCAGCATCGGAACGGAAGTCCCGGGCCCGGTCGCCGACGAAACGGCGCCAGTCCTCGGTGCAGTCGTCGAAGCGGATGTCGCCGAAGCCGGCCGATTCCAGTTCGTCGATATAGGTCGTGCGATCGACCAGGTGCGCACACTGCACTTCGTTGCGAAGGAGCGCTTTCTCGTCGTCGTGGAGCGGGCGCCGCAGGTAGAAGTCCTCGGCATGCAGGCCACCGCCGGGTTCGAGCAGCGCCCGGCAGCGGCGGAGCAGGGCGGGGCGATCGGGAATATGCAGGAACACCAGCCAGCTGACCAGCGCATCGAAGGGGCCGTCGACCGCTTCTGCATCGAGGATGTCGCCGTGCACGTGGCGGATCCGGTCGTCCAGGCCGCAGCGCGAAGTCAGGCTCGAGGCGCATTCGTGCAGATCGCGCTGCAGTTCCAGGGCCACGACCCGGCATCCGGGCACGGTCGCCAGGCGGCGCGCCGGACCGCCGAGTCCCGACCCGACGTCGAGGACGCGATGGTCACGCGTCAGACCCAGCCGCTTGCTCGCCAGATCGACCGAGTCGCGGCCCTCGTAATGGAGGTGGTCCAGGTCCTCGATCTGCTCCGGTCGCAGCGGGGCCGGCGGGGCGAGGCCGCGGTCGGCCAGCGCCCGCTCGACGCGTTCCACGTGCTGGTACAGCTTCATCTGCTTGATGTCGTCGTCGGCCACCCGGGCATTCCTCGCGCGATCGTGGAGTAGGCGACGATGGTAGCCGGTCGGGTGTTGCGGCAGGCTCAAGAGGACACGTCTCACGAGGACGAGGTTCACCAAGACACGGCACACGGAGATACGGGGCCCGCAGCCCCTTCGCCGAGCCATGCGACGACGGCCCGTGCAATACTCGACCTCATGCGATTCCAGCTGACCGAGAAGGGACTGAAGCGGCGCCTCGACACGCTTGCAGAGGCCGACCCGCAACTCGCCGAGGCAATCGCGCGGGTCGGCTACCCCGCCGCGCGGCGTTCGGGGTCGCCGAGCTATGCACACCTCCTGCGAATCCTTGCCGGGCAGCAGCTTTCGGTCAAGGCCGCGGCGACCATCTACGGCCGCCTGATCGATCACATCGGCGATCCGCCGGACCCGGACGCATTGCTGGACAGCGACGACCGGACCCTTCGGTCGCTCGGCCTGTCGAGACAGAAGATCGCCTACGCACGCGGCCTTTCCGAAGCCGTGCGGGACGGAGATCTCGTTCCCGAGGCGCTGGCCGGGATGGACGATGGCGAGGTCATCGATCGGCTGACGGCACTGAAGGGCTTCGGACGCTGGAGCGCGGAGATGTTCCTGCTGTTTTCCCTCGGGCGAGCGGATGTCTGGCCGGCCGACGACCTCGGCATCCAGGCCGGCCTGCAGCGATTGCTCGAGCTCGAGGACCGGCCCGGCCGCCGGGAGGTCGATCGGCTGGGAGAGCGCTGGAAACCCCACCGCGGTGCCGTTGCGATCTTCCTCTGGCATCTCCATGGATCACCGCCGGCCTGAACGAAGCGCCTCGGATCACCCGGTTCGCCTTCAGCCATGACGATCGTCATGTTCACAGGCCCGGGGACTTGCGATAGTCTTCGCCGATCGCTTGCCCACCCCTGAACCGATCGGAGAGTCTGCCCATGAAGAAGCTTGTCCTTGCCGTTGCGACCCTGGCCTTCCTCGCCGCCTGTGCATCGTCGCCGTCCGACCGCGCGCCGGAGCCGATCGCGGAGCCCGCCGCGGCCGCCGAAGCGCCGCGCATCGTCGAGACCGACGAGTTCCTCGTCTTCCTCGACACCCTGCAGGCCGATATCGAGGTCGGCGAGCCGCGCGAACTGACGAGCCTGGAGCGGCGCCGGGTGAACGAACTGGCCGACGAACTGCGTGAGATGCTGTCGGACGTGGAATCGGTGGAACAGCTCAACAACAACGCGCAGATCGACGTCTACAACACGACCCAGGCCCTTTGGAGCACCGTCGTCGGTCGCGCCGAGGACCAGGTCATCTGCC
This sequence comes from Halomonas denitrificans, assembly GCA_019800895.1. Taxonomy (NCBI): domain Bacteria; kingdom Pseudomonadati; phylum Pseudomonadota; class Gammaproteobacteria; order Oceanospirillales; family Halomonadaceae; genus Halomonas; species Halomonas denitrificans. Next base: position 8,461 of record JAHVKF010000001.1, read on the forward strand.
GTCGCGAGCACCGCGTGGGCACGAACTTCAAGTCGACGCGCTGCCGCACGGTGGAGCAGATCCGCGAAGACCAGCGCCAGGCGGCACGCTACCTCCAGGGTGTCGGCCCGGGCCCGATGCCGAAGAAAGGCGTTCAGTAAGTCGTAACGAACGGTCGAGCCGGGCAGGGCGTCACGCGCCTGCCTGCTGGTCCGAGGGCACGAGCCCAGCCGACGAAGCGCCCGCCCTGCGGGCGTTTCTCGTTTCCGGCGCCCGCGGAAGGAAATCGCGATTTCAGCACGATTCGGCTATGCTGGACGCTCGTCGCAACGGAGGAGTCGATCATGAATCGAGTAGTCGTCGCCTTTCTATTGGTGCTGTTTCTTGCCGCCTGTGCGTCCAGCGGGCCCCGGCCCGAAGCGGAAGCGGAAACCGCCGAGGCCGAATCGGAAGTCGTTTCGCCCGAGCAGTTCATCGCGTGGTTGAACGATCTGGAGGCGAGCCTCGAGGTCGGCGAGCCGCGCGCGCTCAACGCATCCGAGATGCGCGAGGTGGATCTCCTGGCCGACGAGCTGCGAGGGCTACTGAACGGCGTTGACGATATCGCCGCGCTGAATCCCAACCAGCAGGCCATGATCTTCAACAAGTCGCAAAAGCTCTGGGGCGTGGTCAGCGGCCAGGAAGCCGAACAGGTCGTCTGCCGACGCGAACGGCAGGCGGGAACGAACTTCCAGCGTACGACCTGCCGCAGCGTCGCGGAGTTGCGACGCGAGGATCGCGAGACCCAGATGTGGCTCCGCCAGATTCGCGGGCCGGGACCGATGCCGAGCGGAGGCTGATGGCCTCGAAGCTCGATGGGCCACGGCCCAGCCTGTATCGCTGAGCGTCAGAAATTCACCGTGACCACGATCAGGTCGCTGTAGCTTCCGATCATCGGATTCTGCAGCGCGAAGATCCTGCCGTACACCACGTGGTCGGTCGGGGTTGGCGCACCGGATCCAGCGAGCGTCTGGGTCGCTCCCGTACCGTCGCCCGCTACGATCGTGTAGGTGGGCGATGTGTAGATGTTGTACTGCAGCGTGTCGTCGATGCTCGACATCGATCGAAGGGTGAAGTTGCCCGATTGGCCGGCATCGAGTTCGACCGTGTAGGGAGTCGGACAGTCCACGGTGATCGTGGCGGTGCTGTCGCGATGCAGAGCGTCGAAGGGATCGTAGCTCCCGAAGGCAAGGCCGCTGGCGGAGACGGTGCAGCAACGAGCTGCCGCGGAGGCCCCGAGTAGCGTCAGCGCGATGACGGATCGGAGGGTCGTTGTCATCATTGGCTCCGGCAGATCTGCGTACCGAGGTCGAGCAGCGGATCCTGGCTCGGCGGCGCATGAAGTTCGATGATGCATTCTCCCTCCTCCAGCGTGATCGTGAAACGGTTGGTGCGGGACAGTCCGGACACGAAGGTTCGACCTTCCCGACCGATCGCCCAGGCCCGCCCGTTCCCGTCGAGAATGCGTGTGCCCGGTGGTGGTGGCCGGCCCGAATCGAGAACGACGCGGAACCGCGCATCGAGCGAGCGACGGATGGGGAAGTCCGCGACCGTACCGCTTCGCCAGTTCGGCACGACCTCGGTCTCGAGGTCGTCGATATCGGCGCCGATCGGCAGGTCGCCCTGTTCGACGCGCAAGCGGTTCCGCTCGTACGGTCGGAGACCGGGAATCAGGAGTCGGCCGTCCGCGCCGGTTCGGCCGATCAGCTGATGGTCGAGATAGACTCGGACGTCCTCGAAATCGCCGACCCGGGCAACGGCAAAGCTGTCCCGCACGGGAAGACTCGCGAACGTCGAGTCGGCCATCCAGACCAGACCGCCCGCCGCCGAGATCCGCCCGGAGTTCCGACCGGATCGTCGCGCGGCTTCCAGCGTCCATCGGCCCTGGGTGGTTTGCCAGGCCAGGGAGGCGCGAAGTCGCTCCTCCTCGGCCCGGTCCCACTCGAGCTCGTACCCGAACCCGGGGCCGACCGGCAGGTTCCTGCGCACTCGGGCGCCGAAGCGCTCCCTTCCGTCCGCGCTTCCGACACCGAGGGCGAGACTCGTCCTCGGATTCGACAACGGGACGGTCAGGCGCAGATCGAGGGCGAGATCGTCCTGCTCGAAGTCGTGTACTGCCGCGAGATTCACGAATCCGATCGCGTCGATCCGTCGAGAGTAGCGAAGAGTCGCCAACCGGAGATCCGGACGATCACGCTGATCGCGGTGGGACAGGGAAAGTCCCAGGGAACCGCCGAGGATCTCGCGGGCGCTGACGGTCGCGAAGAGCTCACGGCTCGGGAGCTCACGGTCCGGGTCTGCACCGAGCCGTCTGAACCCTTCCGTTGCCCATCGCGCCTGGATCGACCCGAAGAAGCGTCGAGTCTGCCGCTGGAGCCCCAGCGACGCTTGCCAGCCGCTACCGGCGCGGCTGCCGTGACTCCACGCGGCATCGACCGTCATCAGACCGCCGAAGGGCGCCAGCCAGCTCATCCCCGCGCCGGCGGCGCCCCGTCCTTCGACGAGGTGGGCGTGCAGTGCCGCCGTCGCGCGGTCGGTGAGGCCGTAGCGATGGTTTACCGCCGCGAAGTACGGCCCGTAGTCGAAGCTGGTCGACCCGTAGCGCTCGCGGATCCGCCCGAACGAGACGTTCCAGTCGCTCAGCCCTTCGCGGAGCTGCTCGGGACGCGCGTAGAAACTGCGAGTGATCACGCGCTGGCGCCCGAGCAGGTCGGTGATCACGAGACGTGCCTCACCGGTACCGGTGACCAGGGGGATTCGCTCGATGTCGAAGGGGCCGGGATCGACTCGGTCGCGGAAGCGCAGGGCGTCGTCGACGTACAGTTCGATGGTCGAAGGCAGTTCGGCTTCTGCGTCCAGCGACAGGAACGGCGTGGTCACGAGTTGAGGGTGCAGGTCGAAATTGTTGCCCCACCGGATGCCACCGAATCGAACGTTTCCGGCCCATTCGGGCGATCCCGTCACCGTGTCGCCGAGTTCGAGCGTGCGGAGCGACGCGGGGTCGTCCCGGCGGAAACGGGTCTCGAGCCGCACGAAGTCGAACCGATCGGATCCGGAACCGGCCTCGGCCAGCGCGTCGGACGTGAGACTTCCCCAGCGACCGAATGCTCCGAGCTCGAGCAAGGCGCCTGCGGAGCCGGCGTCGGAATCCCGCCGCGCCGTTACGTCATAGTTCAGGAACAGGCCCGGGGCCGTTGGCGTCGGAACGGGCCGAGACGGTCCCGGGGGCGTGATCGTGTTCCCTTCGAAGGCGTTCGCAGGGGCCGTCAGTTCGAGCGTGAGCCTCCGGGGGTCGAAGTCGGCCGCGATCCCCATTCGTTGCAGGGAGAACCACTCCCGACCATTGCGTGTGCGGTCCGGCCGATCCGGAACCGCCAGTCCGAACGTGAGCAGATCGTCGCCGGCGACCAGGAACCCGTCCGAGTCGCGCAGGACGAGAATGGAAACCGTTCCTGCTCGCTGATTGACCCCGGCCTCGACCCAGAGAAAGTCCTCGCGCGGAGACTCCGCCTGCGCTTCCGTATCGGTCGATGTCGGCATCCCGACCGGTTTCCGCGAGGGCGGCTGCGGTCGAGTGTTCCGAACGGGCGACGACGCGGGTGGCGAGAAATCGAAGACCAGCCGGTGACCGAATCCTTCCATCGGTGCCAGCCGGAAACTGCGCATCGAGACGTCGGGAAGAAATTTCAGTGCGATCCGCCCGTTCGAGTCGCGCGCCGACTGGATTGCATCGACGCTCTGCAGCCACGGGCCGGGAAGCGCAGCCGGGACGGGCAGGGCGTTTCGCAACTCTGCCGTGGAAATTCCGGCGATGTCGAGGGCGTACTCGGCCAGGCCGGCCTCGGCGGTCCGTTCCTCGACCTCGACGTCGATGGGGCGAGTCGTCTCGATGACCAGGCGAGTGCGACCGCGATCCTGCCCGAACCGGATATCGACGATAGGCGACGACCCGCCCTCGGAAGAGGGGCCCGGGAGGGTTGCCGCAGCAACCGTGGCCGCAAACTGGCCGTGGGCTGGCGTTCGGTCGACGGATGCCGTCGAGCGAGTCGCGTCGGGTCCGGCCGGAACGGCGGTCGCCAACAGCGGGGTGACGGACAGGAGCAGACCGAGGGCTCGACGGGACAAGGCCTGCATCTTCGATGTCTCGCTCAATCGGCGCGGGGTTGCGCTTCGATCGGGTGGCCGTTCACGCGCGCTTCGACGCGGGCGGCCTCGGATGCCGGGACCGGACCGTCGAGGGGAATCCTGCGCGTCGCGCCCGGCAGCACATAGAACATGTCGGAACGGATCGACGCATCGCCCGCATTCTTGATGGTCAGGTCCGTCACCTTGGCGTGGCCGTTGCCGGCATTGGTGACAACCAGCTCCGTTGCACGGTCGGAAGACCGCTCCAGCCGCCATTGAAGGGCAGGGCGCGGCTCGAACTCCGCCGGACGCACGAACACCGGGAGGCTCAGCCGGACCAGCATTCGCAATCCGTTGACGCTCGCAGCCTCTTCGTCGGGCAATTCCTGGATGAAGAGGCGATAGCTGGATTCGATCCCGTCGGTGATGGCGCGGTTGGCCAGTCCGACCCGAATGACCTGCTCTTCGCCTGCCGGAAGAATGAACACCGGCGGAGACACCAGCAAGTCCGGCGTCGGCTCGAACTGATCGCTACCGCCGGATTGGGACCACTCGGCAAGCTCGATCTCGAACGCGATTTCGCGGTCGCTGCCGTTCTTCAGGTGCAGAGCGGCGATCGGCTGCTCGGCGTCGAGATCGACACGGGTCGGGCTGATCTGGAGCCCCGACGCTGCCGCCGGTGAGGACGCCGAAAGGGCCGCCCAAGCCGCAATTACCGGGCCGCACAGGGCGGCCCGGATGGAGCGGGTTGCAAGGAATTGCATCACCAGTAGACGGTTGCCGTAACCGTTTCGGAGTAGCTGCCGATCGGTGCCGTCGTCTGGTTGGGGTCGATCCTTCCGTAGACGGTCAGGTTCTGCTGGGTTCCGTCCGCGGTGACTGCAACGCGATCGACTCCGGCGGTGTCGCCCCAGGACGTGGTGTGGCCGGCGTCGGAATACAGGCCGTAGGTCAAGGTGCCCGAGGCACCATCGCTCATGCTGCCGGTGTAGGCCAGGCCGACGTTCGTGCCCGACATCCCGTTCGAACAGGTGACGGCGACGGTGGTCGTGCCCGTAACGGCAGCGGCGGTCACGGGATCGTAGCTGCCGAACGCAAGCGAGGAGCTCGAGGAAATGCTGCAGGTCGAGGCGACGGTCGCCGTCACATCGAAGGTACTCGAGTCGCTCTGGGCGAATGCACCGCAGGAAAGGGTGAGCAGCAGGACAGCTGCGGCGAAGTTGCGAATGTTGGTACGCATGGGTGTTCCTCCATTTCAATCGGTCGAATGACAGTGGATGAAATGCTGGAGGCAGACACAATGCCAATCGTGACTCCACGATTTCCTGAACGCATGGTCCCGGAGGTGGAGTTCGAGTTGCGAAACACGGACTTGGACGAGTACGTCATCGAACGCGTTCGCTGTACGTTTGGCGGCCCCTCGATCATGAGACACCGAAGCGGCGTCTTGTAGACAGGTGGCTTTGCGTCGCCGCCTTTCGGCGGGTTTGCCTTTTTCAGCACATTTCGAGCCGGATCCGGTCGGCGAGACCCCTTTTTTGGACCCGGCGGACCTAGTGATACCCGATTGAACCGGTGGTCGTCAACACTCGATTTCGACGAGGTGTGACGCCCGTCTGGGTTTTCGGCCCGTAGTGACCAGAAGTTCCGCAAGTTCCTGATCGACCGATGCATTTCATGCCGGTTGACCACCGCCGGGAGGGGCCTGTCCGGCAGCCCCGCTAGAAACCCCGGGGCACGCATCGCGTCGGGCTGTGAACAACGGATTCCGCACACGTCGTTGCAGGAACGCGGGAGCGCGTGGCGAAGAACAGCCGCCCGCACACTATTGCGCATAATGTATATTATGGTAAATAAAGCGGCCGAATCCGGATCGAAGGCGCGTGATCCGTCGCATCGATGGAGCCCTGGGCGCCCCTTTCCCGGCGGCCGTAGGCCCCCCTTCTTAGCCCTGCACGAAACGCCGCCCGCTGCCCGGGCGGTCCGAGTCCGCGAGCCCGTTTCGCTTGCGATGGACTTCGAGGCAGGTATCATCCGCACGACCGCCCTCAACGACGAGGCTGCCCAAGTGATCTCCCGGTTCGAACGGCCCAGCGGATGCAGGGCTCGCGCGCGAAGCCACGACGCCGCGCGCGCCGCTTGCGTGCTGCTACTGTTCGGTGCCGGTCTTCTCGGCCTCCAGTGCGCCGCGGCTGGAATCGTCCAGGCTGCAGAGCGCGAAGCATCACGCACCGCAAACGGCTCGCCGGCCGAGTCGAGTTATCCGGACCCGCTTCACGCGCCGGTTCCGGAAGCCTGGTTCCTGCCGCCGAGCCCGGAACCGACACGCGACACGGAATCGGCGTCCGAAGACGATCCGGCACATCAGCGGCCGCTGGCGGCGTGGACGGAGCAGGCCGAGTACCTGCGGGCGCAACTCGGCCGGGCCGGTTTCCGGCTCGGTGATCGCACCCACCTTCGCATCTACAAGGAAAGCCGCGAGCTCGAAGTGCACCTGCTCCGTGACGGGAGTTTCGATCACTTCCGGACCTTCCGGATCTGCGCGATTTCCGGGTCGCTGGGGCCGAAGTTGCGGGAAGGCGATCTGCAGGCGCCCGAAGGCGTCTACCGGATCACGCGCGATCGCATGCATCCGACGTCGGACTTCCATCTCGCGTTCAACCTGGGGTTCCCGAACCCTCGCGACCGTGCGCTCGGTGCGACCGGGAGCAACATCATGATCCACGGCGGTTGCGCGTCGAACGGCTGCTTCGCGATGACCGACTATTACATGGAGCAACTCTGGGTGCTGGTCGAGGCTGCCCTCGATGCCGGCCAGTACGCCGTCGAGGTTCACGTGTTTCCGTTCCGCATGTCCGAAGAGAACCTGAGTCGTCATGCGGAGTCGCCGCACCGGGCGTTCTGGTCGACCCTCGTTCCGCTGGAGCGATACTTCCGTCGGACCGGCCATCCTCCGCTGATCGATCTCGACGGCCCGGAGTATCGCGTGCTCGGGGCGGCTCCTCGCGACGAAGCCGCACCCGCGTCGACCGCGGCGCCCTGACCGGACCGAAGGTCGTTCCATAGGCACTGCCTATGACGAACGGACGCGTCGCGGCGTACTGTACAAAGCGCGAATTCATCTCGATCGAGCCACTTTTTTTCAAGTAAACCGTTGATGTAACAACGGCTTACAAGATGTATGTGAGATGAAATCTCGAAACGTCCGGCGGGCGCTGATCGCATCCGGCCGACCGGACGTACACGCCCTGCCCCGAGCGCAAGCGGATTCCGGTTCAGCGAGTTTCTTGCGGCGGAACAGGGGTCATACGCGGTCGCGAGCCAGCGGCATGGTCATGCACCGACAACCGCCGCCGCCGCGGCTGAGTTCCGCGCCGTCGATGCCGACCGCGACGCGCCCGGAGTCGGGCAGCGTCGTGTCGCCCTCGAGCAGGTCGACGGCATCGATGATCCGGAAGCCGGCCGTGGACAGGGCCTCGATCGTGTGGACGTTGTGCTTGTAACCGAGAATGCGTCCCGGCCCGAATGCGAAGAAGTTCGCTCCCGATGCCCACTGTTCCCGCTCCTGATGGAACGGATCCGGGCCGCCGCAGGCAATCGGCTCGACGTCCATGCCGAGCGCCGCAAGCGCTTCGAGCACGCCGGAATACTCGCGGATGTGCGCCCCACCCTCGCCCGCGCCGTCGAATCGGCAGTGGAACGCGCGGCAGCGCTGGGTGCCGGTGATCAATGGCGGGTAGGCGACGCAGGCATCGCGATCGACCATGGTGAAGATCATGTCCAGGTGGATCGTAGCCCGCGTCTTGGGAATTTCCACCACGATGAAGTCCGTGACCGGGCCCTTGCTGGCGATCGCCCGCATCAGCCGGTCGATGCCGGCCACCGAGGTCCGCTCGCTGTAGCCGATTACCACCAGGTCTTCGCGCACGACGAGCAGGTCTCCGCCCTCGATCGTGACTTCCGAGTCGGGATTCGCCGTGCCGTCGAAGTAGAAACCGGCGCTGGACAGGCGAGGATGGTGCTTGAAGATCGCCTTGAGCAGCAGCGCTTCGGCCACCCGCGCCCGGAATGCCATCGAGCCGATCACGATGCGATCGTTGACGCACATCGTCGCGTCGCGGGTGAAGAACGTGTTCGGCAGCGGCGGGATCGCGTAGCTCGACGGCGCCAGGAACTTCTCCAGGCTGTCGACGCGTTTGCCGGTGCCTTCGATCAACTGCCGGGCGAGGCGCCGCGGCTCCAGGTCGATCAGCTCCGCGATCAACTCGGGGCAGCGGAACAGCTGGCAGAGTTCCTCGATCAGCGCCCGCCGCACCTTTTCCCGCCCGAGGACTTCGGTCAGCAGGTCGCGAAACTCGATGACCTCGGCCACCTGCTGGAGTACGCCCTTCAGCTGGCGATGCTCGCCGCGGGCGAGCGGAAGACTGAGGATGTCGTCGTACAGGACCTCGGCAGCGGTCGCGGGCGTCATGTTCTCGAGTTCCTGCCCCGGGGTGTGCACCACCACCGTCTGCAGGGCCCCGATCTCGGAGTCGAGGCGGATCGAAATGGACATCGGCGGGTCGTTCCTGGAGTTGGCGAGCGCCTATTGTGTCAGCGCGCGTCGATGTATTGCAGGCCGATCTTGCACACCTCGTCGTCGAGCGGCTTGACCCACCGAAGTTCCGCGCGCATCGGCCCGAGCCGGTTGAGCTTGACCAGGCACGGCAGGCCCTGTTCGGCGCCTTCGGGGAGCGCGGCGGTCAGTGCGACCAGCGCGCAGCCGGTGTAGGACTCGTCGAGTACCGGACCCGCGGCGTCGGCCTTGAAGAACTGGTCGTCGGGCTCGGCGTCGATGAACTGGACCTGCGCAATGACCACGTCGCCGGGATCGAAGCGCATGTGACGGCGTTTCGGTGAACTTCCGGACTCGGACATTCGATTTCCCTCCCTGGTCTGCGGCGGCGCCCGGATCGCCCATCGAAGGGGGCGTGCGGACCGGTCCCTCGACTCCGATCATAGCCGCAAACGGGCATCGCGCAAAATCCGCGCAAAGGAGGATGGAGACTGGTGCCCGGGGCCGGACTCGAACCGGCATGGCCTTGCGGCCGGGAAATTTTAAGTCTCCTGTGTCTACCAGTTTCACCACCCGGGCCCGGCAGACATCATAGAAGGATGCGAAAGCTCGCGCGAGCGTCGATCTCGCCTGCGCGAAAAAAAACGCCCGAGGCGCGAGCGCTTCGGGCGTTTCGGATTGGAGGCTAGGCCCGGAGTCGAACCGAGGTACACGGCTTTGCAGGCCGCTGCATAACCACTCTGCCACCTAGCCGCGACAGTGCTCCCTGTTCACCCGATTCTATCAGCGAATCCCACGCGGGTTCCAACGTCGAATCGGGTGCCGGGTCACGACCGGCCGAGGCCGGAAATGAAAGACCCCGGCGGCGCCGGGGTCCTTCGTAAGCTGGAGCGGGAAACGAGACTCGAACTCGCGACCCCAACCTTGGCAAGGTTGTGCTCTACCAACTGAGCTATTCCCGCGAACAAGTCGAGTATTGTAATCGACGACTCGAGCCTGTCAAGCACTTTGGCGCGCGAAAACCGTATTCGCTTCGATGGCACCGTGAGAGCCACGTATACTGCCCGGCGCGCGCTGGTGCGACTGTCTCCGGCCGCGGTCCCCGACCCCTGCCCCAGCCCCTGGAACGACCTTGCACCCTACGGAACCGAGCCCGCCGACGACCGAACCCGCCGCGCTCGAGCTCTCGGTCATCGTTCCGACCTGGAACGAGGCGGAGACCATCGAAGCGCTGCTTTCCTCGCTTCTGGCACAGCCCGGGCTGCCGCCTTCGATGGAGATCGTGGTCGTCGACGATGCCTCCGACGACGGCACCCAGCAGCGCGTGCGCGGTTACGGGGACGCAAGGGTCCGCCTGGTCGAACACGCCGGTCCTCGCGATCTGACGGCGTCGGTCCTGGCCGGTGCCCGCGCCGCGCGCGGCACGTGGTGCGTGGTGATGGACGCCGACGGCAGCCATCCCGCCGACCGCGTCGCCGCCCTGCTTCGACCGCTCGTCGACGGGCAGGCCGACGTGGTCGTCGGCAGCCGCCACGTTGCCGGTGGCGGCATCGACAACTGGCCGGCGGTCCGCCGCCTGGTGTCGCGCGGGGCCGGAATGCTGGCCTGGCCGTTCACCTCCGTTCGCGACCCGATGTCGGGCTTCTTCGCGACCCGGACGGCGCACCTGGCCGCCCTGGAGCCGGCCGCCTGCGGGTACAAGGTCCTGCTGGAGTTGCTGGTCCGATCCGACGAGCGGCTGCGCGTCGCCGAAGTTCCGTTCACGTTCCACGACCGCGCCGCGGGCGAGTCGAAGTTGTCCCTGCGCGTCCAGTGGCTGTTCCTGCGCCGTCTCGCGGCGTTCGGCGGGGCGCGGCTCAGCGGCGGCAATCTGGCGCGCTTCGCCGTGGTCGGGCTGAGCGGCGTCGCCGTGGACCTGATCGTGTTCTGGGCGCTGACCCTGGCCGGTGCCGGCCTGGCCACCGCCCACTGCAGCAGTTTCCTGGTGGCGACGGTGTCGAACTTCGCGCTCAACGCCGCGTGGAGTTTCCGCGGTGAGTACCGTGCGGATCGATCCCCGGCCCTGCGCTATCTGCGCTTCCTCACCGTCGCCCTGCTCGCCCTGGCGATGCGCGGCGGCGTGCTGGCGATGCTGGTCCACGGCTTCGGCCTGGCGCCGGCACTGGCCATCGCCCCTGCGGTCGCGCTGACCGCGGGGATCAATTATCTGGGCTCGATCTTCTACGTCTTTCCGGCGCGGCGCGCTCAGGCCGACGCCGCGATCCACAAGCCCGCGCTGCGCTGGCGCATGGCGGCGCTGGGCCTGATCGCCGCGTCGCTGCTGCTGCGCCTGCTGTATGTCGGGCGCGTCGACCTGATCCCCGATGAGATGTACTACTGGGTCTACACGCTCCACCCGGCCCTGTCCTATCTCGATCACCCGCCGCTGACCGCCTGGCTGATCGCGGCCGGAACCCTTCTCGCCGGCGACACGGTGCTGGGTGTGCGGCTGCCGCTGCTGGTCCTGGCGCCCCTGTCGCTGTGGCTGGCCTACCGCTACGGCCGCGCGTTCGGCGACAAGACCACCGGCCTGCTGTCGGCGATGCTGGTGGCCACGGTGCCTGCGTGGATCGCGACCGGCTTCCTGATGACCACCGACGCGGCGCTGACCACGGCATGGTTGACCGCGCTGGTCGCGCTGCGCGCGGCCCTGCTCGAAGGCCGGGCGCGGGCCTGGTGGTGGGTCGGCGCGGCAATGGGCGTCGGGGCCCTCGCCAAGTACACGATGGTCTTCCTGGTGCCGGGGATCCTGCTGTTCATGCTGCTCCACCCGCCGGCGCGGCGCCAGCTGCGCTCCATCCACCTCTGGGGCGCGGTCGGACTGGCCTGGGTCCTCGTGACGCCGGTGCTGGTCTGGAACGCTCGCAACGACTGGGCGTCGTTCGCGTTCCAGTCGACCCGCCGGGTGAGCGAAGACCCGGCCTTTTCCGCGCACCTTCCGCTGGTCCACACGCTGGTCATGCTGGCGCCGCTGGCCGGGCTGGCCGCGTTGCTCCTGGTCGCGTGGCCGCGGGTGCGTCGATGGGCGGCGCCCTCGCTGCTCGCGCGGCGGTTCATGGTTTCCATGGCGCTCGGTCCGCTGGCCGTGTTCGTCGCCTTCGGCGCGCTCACCCCGACCAAGTTCCACTGGATCGTGCCGGTCTGGCTGAGTCTGCTGCCGATGCTTGCGGCGACCGTCCATGCACCCTCGGAATCGCCACCGCCCGCGCCCGTGCGGGCCCTGCGTGCCGCCTGGCCGCCGGTGCTGCTGGCCTCGCTCGTTCTGGTCGGCGCGGGAATGCACTACGTGGCGCTGGGGCTGCCCGGCGTGCCCTGGCGCGAGCATCGGCTGGGTTACCTGGGATGGCCCGAAATCGCCGCCGAGGTCCACGAGCTCGAGCGCGAGATCGAAACGCGCACCGGCCGCCGGCCGATCGTCGCTGGCCTCGCCAAGTGGGGAATCGCGGCGGCGCTGAGTTTCCACGACGTCGACGGTCGCCGCGACAACATCACCGCGCGCAACCTGATCGGCATGGGCGGATCGCAGTGGGAGCGCTGGTTCGACCGAGACACCGATCCAACGCGCCCGGTGTTGCTGGTCAGCCACGAGACCAAGGTCATCACGAAACCATGGCTGGAGGACGCGCTGATCGGTCTCGGGCCGCTGCAGACACAGAGCGTCGAGCGCAACGGCAAGCCCATCCAGCAGATGTACTGGCGCGTCGCCGAAGGCTTCCGGCCCGAGCAGCTGCGCTACCCGGGCCAGGACCCCGCCGACCGCCTGCCCGAAGAGTGATCGCACGGTGGACGCCTCGCGTTCGGTCCGGCAACCGGCCGGCGTGCACGGGAACGCGCGGCGTCAGGAGCCCGAAGCCGGTGGCGGCCCGGGGCGTCGACCGCGTAGTTTCCATTCCCGCCGTTTGGTGGCAGAATAACGCGGTTTTTACAAACGACGGAGTTCCATGTCCAAGGACGATCACATCGAGATGGAGGGCCGGGTGCTCGAAACCCTGCCCAATACCATGTTCCGCGTCGAGCTCGACAACGGACACACCATCACCGCCCATATCTCGGGCCGCATGCGCAAGCACTACATCCGCATCCTCACCGGTGACCGCGTAAAGGTCGAAATGACGCCGTACGACCTGAGCAAGGGGCGCATCACCTACCGCATGAAGTAGTGGCCGCCCGCCCGGACGGCCCGCCGCCCCGGCGGACGCGTCTAAAGGTCTGTTGCATTGCCGATATCGAAGAAGCCCGCGCGGCGATCGCCGCCGGTGCCGATGCACTGGGGCTCGTCTCGGCCATGCCGAGCGGACCCGGGATCATCGACGAGACGTCGATCCGACGACTGATTCCTGTACTGCCGCCCCCGATCGAGGGCTTCGTTCTCACCTCGCTGGACACCGAACGCGACCTCCTCGCCCAGGCCGATCGGCTGGGCGCGCGGACGCTGCAGCTGGTTCGGGAACTTCCGCTGGAACTCCATCGCAGGCTCGCGTCGGCCCGGCCCGCTCTGCGCCGGGTCCAGGTCGTGCACGTCGAAGACGAAGAAGCGATCGAACGGGCCGCCGCCTACGCGCCGCGGGTCGATGCGCTGCTCCTGGATTCGGGAAGGCCGTCGGCGGCCGTGGCCGAGCTCGGCGGGACAGGTCGCCGCCACGACTGGTCGATCAGTCGCCGGATCGTCGAGCGCTGTCGCGCCCTGTCCGAGGTGCCGGTCTACCTGGCGGGCGGTCTCGATCCCGACAACGTGGCCGAAGCGATCCGCGCCGTGCGCCCTTTCGGAATCGACCTGTGCAGCGGGCTGCGCCGCGACGGTCGCTTGGATCGCGCCCGCCTGGCACGCCTGGTGGAGGCGATGCGCCGGGCCGACCAGCGATCGGACCCGGCGCAACCGGACTGAGCGCCATTGAATCGAGCGCAGTCTCGGATCGAGCGGAACCGCAGCGGCTCCGAACAGCGAATCAGTCGGCCGGAACGGTCTCCAGCGGCGTCTTCGGGAAGCTCAGAGCCAGCCCCTTGCCCTCGCCGTCCAGGTCGACCTTGACCGTGCCCCCGTGGTCGGCGAGTTCGCCGAACAGCAGCTCGTCGGCCAGCGCGCGCTTGATGTGTTGCTGGATGACCCGCTTCATCGGGCGGGCGCCCATGGCCGGATCGAATCCGTTCCTTGCCAACCACTCGCGCGCCTCGTCGGAGACCTCGATGTGCACGTTGCGGTCGGCCAGCTGGTTCTCGAGTTCCATCACGAACTTGTCGACGACCTGGAGGATGACCTCGAACGGCAGCGCGCCGAACTGGATCACCGCGTCGAGCCGATTTCGGAACTCCGGAGTGAACTGACGACGGATCGCCTCCATGCTGTCGGAACTTGCATCGTTGTCCGTGAAGCCGATGCTGCGCTTGCTCATGTCCGCCGCACCGGCATTGGTGGTCATCACCAGGATCACGTTGCGGAAATCCGCCGTGCGCCCGTTGGCGTCGGTCAGCTTGCCGTGGTCCATGACCTGCAGCAGCAGGTTGTAGATGTCCGGATGGGCTTTCTCGATCTCGTCGAGCAGCAGCACGGCGTGGGGCGTCTGGGTCACCGCCTCGGTGAGCAGTCCTCCGCGGTCGAAGCCGACATAGCCCGGGGGCGCGCCGACCAGGCGGGACACGGTGTGCGCCTCCATGTACTCGGACATGTCGAAGCGGATCAGTTCGATCCCGAGGGTCATCGCGAGCTGTCGGGTCACCTCGGTCTTGCCTACCCCGGTGGGCCCGGCGAACAGGTAGGCACCGATCGGCTTCTCGGCCTCGCCCAGACCCGACCGGGCCATCTTGATCGCGGCCGACAGCGTTTCGATCGCGCTGTCCTGGCCGAACACGGTCAGCTTGAGGTCACGCTCGAGCGTCTTGAGCGCGTCCCGATCGGAGCGCGAGACCTGGCGCGGCGGGATGCGCGCCATGCGGGCGACCACGTCTTCGATCTCGTGCACGCCGATCGTATCGACGCGGTCGTCGTCGGGCAGCAGCCGCTGGCGCGCGCCGGCCTCGTCGATGACGTCGATCGCCTTGTCCGGCAGGTGGCGATCGTTGATGTGACGGGCCGACAGCGTCGCTGCGGCTTCGAGGCCCTCGGCGGTGTACCGGACGCCGTGGTGCTCCTCGAAGCGATGCTTGAGTCCGTGCAGGATCTCGATCGTCTCGCCGACGGTCGGTTCGACCACGTCGATCTTCTGGAATCGCCGGGCCAGCGCACGGTCCTTCTCGAACACGCCGCGGTACTCCTCGAAGGTCGTCGAGCCGATGCAGCGCAGCTCGCCGTTGGCCAGCACCGGCTTGATCAGGTTGGAGGCGTCCATGACCCCACCGGAGGCGGCACCGGCGCCGATGATGGTGTGGATCTCGTCGATGAACAGCACGGCGTGCGGCCGGCTCTTCAGTTCGGCGAGCACCGCCTTCAGCCGTTTCTCGAAGTCGCCGCGGTACTTGGTGCCGGCAAGCAGCGCGCCGAGGTCCAGGGCCCAGATCTCGGCATCGCGCAGCACCTCCGGAACGTCCTCCTCGACGATTCGCAGCGCCAGGCCTTCGGCGAGCGCGGTCTTGCCCACCCCGGACTCGCCGACGTACAGCGGATTGTTCTTGCGCCGGCGGCAGAGGATCTGGATCGTGCGCTCGATCTCGGCCTGGCGGCCGATCAAGGGGTCGATCCGGTCGGCGCGAGCGCGCTCGTTCAGGTTGGCCGCGTAGGTGGCCAGCGGCGACTTCTGCGGTTCCGTGGACTCTTCGCCGGCCGGTTCGGCATCCGCCGATTCGTCGGCGCGGGCCGGATCACCGGACTTGGTAATGCCGTGCGAGATGAAGTTGATGACGTCGAGCCGGCTGACGTCCTGCTGACCGAGGAGATAGACCGCGTGCGAATCCTTCTCGGAAAAGATCGCGGCGAGCACGTTGGCGCCGAGGACCTCGCTCTTCTCGGCCGACTGGACGTGGTAGAGGGCGCGCTGGAGCACGCGCTGGAACCCGACCGTCGGCTGGGTGTCCCGCTGGTCGCCGGCCGACAGCACCGGGATGGTTTCGTCGAGCACCTGCTCCAGATCCGCCGCCAGCCGATCGAAATCCACGCTGCAGGCCTGCAGGACCGACCGCGCCGACGGGTTGTCGATCAGCGCCAGCAGCAGGTGTTCGACGGTCAGGAATTCGTGTCGTCGACTGCGGGCGGCGTGGTAGGCCTGCGAGATGGAAAGCTCGAGATCCTTGCTGAACATTTCGGGTCACTCCTCGCCGTGCCGGCGGTCGACGCATTCACTGTGCGTCTTCGACCCGCCGGAGGTCAAGTCGGCGGGCGTGTGTGAAAGCGTGATGCGCGTCACGATTCTTCCAGCGTGCACTGCAGCGGGTGCTCGTGTTCGCGGGCATAGTCGTTGACCTGGATCACCTTGGTTTCCGCGATCTCGAAGGTGTAGATGCCCGCCACGCCGCGGCCGCGCGTGTGGACATGGAGCATGATCTGGGTCGCCTTGTCGTGAGCGAGGCCGAAGAACCGCTTCAGGACGTCGACGACGAATTCCATTGGTGTGTAGTCGTCGTTCAGGACCACCACCTTGTACAGCGGGGGTTTCCGGACCTTGGGTTTCGCTTCTTCCAGCGCCAGCCCGTCGTGGGGCGCGCCGGGCGTTCTGGACGGTTCGGTCATCGGCAGGAAGCCATGAATCGCTCGTGGGGAAGATGGTACCCCAACGTTGTGCGCCCGGCGGTGTCTTTCAAGACGAGCGGGCGGTAAAACGCCGCGACCGGTGGCCGGACGCGGCGCAGGTCAGGAGGCGCCCGCCGGATCGGCGGGACGCGGCTCAGGCCGTTTCGCGGAACTGCTGCTCTTCGGTCGACCCGCTCAGGGCCGACAGCGACGACTGGCCCGACGAGATGGCCTGGGTCAGCTGGTCGAAGTAGCCGGTGCCGACCTCGCGCTGGTGGCGCGTGGCCGTGTAACCGTCCTTTTCCGACGCGAACTCGGCTTCCTGGAGCTCCACGTAAGCCTCCATCTGCCGGGAGCGATAGCCGCGGGCCAGCTGGAACATCGAGTAGTTCAGGGCGTGGAAGCCGGCCAGGGTAATGAACTGGAACTTGTAGCCCATCGCGCCGAGTTCGTTCTGGAACCGGGCGATGTCGACTTCCGACAGGTTCTTCTTCCAGTTGAACGACGGCGAGCAGTTGTAGGCCAGCATCTTGTCCGGGTACTCGGCGCGGATCGCTTCGGCGAAGTTCTTCGCCTGCTCCAGGCTGGGCGTGGACGTCTCGCACCAGATCAGGTCGGCGTAGGGGGCGTAGGCCAGGCCCCGGGCGATCGCCTGCTCCTGGCTGGCGCGGACCTGGTAGAAGCCCTCGACGGTGCGTTCACCCGTGCAGAACTCGCGGTCGCGCTCGTCGATGTCCGAGGTCAGGAGATTCGCCCCCATGGCGTCGGTTCGCGCCACGATGATCGTCGGCACGCCCTCGATGTCGGCCGCGAGCCGGGCGGCGACAAGCTTGTTGACCGCCTCGGCGGTCGGCACGAGGACCTTTCCGCCCATGTGTCCGCACTTCTTTGCCGACGCCAGCTGGTCCTCGAAGTGCACGCCGGCGGCACCGGCTTCGATCATGCCCTTCATCAGTTCATGCGCATTCAGCACGCCGCCGAAGCCGGCCTCGGCATCGGCCACGATCGGCGCGAACCAGTCGATCCCGCCCTCGCCTTCCAAGTGCTGGATCTGGTCGGCCCGCATCAGGGTATTGTTGATCCGCCGGACCACGTCGGGCACCGAACTGGCCGGATACAGCGACTGGTCCGGGTACATCTGGCCGGCGTTGTTGGCGTCGGCAGCGACCTGCCAGCCCGAAAGGTAGATGGCCTTGAGCCCGGCCCGGACCTGCTGCATGGCCTGGTTGCCGGTCAGGGCACCCAGGGCGTTGACGTACGGTTCGTCGTGCATCAGGCGCCAGAGCTTGTCGGCCCCGTGCCGGGCCAGCGTGTGCTCGACCTGCAGCGTTCCGCGCAGGCGGTGCACCTCGGCGGCGTCGTAGGGGCGCTCGACGCCCTTCCAGCGCGGGTTCTCGGTCCAATCGCGCTCCATCTCGATGATGTCGCCGACGTCGTTCGATGCGTTCATTGCAGGCTCCTTGATGCGGGTGGGGTCGGGGTGGTCGCTGTTCCGGTTGCGTTCAGTCGAGCCGGGCATAGGCCGGCAGCGTGACGAACTCGATGAACTCGTCGTCGTGGGTGACGCGATCCAGGAGTTCGGCAGCGGCATGCAGTTGGGGGCCGGCGGTTCCGTCCTCGGCCAGCTCGGCGACGATCTCCGCCTGCCAGGCTCGAACCCGGTCGGCGTCGATGTCGCGCCCGTCGTCGAGGCGGCCCGCCGGGTGGCGGATCCACTGCCAGAGCTGGGCGCGAGCGATTTCCGCGGTCGCGGCGTCCTCCATCAGGTGGCGGATCGGCACGCAGCCCTGGCCGTCCAGCCACGCGGCGAGATACTCGATCGCGACCCGGATGTTGCCGCGCACGCCGGCCTCGGTGATCGATCCTTCGGCGGGCCGGACCAGGTCGGCGGCCGTGACCTCGACATCGCGGCGCAGCGTGCCGAGCTGGTTCGGGCCGTGCAGGTATTCATCGAAGATCTCCATCGCGATCGGGATCAGGCCCGGGTGGGCGACCCAGGTCCCGTCGTGGCCCTCCGAGGCCTCGCGTTTCTTGTCGGCACGCACCTTGTCCAATGCCGCGCGGTTGGCAGCCTCGTCGTCCTTGATCGGAATCTGCGCCGCCATGCCGCCCATCGCGAAGGCGCCGCGTCGATGGCAGGTCCGGATCAGCAGCTGCGAGTAGGCCCGCAGGAACGGCGTGGTCATCGTGACCTGCTCGCGGTCCGGAAGCACCTTGTCAGGATGGTTACGGAAGCGCTTGATATAGCTGAAGATGTAGTCCCAGCGCCCGCAGTTGAGGCCGACGATCCGGCGCTTCAGCGCGTGCAGGATCTCGTCCATCTGGAAGACCGCGGGCAGGGTCTCGATCAGCACCGTGACCTTGATCGTGCCCGTCGCCAGTCCGCAGCGCTGCTCGATCCGGCCCAGGACCTCGTCCCAGAGCGCCGCTTCGCGGTGGTGCTCGAGCTTCGGCAGGTACAGGTAGGGGCCGGAGCCCCGCGCCATCAGGGGCGCGGCATTGTGGTACACGAAGGTCGCGGCATCGAAGATTCCGGCCGGGATCGGGCGGCCGTCGACTTCGACGTGCTTTTCGTCGAGGTGCCAGCCGCGCGGACGGGCGATCAGCACCGCCGGGTCGTTGCCGAGCGCGTAGTGCTTGCCGTTCGCGGCGGTGAATTCGATCGACCGGCGCGCTGCGTCGTACAGGTTCTTCTGGCCGTGCACCATGTTCGCCCAGGTCGGCGTGCTCGAGTCCTCGAAATCGGCCATGAAGACGCGAGCGCCGGAGTTCAGAGCGTTGATGATCATCTTCCGATCGACCGGCCCGGTGATTTCCACCCGGCGGTCCTGCAGGTCCGCCGGAATCTCGGCGACCGTCCAGTCCGATTCACGGAGTTCGCGGGTTTCCGGCAGGAAGTCCAGCGTGCCGCCGGCGTCGAGTTCGTCCTGCAGCCGGGCCCGTTCGGCGAGCAACCGGTCGACGGGATCGCGGTACAGGCGCCCGAGTTCGCCGAGCAGGTCCAGCAACGCCTCGTCGAGCACGCTTTCCGTCCCCTCGGGACACGGCGCGAGGACCTGCGCCGGAAGGCGCGTTTCGGTGCGGGCGTTCGACGACATCGGCGATCTCCACGAAAGACGGGGCCAGCCTAGGCGCCGGATGGGTATATGACAAATTAAATATTCGGATATTCCGTATTGGTTTTTCCAATACAATGCCCGCTGACGCTCGACCCCGGGGCACTTCCCGACGCGACCTGCACACGACCCGAAAGGAGCCGGTCATGTACAAGGGCAATCTGCTCAAGCACTTGCGCGCGTTCTGCCAGACCGCCCGGTTGGGCACGGTGTCCGCGGCCGCGGACCGGCTCTACGTCTCCCAGCCCTCGGTCAGCCAGCAGATCCGGGCGCTCGAGGAGGAGCTCGGCCAGCAGCTGTTCGATCGCCAGGGACCGCGCATGCACCTGACGCCGGCCGGCCGCACCCTGCTCGACCTGGCCCGTCCGCTGGTCGACCGCATCGACGCCCTGCCCGACGAGTTCGCGCGGGCCTTCGGTCGGCTGGACTCGGGCGAGATCCGGGTCGCCGCCGGGGAGTCGACCATCCTCCACCTGCTCCCCGCCCTGCTCCAGCGGTTCCGTCGGCAACACCCGGGGATCTTCGTCCACCTGCACAACGTGACCGGGGCCGACGGGCTCGGCCTGATCCGCTCCGACGAGGTCGATTTCGCGGTCGGCTCCATGATCGACGTGCCCGACGACATACGCTATCGGCCGGTCTACAGCTTCAAGCCGGTGCTGATCGCGCACCGGGACCACCCGCTGGCCCGGCGACGGGAAATCACGCTCGCCGATATCAGCCCCTACGGCCTGATCCTGCCGCCGCGTCGCCTGACCACCTACACGCTGATCGACCGCGTGTTCCAGAAACACAAGCTGCCGTTCCGGGTCACCCTCGAGGTCGGCGGCTGGGAGGTGATCAAGAAGTTCGTCGCGCACGGCATGGGCATCTCGATCGTCACCAGCATCTGCTTGAGCGACGCCGATCGCGACCAGCTGATCACTCGCGACGTCAGCCGCTGGTTTCCGAAGCGCACCTACGGCGTGGTCATGCGCAAGGGGGCCTACCAGACCCCGCAGGCGCGCCGCTTCATCGAGCTGATGTCGCCGGACCTGTTCCCCGAACCCGAATTCGTCGCCGATCGGCCGGCGCGCTGACACGCGACCGGGCGCCGCAGGCGCGCACTCGGCTCGCGTCCGGCTTGCGATACGGGGCCGCGCCCCCCATCCTGCAGCCCATGACTACCGAAACCATGGTCGCCATGTCCGGCGGCGTCGATTCGTCCGTGACCGCGCTGCTGCTGAAACAGCGCGGCGAGCCGATCGCCGGCCTGTTCATGAAGAACTGGGAAGACGACGACGGTCTCGCCGGCGCCTGCGCGGCCGAGGACGACGCGGCCGATGCCCGGGCGGTGGCCGAGCTGCTCGGCATTCCTTTCCACGCCCGCAACTTCGCGCTCGAATACTGGGAATCGGTGTTCGAGGAGTTTCTCGCCGAGCTTCGGGCCGGGCGGACCCCGAACCCCGACGTCCTGTGCAATCGCGAGATCAAGTTCAAGACCTTTCTCGAACACGCCCGCGACCTCGGCGCCGAGGCCATGGCCACCGGTCACTACGCGCGCCGGGATGAAGTCGACGGGCGCTTCCGGCTGCTGAAGGGACGCGACCGGAACAAGGACCAGAGCTATTTCCTGTACATGCTCGACCAGGCGCAGCTCGCGCGCGCCCGCTTCCCCGTCGGCGAGCTGGAAAAGCCCGAGCTGCGCCGGATCGCCGCCGAGGCGGGCCTGCCGACCGCGGCGAAGAAGGACTCGACCGGCATCTGCTTCATCGGCGAACGCGACTTCGACGGCTTCATCGCCCGCTATCTCGACGCCTCGCTCGGCGACATCCTGACCACCGGGGGGCGGCGGATCGGCACGCACCGGGGCCTGATCCACTACACGCTCGGACAGCGCAAGGGCCTGGGCATCGGCGGCGTGCGCGGGTGCCCGGAGGCGCCCTGGTTCGTGGTCCACAAGGACCTGGCGGGCAACCGCCTGTTCGTCACCCAGGACCCCGACGACCCGCACCTGGTCGGCGAGCGACTGGTCGCCTCCCGCCTGACCTGGATCGCCGGCGCGTCGCCGGACGACGACGGCACCCTGACCGCGAAGATCCGCTACCGTCAGGCGGATCAGCAGGTCGCGATCGAAGCGCTCGAGGACGGCCGGCTGACGCTACGTTTCGAGAGCCCGCAGCGCGCGATCACGCCGGGCCAGTCGGTCGTCCTCTACCGGGGCGACGAGTGCCTGGGCGGCGGGATCATCGAGCGCGGCAGCCAGCGCGTCCCGGAGGCGGCATGAAGCACGACCTCGCCGAACAGACCCTGGCCTTCGCCGGAACGCTCCAGGCCGGCGAACTGGTGCGCCAGCTCGGCGCCTCCGGCCAGTGCAGCCGCCAGGCCGCGGCGCGAACCGTCGACAGCCTGTTCGAAGTCGACGCGGAGTCGACGGCAGCGGTCTACGGCGGCGTCGATGGCGTACGCCTCGGCCTCACCGTGGCCTGCGAGCTCGGCGGCGGCGGATCGCGCGATGCGCTCACCTCCCTGGGCTACGCCTCGGGCCTGTTGCGACTGGCCCGGCTGATCGAGCGGGACCGGGATCGCCAGCGCGCCCTGCAACGCGAACTGGCGCTGGTCGCCTCCGCGCGCGAGCGCGCCGAGGATCCCCTGGACCCGGCCATCCTGGCCCAGCTGGCCGACGTCTATCGCACCACCCTGTCGACGCTGCCGTTCCGGATCCAGGTGATCGGCCGGCCCGAGGTGCTCAAGCAGTCGGACAAGGTCGAATGGGTGCGCGCGCTGCTGCTCGGCGGCCTGCGCTCGGCCTTCCTGTGGCGCCAGATCGGAGGCCGCCCCTGGCGTCTGCTGTTCCAGCGCAGGCGGATGTTCCGGATCGCCGCCGAGCTGGCCGACGGCTGAACGCGGCCAGCCGGACAGTGCGGCCGGAAGCGGAGGCACCGCATGATAAAATGGCGGTCTTCTGCCCGATCGACCCTTCAATCCGGAGACTGCCATGCGAGACGCTCTGAATTGCCGTGACGCCTTCGAGGCCCACGGCACGTCCTACCAGTTCTACAGCCTGAAGAAGCTCGGCGAGAAACACGACATCTCGCGCCTGCCCTTCTCGCTGAAGATCCTCCTTGAAAACCTGCTGCGACACGAGGACGGCGAAAACATCACCGCCGACGACATCGCCGCGGTGGCCAACTGGGACGCCAACGCCGAGCCTTCGCAGGAAATCTCCTTCACCCCGGCTCGCGTCGTCCTGCAGGACTTCACCGGCGTGCCGGCGATCGTCGACCTCGCCGCGATGCGCGACGCGATGAAGAATCTCTCCGGCTCGCCGACCCGGATCAACCCGCTGTCGCCGGCCGAACTGGTCATCGATCACTCGGTGCAGGTCGACGAATACGGGCGACCGGATGCGCTGGACCTGAACAACCGCATCGAGTTCGAGCGCAACAAGGAGCGCTACGCGTTCCTGCGCTGGGGCCAGGGCGCGTTCGACAATTTCAAGGTGGTGCCGCCGAACACCGGCATCGTCCACCAGGTCAACCTCGAACACCTGTCCCGCGTGGTCTTCGGCCAGGAAGTCGACGGCGAGATGATGGCCTGGCCCGACACGGTGGTCGGCACCGATTCGCACACCACCATGATCAACGGCCTGGGCGTGCTCGGCTGGGGCGTGGGCGGCATCGAGGCCGAGGCCGCGATGCTGGGCCAGCCGATCTCGATGCTGCTACCGCAGGTGGTCGGCTTCAAGCTGTCCGGAAAACTGCCCGAGGGCGCGACGGCGACGGACCTGGTCCTCACCGTGACCGACATGCTCCGCGACCACGGCGTGGTCGGCAAGTTCGTCGAATTCTTCGGCGACGGGCTGACCCACCTTCCCCTGGCCGATCGCGCGACCCTGGGCAACATGTCGCCGGAATTCGGCTCGACCTGCGCGATCTTCCCGATCGACGCCGAGACGATCCGCTACATGAAGATGTCCGGCCGCAGCGACGAGCGCGTGGCCCTTGTCGAGCAGTACGCCAAGGCGCAGGGCCTGTGGCGCGAGGACGGCGATGCGCAGGCCGACTACACCAGCGTCATCGAACTCGACATGGGCACCGTCGTGCCGTCGCTGGCCGGGCCGAAACGTCCGCAGGACCGCATCGCCCTGACCGACGCCAAGAACGCCTTCCTCGAGACCTGTGCGCAGATGACGCAGAAGCGCGACGGCAACGAGGACGGCACCTTCGCCGGTGAAGGCGGCGGAACCGCGGTCGGTCACGACACCCCCGGGGTGGCCGAGGTCGAGTACAAGGGCGAGAAATTCGTTCTCAAGGACGGGGCCGTGGTCATTGCCGCGATCACGTCGTGCACCAACACGTCGAACCCGGCGGTGATGCTCGGTGCCGGCCTGCTGGCGCGCAATGCGCGCAAGAAGGGCCTGAAGGTCAAGCCCTGGGTCAAGACCTCGCTCGCCCCGGGCTCCAAGGTGGTCACCGACTACCTGGAGAAGGCCGAGCTGCATGACGACCTCGAGGCCCTGGGCTTCTACACCGTCGGTTACGGCTGCACCACCTGCATCGGCAACTCCGGACCGCTGCCGGATCCGATCGAGAAGGCCGTGCGCGAGCGCGAGATGGTGGTCGCCTCGGTGCTGTCGGGCAACCGCAACTTCGAGGGCCGGATCCACGCCGAGGTGCGGACCAACTACCTGGCCTCGCCGCCGCTGGTGGTCGCCTACGCGATCGCAGGCCGGATGGACATCGACCTGATCGAGGAGCCGCTGGGCCAGGACGAGGACGGCAACGACGTCTTCCTCAAGGACATCTGGCCCGACGCCCACGAGCTGCACGACTTCATCCAGAAGACCGTGACCTCGGAGATGTACTCGCGCAACTACGCCAGCGTGTTCGAAGGCGACGAGCGCTGGAAGTCGATGGACACCCCGACCGGGGAAATGTTCGCCTGGTCCGATGACTCGACCTACGTGCAGAACCCGCCCTACTTCGAGGGCATGACCATGGACCTGCCCGAGCTCGGCGCCATCAAGGGGGCTCGCTGCCTGGCCAAGCTGGGCGACTCGGTGACCACCGACCACATCTCCCCGGCCGGTGCGATCAAGCCCGATTCGCCGGCCGGCCAGTACCTGCAGGAGCACGGGGTCTCGCCGGTCGACTTCAACAGCTACGGGTCGCGTCGCGGCAACCACGAAGTGATGATGCGGGGCACCTTCGCCAACGTCCGGATCAAGAACGAGATGGCCGAAGGCACGGAAGGCGGCTTCACCACCCACGTCGGGACCGGCGAAGTCATGCCGATCTACGACGCGGCGATGAAGTACAAGTCCGAAGGCACGCCGCTGATCGTGATCGCCGGAAAGGAGTACGGCACCGGCTCGTCGCGTGACTGGGCGGCCAAGGGCACGCTGCTGCTCGGCGTGAAGGCCGTGATCTGCGAGTCCTTCGAGCGAATCCACCGCTCGAACCTCGTCGGCATGGGCGTGCTGCCGCTGAACTTCATGGAAGGCGAGTCGCGCGAGAGCCTCGGCCTCACGGGTTTCGAGACCTACGCGATCGAGGACCTGGACATCGGCAAGTCGAAGGAAGCGACCGTGATCGCCACCGACGACGCCGGCAAGGAGACGACGTTCAAGGTCCGCGTTCGCCTGGATACGCCGAAGGAAGTCCAGTACTACAAGCACGGCGGGATCCTGCACTACGTCCTGCGCCAGTTGGCCGGCACCGACCCGGCGGACAGCGGTCGTGCCGCCGCCTGAGTCGCGTCCGGACTCGTTCAGCCTGCACCGCACAGGCCCGCCCCCGGCGGGCCTGTTGCGTTCGGGTCGAAGGATCAGGCCGGGGAAAGCCGTTCCGTAAGAAACCATCGGTGGGAACGACCGGCGCCATTCGTTCGTCGGCGGTGGGACCGCGGGCCTGCCCCGCACCGTGCTACTTCGCCTGCGGGGAGGCCTCCTCGCCGGAAAGCACCTCGTAATCACGATCGGTTGACTGCTTGGCGGTGTACATGGCCGAGTCCGCGAGGTCGAGCAGCGCCTCCCGATCGCGCGTCGTGGTCGGATAGATGACCGAGCCGATGCTGGCGCCGACCCCGACGTCGCGGTCGGCCAGCCGATAGGCGCGCCCCGCGATCGCCTCGTGGACGCGCTCTGTGAGTCGGGTCATGGTCAGGATTCCGTCGCCGGGCAGTTCTTCGAAGATCACCACGAACTCGTCGCCGCCCAGGCGAGCAACCGTGTCGCCCTCGCGCGAACAGGCGTCGAGCCGGCGGGCGACGTCCTTGAGCAGCAGATCGCCGGCCCGGTGACCGAGCGAGTCGTTGATGCTCTTGAAGCCGTCGAGATCGATGAACAACAGCCCGAAGGGCGTTTTCTGCCGGTCGCTGCGACTGCAGGCCCGCCGCATCCGGTCCAGCAGCAGGGCCCGGCTGGCCAGGCCGGTCAGGTGATCGAAATTCGCCCGCCGCAACAGGTCGAGCTCCGTTTCCCTCTGCTCGATGGCCGCGAGGACGGCGTCCGAGAGGCTTCGTCCGTCAAGATCGTCCTTGGGAAGATAGTCCTGTACGCCCGCCTTCATGGCCTCGACCGCGATGCGCTCGGTGCCCTGCCCGGTCAACATCACGACCGGGACCTCCAGGTTCTTTTCGCGCAAGCGTCGCATTACTTCGACCCCGGTATGTCCCGGCATCGAGTAATCCAGCAGCACACAGTCGAAATGATGGCGTTCGACGAGGCGCAGACATTCGGTGCTGTCGCCGGTCCCGGTGAACGTCCACTCGTGCTGCCGATCCTCGGATAGAAGATCCCGGTAATGCTCGCGATCGTCTTCGCTATCGTCGACCACGAGGAGGTGAAGCGGTTTTCTCATCGTTCAATCCTTCGGAAGGATCGCGATGCCGAGCCAGTAGTCCGTCAATTGTCGGATCGCGAACAGGAACTTGTCCAGGTCGACGGGTTTCTGGATATAGCTGTTCGCACCGAGTTCGTAGCAGTCCTCGACATCGCGCTCGTCATCGGAGGTGGTGAGGACGACGACCGGAATCCTTCTCAAGCGCGGCGTGCCCTTGATCCGGCGCAGGACTTCGCGCCCGTCGATGCCAGGAAGGTTCAGGTCGAGCAGGATGATGCCCGGAGCGGGCGAACGTTGCGGGTCCGAGTAGTCTCCCTCCCTGAGCAGATACGCCAGCGCCTCGCGGCCGTCCTCGCAGCGCAGCACCGGGTTCCTGATCCGGCTTTCCGCGGCCAGTCCTTCGGTCATGATCTCGTAGTCGTCGTCGCTGTCTTCGACGATGAGGATCGTCTGAAGCTCATCCGGATTCTTCATGCGTCGCTCGCGGTAGGGTGAAATGAATCGTCGTGCCGGTTCCCACGGTCGAGTCCAGCCAGATGCTGCCGCCGGCTTGCTCGACGATCTTCCGGACGAAGGCGAGCCCGGCGCCGGTTCCTTCGCCGTAGACCTTTTCTCCGTGCAACCGCTTGAACATCTTGAATATATCATCGTGGAACTCGGGCTCGATCCCGATTCCGTTGTCTTCCACGTGGAAGGTCACCAGGGCTTCGGTGACGCCATCGGCGTCGTTCCGAACGGGATCGGACGAGATCGTGACCCGGGGTTGCTCCTGTTCGTTGTACTTGATCCCGTTGATCACCAGATTGCGGAACACGGTCGCGATCCTTGCCGGGTCGCCGACCACCGGCGACAACTCGCCCTGCACGATGACCCGCGCGTTGCGTTCGGACAGGAACGCCGAAAGCGTATCGAGCTGTTCTTCGACGAGGCGGGCGACATCGACCGGCCGGTTCGATTCCTTCGATCGACCGATCCTGGAGAAATACAGAAGATCGCTGATCAACTGCTGCATTCGAGCGGTCAGCTTGCCGAGTCGATCGAGCTTGTGGCGTCCTCGCTCGTCGATCTGGTCCGAGTAATGCTTCAGCAGGAACTGCGAATGGTTGTTGATCGCCCGTAGCGGCTCCTTCAGGTCGTGGGAGGCGATGTAGGCGAAATCATCGAGCTGCTGGTTGCTGCGCTCGAGTTCGTCGAGGTAGCGCCGGCTCGCTTCTTCGCTTTCCTTGCGCCGGCTGATGTCCTGGATCTGCGAGATGAAGTGGCGCGGAGAGCCGTCGGCGTTCGACACAAGCGAGACCGTCAGCAGCACCCAGACCACGTGGCCCTCCTTGTGGAAATAGCGCTTCTCGATCTCGTAGCCATCGATCTCGCCGTCCAGGGTCTGCTGAAGATAGCCGAGATCCAGGTCGAGATCGTCGGGGTGGGTGATGCTCTGGAAGTCCGTGGCCAGGAGTTCGTCCTCGAAGTAGCCCACGATCCGGCAGATCGCCGGATTCACGTGCAGCCAGGACCCGTCCGGGGCCACCAGCGCAATGCCGATCGGCGAGTACTCCAGTACGGAGAGGAAGCGTTCCCGCTCGGCCCGAAGCGCCTCTTCAGCGGTCCGTTCCGCGGTGATGTCGAGGTGCGTACCGGCGATGCGGACCGGCGCGCCGTGCTCGTCGGTCTCGACGATCTTGCCGCGCGCCTGGATCCAGCGCCAGTCGCCATTGCGGTGGCGCATGCGGAAGATCGAGTTGTAGTCCGACAGCCGACCTTCCACATAGTCGATCGCCCGCTTCTGGGCAACCGGCAGGTCGTCGGGATGCAGCAGGCGTTCCCAGGTGCTGAAATCCGGTGTCAGCTCCTCCTGCCGGTAACCGACCATCTCGCACCAGGCACTGGAATACTCCACCCGCCCGGTCGGCACGTTCCAGTCCCAGAGGCCGAGCCGGCCGCCTTCCAGCGCCAGTTCGAGCTGTTCCTTGCCGCGCTCGATGGCGATCACGGCGCGCAGATACATCGACAGGGTGGCCGCGGTGATCCAGACCGCGGTGATGGCCAGGGCGCGATTGACCACGGCCGCATGGGCATCGGTTTCTCCGGGCGGCGAGGCGACATAGCCGAGAACGATGAGCGAGCTGCCGAGGGCCGCGAACAGATAGGCGGCCCGCGGGCGCCGATACCAGAGCGAAGCGAAGACCAGCGGTACGTAGGCCACGCCGACGGCGACGCCGAGCGGCGTCTGCGTGTCGAGCAGGAAGACGCCCGCGAACAGCCCTCCGGCCCACCACAAGGGGGCACGCGGTAGTTCTCGCCGGGAAACCTCGGAGGCCCACCACGTCATCATCGCGGCCGCGATCAGCAGCGCGGCTGCCGTGTGCGGCGCCATCCGAGTCCAGTCGCCCCATCCGTAGGCCGACTCGCTGCCGAACACGTAGCCGAGCAGCGCCGCCGAGGACAGCACCAGCACCAGCAGGCCGAGAACCTGCACGGCGATCATGCGTTTCACGACCTGGCGCCGCCCGGCCACGGCCAGCAGCGCGCCCGAGGAAAGGAGGAAGCAGAGCGCGGTATTGGGAGCCATCCGGCCGGGGTGGGACGTTCCGACCGTGATCCCGTGCCGGACCACCGCCTCGTCGATGCCGAGATCGATGCCGAAGACGTACTGGGCAAGCGTCGCGCAGGCGAGCAGAAGCAATGCGCCACCGGCGACGAAGATCGCCGTGCGGCCGCTTCTCCCCATCCCCACGATCGCGATGCCGAGCGTGAGCAGGCCGAGGGCAGTGTTGAACTGCATCGGCACCCAGGCCGGGGACAGCTGGACCAGCACGGCAACGTCGGCCAACCAACCGACCATGACCGCGAGCGCGACCAGCATCAGCGCCACGCCGACGGCATCGGACGGCCGAGGTTTCGGACGTCCTGCGCGGTCGATCGCGTCACGAGCCTGCTTCGAAGTCATGGTCCCCTTCGTCGAGCTCCTCGAGTCGTCACCAGCATACGAGGTCCCGGCCGGCGATGCCTGCCGGGATCGCCCTGCTCCGCCCCGTCTCAGTCCTCGATTCTCGGAATCCGCCCCGGCGTCCACGGGGCCTTGCCGGCCACCTCGTCTTCCAGTCCGTCGAGCGCGGCGTCGGCGGCTCGTAGAGCGTCCTCGACCTCGTCGTACTGCGATCGCGCGATCGCCAGCGACTGCGCCTGATTGTCCGTGACAGCGGCCAGTGCGCCCATGTGGGCCCATCCGAACATGCCCACGCGGCCGGCCAGGCCCATCGGGCGCGGTTCGTTGGCGCCGGCACGCACGTTGTCGCCGTACAGCAGCACGCCGAGGTCGGCCAGCCGTTCGTCGACGCGGTCGAGGCGGTCGCGCAGGTCGTGCGCCAGCTCCGGCGTATCGCGCAGCGCCACGTCCAGGTGGGCCGCACGGTCGCGGAGCTCGCCGAGGGCCCGGCCGGCACCCTGCACCGCGCGGCTCAGGTCGGCGGCGGCCTGCATGGTCTCGGCATGTTCGGCCAGCGAATCGGGACGGAACAGGCCGCGGTCCAGCGCCTTGACCGTGAAGGACACCGGCTCGGTCAGCGCCTCGGTTGCGCCGCCGACGCGCTTGAAGATCCGCGCGCTGTACTCGCCGGGCGCGACGAACACGCCCTGCGGCTCGCTGTCCCAGGGCGCGCGGAAGCCGCCCCCGCCCAGTTCGACCGGGTCGGGGGCCGGCGTGCGCAGGTCCCAGGCCACGCGATGCAGGCCCTTGGCCGCGGGCCCGGTGATGCGACGCACGACGTCGCCGGCACCGTCGTAGATCTCGATCAGGATCTCCGGCGCCTGCTCGCGGTCTTCCTCGCGCAGGCGGTCCCAGGACGGATACGGGTTGTCCTCGAAGCTCTTGCGGCGCTCTGCCTCCTGTTCCAGGCGCTGATCGCGGAGGCTCTTGTACCCGTCGCGCAGGTAGTAGGTGAACACGGCCCCGAACGGCGGGTTGTCGGCGGTGTAGAAGGTCTCGCCCTGGAAGCCCTTCGTGCCGTAGCCGAAGACGTCTTCGACGGCATACATCCAGGGGTCGCGGACCGGGAACATCGTCGCTTCGTTCTCGACGACCGCTTGGGCCGGGGTCCGCAGCGCGCGGTAGTCGTCGAGGATGCGGATGCCGCGGCCGAAGGTCGCGATCACCAGGTCGTTCTCGCGGCGCTGGATCTCGAGGTCGCGCACCGCGATCGTCGGCATGCCGCCGGTGATCTCGTGCCAGTTCTCGCCGCCGTTCTGCGTGTAGTAGACGCCGAACTCGGTGCCGACGAACAGCAGGTCCGGGTCGACGTGGTCCTGGACGATCGTGTGCACGTTGCCCCGCTCGGGCAGATCGCCGGTGATCGAGGTCCAGGACCGGCCGCGATTGTTCGAACGATAGACGTAAGGCTTGTAGTCACCGCGCTTGTGGTTGTTGAAGGTGGCGAACACCGTGTCTTCGTCGTGCAGCGAGGCCGCCAGGTCGCTGACGTAGGTCATGTCCGGCACGCGGCCGAAATCGTCGCGGCGCGTCCAGGTCTCGCCGCCGTCGCCGGTGACCTGGACCAGGCCGTCGTCCGTGCCGGCGTAGATCAGGCCTTCGACCAATGGGCTTTCCGACAGCGAGATGATGCTGCCGTACATCGAGGTCGAATCGTTCTTGGCCACCGCATCGACGCTCCAGACGCGGCCCATGACCTCGAGCTCGTTGCGGTCCAGCTGGCGCGTCAGGTCCGGGCTGAAGCGGCGCCAGGCGTTGCCGCCGTCGTCGGAGACGAAGATCCGTTCGGCGGCGAAGTACAGGCGCTTCGGGTCGTGCGGGCTGATGATGAAGGCCGAGTTCCAGTTCCACTTGAAGTCGTCCTCGTCCGCGCCCGGCATCGGCGTGATCAGCACGCGCTCGCCCGAGGTGCGGTCGTAGCGCGCCAGCATGCCGTACTGGAGCTGCGAATAGACGATGTCCGGGTTGGTCGGGTCGACCTGGGTCTTGAAGCCGTCGCCGCCCAGCGTGACGACCCAGTCGGAGTTCGCGATGCCGTAGTTGAAGGTCGTGCGCGACGGCGCGCCGAGCGTCGAATTGTCCTGGGTGCCGCCGTAGACGTTGTAGAACGGCTCGGCGTTGTCGGGCGTGGCCCGGTAGAACTGGGTGATCGGCAGGTTCTCGACGTGGCGCCAGTTGGCGCCGCGGTCGAAACTGTCGTAGATGCCGCCGTCGTTGCCGGTGATCAGGTGATCGGGGTTGTCGGGGTTGATCCACAGCGCATGCTCATCGACGTGCTTGTGCGCCGAACCGACCATCGACCAGTTCGCGCCGCCGTCCTCGGAGACCATCATGAAGGTGTCCATCGAGTAGACGCGGTCCGGGTGGACCGGATCGGCGATCAACTCGTTGTAGTACTGGGGGCTGCCGGCGACGTAGCTCGAGCGCTTTTCCCAGCTGACGCCGAAGTCGGTGGACCGGTAGGTACCCTCGCCCGGCCCGTCGGATTCGATCACGGCGTAGACCGTGTCGGGGCGGGCGGGCGCATAGGCCATGCCGATCTTGCCCATGTCCTCGCCGGGCAGGCCGGCCGTGATCTCGGTCCAGGTCTCGCCGCCGTCGGTCGAGCGATGGATGCCGCTGCCGGGGCCGCCGTTGATCAGGGTCCAGACGTGGCGCCGACGCTGGTAGCTCGAAGCCAGCAGCAGGTCCGGGTTGTCCGGGTGCATGATCACTTCGTTGATCCCGGTGTGCTCGTCGATCTCCAGCACCCGTTCCCAGGTCGCGCCGCCGTCGCGGGTCCGGTACAGCCCGCGATCGCCGCCGGAACTCCAGAGCGGACCGTGCGCGGCGACCAACACGTGGTTCGAGTCGCGCGGATCGATGACGATCGCACCGATGTGACCCGAGTCCTTCAGCCCCATGTTCGACCACGTGCGGCCGCCGTCGATCGACTTGTAGACGCCGTCGCCGTAGCCGACCGAGCGCTGGGCATTGTTCTCGCCGGTGCCGACCCAGATCGTGTCCGGGTCCTCGGGATCGAGTTCCACCACCCCGACCGCGTAGGACCCCTCGTTGTCGAAGATCGGCGTCCAGGTGATCCCGCCGTTCGTGGTCTTCCATACGCCGCCCGAGGCCACGCCGGCGTAGAAGGTCTGCCAGCCGTCCGGGTGCATCGCGAAATCGCTGATCCGGCCGGAGGTCACCGCCGGGCCGATGTTGCGGACGCTCAGGCCGCCGAAGATTTCGCCGGCGTCGGGGGCGGCGTCGTCGGCATGGAGCGGCGGCGACCCGGCCGCGAGCAGGAACGTGCCGGCCAGCAGACCGAGGAGGGACGGAATTCGGGACATGGAGCTCTCCAGGTGGTTCGAGACAGGCAGCCTGCCGACTGCGAAGCAGGCAACAGCTTAGCCGGATCGCGTGCTGGACGCGAGGCGATCGGCCATCGGGCTTCAGGCGCCCCGCTCGGCCCGGACCGCCGCGATCGCCTGGTCCTTGTCGCGCCACAACTCGTTCAACCACTGCTGGAAGCGACGGCGGAATTCCGGGTCGTCCTGGTAGCTGCCGCCGCGCAGCGCGTCGGGAACCGGGAACGAGCGCACGAGGACCACGACTTCGGGAATCTCGCCGGCCATCAGCGCCGGAAGCTCTCCGCCGCCCCGGGGATAGACCAGCGTGACGTCGACGATCGTGTCGATGGCTCCCTGCATCGCGTCGAGCACGAAGGCGATTCCGCCGCCGCGCGGATTGAGCAGGTGTTCGAACGGGGCGTCCTGCCGGGCCTGTTTCGACGGATCGAACCGCGTGCCTTCGACGAAGTTCATCACCGCCACCGGCCGGTCGCGGAACTTCTCGCAGGCCCGGCGCGTGGCCTCGATATCGCGGCCGGCCAGTTCGGGTCGTCGCGCCACCTGCTCCTTCGAATAGCGTTTCATGAACGGGAAGTCCAGGGCCCACCAGGCCAGGCCCAGCACGGGCACCCAGACCAGCTGGCTCTTCAGGAAGAAGCGCAGGAGGGGCAGCCGCCGGTTGAAGACCCGCTGCAGCACCGGGATGTCCACCCAGCTGCGGTGGTTGGCGATGACGAGAAGCTGCCCATCGGGCTGCTCCGGCACATTGCCCCGAAGGATCAGACGGGTGCCGCTGAGGCGGTCGATCATCCAGTTGTTGAAACCGATCCAGCTTTCCGCAATCCGGGTGAGGACCGCAGTGAGCGCGCGCCGCGCTCCGGCGAACGGCAACAGGACCTTGATCAGCGCCAGCAGCAGCAAGGGGGCGCAATGGACCAGGGTATTGAGTCCGAGCAGCGTCGTGGCCACGGAGATTCGGATCCAGCGCATCGATGGCTTCGCGTGCAATCGTTGCCCTATTGTCTCGCATCTCCGCGAGCGGTGCCGCAACCTCGATGGCCCCTCGCTATACTCGTGCCCCTCCCACCCCTACCCGGAGCCCCGAGAACCGCGATGGGCGCGACCCGCATCGACTCCAAGCTGCCCGACGTCGGCACCACGATCTTCGCCGTGATGTCGCAGAAGGCGCAACAACACGATGCGTTGAACCTCGCGCAAGGCTTCCCCGACTTCGCCTGCCCCGAACCGCTGCGCCAGCGCGTCGAGCAGGCCATGGCCGATGGGCACAACCAGTACGCACCGATGCCGGGCCTGCCGCTCTTGCGCGAGCGGATCGCCGAGAAGGTTGCGGCCTGCTACGGCGCCCGGGTCGATCCGGACAGGGAGATCACGGTGACCTGCGGCGCGACCGAGGCGCTGTTCGTTGCGATCCAGGCGACGGTCCGGCCCGGCGACGAGGTGATCGTGTTCGATCCGGCGTACGACAGCTACGAACCGGCCGTGCGCCTGGCCGGCGGTCGCTGCACCCACCTGCCGCTGGTCGCTCCGCACTACGGGATCGACTTCGACCGCCTCGAGGCGGCGATCGGCCCGGACACGCGGATGGTCGTGATCAACAGCCCGCACAACCCGACCGGAGCGGTCCTGGCCGCGGAAGACCTCGATCGGCTGGCCGGCCTGTTGCGCGATTCGGGCTGCTACCTGCTGTCGGACGAAGTGTACGAGCACATCGTCTTCGACGGCGCGGCGCATGCCAGCGTGCTTTCGCACCCCGAACTGCGCGAGCGGAGCTTCGCCGTCTCCTCCTTCGGCAAGACCTATCACACGACGGGATGGAAGATCGGCTACTGCGTCGCGCCGCGTGCGCTGACAACGGAATTCCGCAAGGTGCACCAGTTCGTGACCTTTGCCGTGTCCACGCCGATGCAGCACGCGATCGCCGGGTTCATGGCCGATCCGCGGTTCCATCTCGAGCTGCCGGCCTTCTACCAGGCACGGCGAGATCGATTCCGCACCGGCCTGAAGGGCTCGTCGTGGCACCTGCTGCCCTGCCCGGGCACCTATTTCCAGCTGCTCGACTACAGCGCGATCTCGGAGCGTCCCGACACGGAAATGGCCGACTGGCTGATCGAGACCGCCGGCGTCGCAGCGATCCCGGTCTCGGTCTTTCACGCCGATCGGCGGGACGATCGGGTGCTCCGGTTCTGCTTCGCCAAGACCGACGAAACCCTGGACGCGGCGGTCGATCGGCTCGCCGCGGTCACCGCAACGCCCCGTCGCGGGGCGTCGCCATGAGCGTCGACGCGCCGCGCCCGCGCCACCTGCCGCCGGAGGACGAGCTCGAGGAGAAGTTCATCCGGGCCTCCGGGCCGGGCGGACAGCATGTCAACCGGTCCGAAACCGCGGTCCAGCTGCGCTTCGATGCGCGCGCCAGCAGGTTTCTCACCGATCCGATCCGCGATCGGCTGATCGAGGCGGCCGGGCAGCTCGCCGACCAGGACGGCGTGATCACGATCCGCAGCGAATCGAGCCGGAGCCAGTACCGCAACCGGGTCGAGGCGCGCCGCCGGCTGGCCGCGATGATCGAACGGGCCAGCCGCCCGCCGAAGCGGCGGATCAAGACCCGCCCGTCGCGCGCCCAGCGGGAGAAGCGCTTGTCGGACAAGCGCCACAAGCAGGCGATCCGGCGCCTGCGCAAGCCGCCGCAGGTGGACGAATGACGCCGCGACGGAAACGGTCCGGCCGCCGGAGGGAAACGGCACTCCGATACGCCCTCCTGGCCCTGCTTTGCCTGGGCCCGATGGCGCTGTCCGCGCGGCCGGGGCTGGCCGAAACCGCACTCGACGCGGTGGACTTCGCACCGGCGCTGTCCGAGTTCGAGGACCGCTTCAAGCGCGCGGTGGCCGAGGAGCGGATACCGGGCGCGGCCTGGGTCGTGGTGCACCGCGGGCGGGTGCTCGGTCTCGGCACCTACGGCCACGTCGACCAACGACGCTCGCGGCCGGTCGACCCGGCGACCGTGTTCCGGATCGCGTCGGTCTCGAAGGGCTTCGCGGGCACGCTGGCCGCACTGCTGGCGCACGAGGGGCGGATCGCCCTCGAGGAGCCGATTGCCCCCTACGCGCCGTCCTTCGGCTACCGGGGGCCGGGCTCCGAGCGACTGACGATCCAGGACGTCCTCGGCCAGCGGTCGGGCTTCGTGCCGAACGCCTACGACAACCTGATCGAGGCCGGGCGCTCGCGCCGGGAGATCTATCCGCGCTTTTCCGAGATCGAGCCGATCTGCCCGCCCGGGGCGTGCTACAGCTACCAGAACAGCGTGTTCAGCCTGGTCGAGGAGGTCGTCGAACAGGCGACCTCGGTCCCCTATCCAACGCTGGTCCGCCAGCGCCTGTTCGAGCCGCTGGGCATGCAGCGGGCGTCGATCGGCTACGACGCGTTCATGGCGGTCGAGAACCGTGCCCTGCCCCACCTGAAGACCCGCAGCGGCTGGCAACAGGCCGCCCCGCGCAGGACCTACTACCAGGTCAGCTCGGCCGCCGGGGTCAATGCCAGCGTGGTCGACATGGCCCAGTGGGCGATCGCCATGCTCGGCCACCGCCCGGACGTGGTCCCCGTACCGGTCATTCGGGACGTTCTGACACCGCGCGTGCGGACAGCGCGCGAGCTGCGCAACCGTCACTGGCGGGGCGTGCTCGACGACGCCCACTACGGCCTGGGCTGGCGCATCTATCGAATCGACGGTCGCGAGCTGGCGATCCACAGCGGCTGGCTGGCCGGCTACCGTGCCGAGATCGCCCTGTCGCACGAACTCGATCTCGGACTGGTGCTTCTGATGAACGCCGAATCGCGCGCGGTCGGTGAACTCGACCGGGCGTTCTGGGACGCGGCCCTCGTGGCCGGACGCGAGTCCAAAGCCGTGGACGGGATCGGAGCGGTGCCGATCGGATCGGCCGGCGATCAACCGGCGGACTGATCCGGGCACTGCGCAAGCAGCGCGCGATGGAGCGATTCGAACAGGATGCACCGGCGATCGGCATCCTCGACCTCTCCAGCCGCACCGCCGAGACGCGATCGCTTCGCCAGTTCGCGGTAGCGTTCGGCCCGGTTCCTAAGGCGCATGCGGAGTGCCGGATCACCGCCCGCTCCGGCCTCGATCGCAGCGCGTGCCCGTGCGACCAGGCGCCGCTCCGCGGGATCGAGCACGGGGTCCGGAACGGTATCGCTCATGGGCCGACCCTGCCGTAGGCGTTGGTGGAATGCCGTGGCATGATACCGGCATGAGTCCGGGGCGCGGTCGCGGAGGCAGCTATCGATTCGAGCGGTTTCCGCTCGGACGCCCGTGGTGCGAGGCGGTCCGGCTGGACGACGGACGCAGGCTGCTGATCCGGCCGATCGAGCCGGCCGACGCCGACCGCCTCCGCAGTTCCTTCCGGGAATTGACACCCGCCGAAATCCGCTTTAGGTTCTTTCATCCGATCAAGGAGTTGTCTCCGGAATTTGCGAAGTCGCTGAGCACGCTCGACCCCGCTCGCGCGTTCGCACTGGTGGTGACCGAAGCCCGCCCGCCGAACGAGGCGCGAATCGGTGCGGTCGCGCGGGCGGCGATCGACGAGGTCGGAATTTCCGGCCCGGTCGACGGGAACGACCGCTCGGCCGAATTTGCGCTGACCGTCGGGCGAGAACTCGGTGGTGTCGGGCTCGGACGGTACCTGCTGACCCGCATCATCGAGTGGTGCCGGAAGAAGCGTCTGGCCGCCGTCTACGGCCGGGTCATGGTGGAGAACGAGCGGATGCTGGAGTTGGCCCGACAACTGGGGTTCGACTGTCTGGAGGAGCCCGATGCGCCGGGCGTCGTTCACGTGCGGCTCCGGCTTTCGGCGGGGCGCGAACGATGACGGGGCGCGGACGCCGGCGTCGCCTGTTCAATCGATCGCGGGCCGCGCTGCGCGTGGCCCCGGTCATCGCCCTGGTGCTGGTCCTGGCGGCTGCCGGCGGCGGCACCGCGGTCGTCGTGCTTGACCTGATGTCGGGCGCAAGAGCGTTCGTGGCCGGCGAGAGCCTGTGGTCGCGCGCCCAGCAGGACGTGGTCTTCCACCTCGATCGCTATGCGGAGACCGGCAGCCCCGATGACCTACGGACCGCACGCGAGCGACTTCGCGTCCCGCTTGCGGTCCGCGAAGCACGTCGCGCGCTCGATGCCTCGCCACAGGAACTCCAGCGCGCTCGTGCAGGCTTCCTGGACGGCGGAAACCACCCGGAGGACGTGGAACGGCTGATCCGCTTGCATCGGCACCTGGAGCGCAGTTCATCGCTGCGCCTCGCCTGGTCGATCTGGCGCGAGAGCGACACCTGGATCCTGCGCCTGGAGCGACTGGCCGACGAACTCGAGACGCTCTGGAACCAGCCGGGCCGCTCGTCGACGATGCTGAGCTCGGTGCGCGACGAACTCGCGCTGATCGACCGCAACCTGGAACGCGAGGCGGCCCGCTTTTCGGCGGCCATCGGGCGGGCGGCGCGGGAACTCGTCGATCGGGCCCGCGGGATCGCGCTGACCGCGGTCGTCGTGGTCGCACTCCTGCTGCTGCTCGCGATGGCCTGGGCGGTCCGCGGGATGCGGCGATCGGAAACCCGGTTCTGGACCACCTTCGAGAAAGCGCCGGTCGGCATGGCGCTGATCGACCGAGACAGCACCCTGGTCGAAGTCAATGACGCCCTGTGCCGATTGCTGCGTCGCGAATCCGGTGAATTGCGCGGCCGGCCCCTCAGCCACTTTTCCCATGCCGAGGACCGGACCGCACTGCGGAAGTTCGTCGCCGACGGCGCAACCGACGAGGGCGCGCACGGGGACCTGGAAAGCCGTTACCTCGGCCCGGACGGGGAAAGCGTCTGGGGCAAGCTTTCGCTCGCCCGGCTCCATGCCGCGTCGGAAGGCCGGGGCAAGCGCGACCTGCAGGTCGTGGTCCTGGAAGACATCTCGGAACCGCACCGGCTGGCTGGAGAACTGGCCTACCAGGCGGCCCACGATCAGCTCACGGGTCTGCCGAACCGGCGCGAGTTCGAGCGACAGTTGAACCGCGTCCTGCACTCGGTGGCCCACCGTGGTGGACAGCATGCGCTGTGCCTCGTCGATCTCGACCAGTTCAAGGTCGTCAACGATTCCTTCGACCACCTGGCCGGTGATGCGCTGCTCGTGCGCCTGACCGAGCGAGTCCAGGAGTGCCTGCGCGAGATGGACCTGCTCGCGCGTCTCGACGGCGACGAGTTCGGGGTGCTGTTGATGGACTGCCCGGTCGATCTCGCGAACGACGTTGCCGAACGCATCCGCGAAACGATCGCCGCCTTCGAGTTCCACTGGGAGGAGCGCCCGATCACGATCAGCGCCAGCATCGGATTGGTGCCGATCCACTCGGGCAATCACGACGCGGCGGTCCTTCTGCAGCAGGTCAACATCGCCTGCCATGAAGCCAAGGAACAGGGCCGCAATCGGCTGCAGGTCCACTCCGAAGAGCGGTCGTCCTCGCGACGGCGTCACGCCGAAATGAGCTGGGTGCACCGGATCAACCAGGCGTTGTCGCGGGGACGCTTGCGCTTCCACGGCCAGTTGATCAAACCGTTGAACGGCGACCGCTATCGCTGCGAACTGCTGCTGCGGCTGCGGGGCGACGACGACGAACTGCACACGGCAAGCCAGTTCATGGAGGCGGCGGAACGCTTCCACATCGCGCGGACCGTCGATCGTTGGGTCATCGACAACGTGCTCGACGAAATCCGCGCCTTCGAATGCCGCGACGACCGGATTCACGCCTGGCACATCAACCTGTCCGGTCAGTCCGTCGACTGCGCCACCGTGCTGCCCGGCCTGATCGAGCGAATCCGCTCGCGCGGCGTGCCGCCGGAAAAGCTGTGCTTCGAGATCACCGAATCGGCCGCGATCACCAGCCTCGAGGGGGCGCGCGAATTCTTCACCGCACTGCGCGACCTTGGCTGCCAGATCGCGCTCGATGACTTCGGAAAGGGACTGTCGACCTTCGATTACCTGAAGCAGCTACCGGTCGACCTGGTCAAGATCGACGGCGGCTTCGTGCGCGAGCTGGCCCACAGCGAACTGGATCACGCCATGGTGCGCTCGGTTCACGAGATTGCGCGGGTCGCCGGACTGGAAACGATTGCCGAGTCGGTCGAGAGCGTCGAGGTGCTGATCCGTCTCAAGCAGATCGGTATCGATTATCTCCAGGGCCACATCATCCACAACCCCGTGCGGCTGCGCGAGCTGGTGCTGCCCGGCAGCGAGATCGAGAGCCCGGTCTGAACGCGGCGGCCGATCAGGCCCTGGGTTCCCGATCGGATGCCGGTCGTTCCTGGCCCGGAGCCTTCCGGATCGGCAGGTGCAGCCCGAGCCGCCGCCAGAGCCAGAGGAAGCCGAAATAGCCCACGATCGCCGCCGGGATGGCGACCCCCATGCTCCCGATCAGCGTTGCGACCGTTTCCTCGGCGATCGCGTCGCCCAGGGTTCTCGATGCCGCCCGCGGCATCGGGAGCCAGGACATCATCCACTGGCCCAGGCGATTGAACCCGTAGTACAGCGGGGCCATGGTCACGGGATTGCTGACGAACGAAACGACGAACGCCGCCGGGAAATTGGCTCGAAACGCGAGTGACCCGACGATCATCATCGCGGTCTGGATGCCGACCGTCGGCGTCAGTCCGACGAACAGGCCCAACGACACGCCGCGGGCCAGCGCGAACTCGTCGAAGTGCAGACTGCCGCCGCGCTCGAGCAGCGCCGTCACTCGTGGGTGGCGGGCGAGCCAGGCTCGGATGCGCCCGCGGTGCTGGCGCGAACCCTGCAGGAACTTGAGCCGCAGCCAGCGCATGGCGCCCTACTCGCCCAGACCGGCCAGGTCGAGCACGAAGGCGTACTCCTTCGCCCGGGTTTCCAGGCGCCCGTAGCGGCCGGACCGGCCGCCGTGGCCTGCCTCCAGGTCCACCGCGAGCAACAAGGGATTCGCGTCCGTCTTGCGGTGCCGCAGGCGGGCCACCCACTTGACCGGCTCCCAGTACTGGACCTGTGAGTCCCAGAGCCCTGCGGTCACCAGCATGGGTGGGTAATCGCGCCGCTGCACGTTGTCGTACGGCGAGTACGACAGCATGTACCGATACACCTCGGGTTGCCTCGG
The DNA here is from genome assembly GCA_019800895.1 of Halomonas denitrificans. Taxonomy (NCBI): domain Bacteria; kingdom Pseudomonadati; phylum Pseudomonadota; class Gammaproteobacteria; order Oceanospirillales; family Halomonadaceae; genus Halomonas; species Halomonas denitrificans. Next base: position 49,287 of record JAHVKF010000001.1, read on the forward strand.
ATCGCCCCACTCGGAGAACTCGAAGCTGGTCAAGGGAATCGATTCGTCGAGCATGGTCGTGACCACGTCGACGAACGGCACGGCAGCGACGATGCCGGCGTAGCGGTCCGGGGCCATATTGGCCACCGCGGCGACCAGCAGCCCGCCCGCGCTCGCGCCGGAAGCGAACACGCGATCGGCATCGACCAGCCGCTCGTCGACCAGGTGCCGGGTCACGTCGATGAAGTCGGTGAAGCTGTTCCGCTTGTTCAGCAGCCGCCCCTGCTCGTACCAGTCGCGCCCCAGTTCCTGGCCGCCCCGTACGTGGGCGATCGCGAACACCATCCCGCGATCGAGCAGGCTGAGGCGCTCCGCGGAGAAGCCGGGCTCTTCCGAGCGGCCGTAGGCACCGTAGGCCGTCTGGAGCAGGGGCGCCGTTCCGTCCAGCGGCGTGTCCTCGTGCCAGGCCAGCGAAACCGGGATGGCCGTACCGTCTCGCGCCGTCGCCCACAGTCGCCGGACCCGGTAGTCCCCCGAATCGAACCCGCCACCGACATCGAACCGGTTGATCAGGCGCCGAACGCCGCTGTCCAGGTCCAGTTCCCAGGTCGTCTGCGGCGTGGTCGGCGAGGTGTAGACGTATTGCACACGTCGCCGCGTCGGGTCCGGGTTGCGTCCGAGCTGCACGACATGAACGTCCTCGTCGAATTCGATCCGCCGGTCGCCCTGCCCGGCGAAGTCCAGCACCCGGATCCTGCGCTGCCCGTCGGACCGTTCGGCGAAGGCCAGGAAGGTCTCGAAGGGATCGAATTCGGCGATGAACACCTGGTCCCGATGGCCGACCAGTTCGGTCCACGACGACGGTCGGTCGTGGCCGTCCGGACCGGCCCGCATGATGCGGAAGTTCGGCGCATCGCGATTGGTCCGGATGAACCAGTGGTCACCGACGTGATCGGCCTGGTATCGGTGCCCCGGTGACCGGGAGAGGAACACCCGGAGTTCCGCATCGGACGCCGACCCGTCGATGAAGCGCAGTTCGCTGCTGTCGGTGGACTCCAGCTCGACGAGGTTGTAGCGACCCGATCGGCTCCGTCCGACCGTCGCCCGGAACGCGGTGTCGGCCTCGGTGTACACGGTCGATACCCGGCCGGGTCCGGGATCCAGGCGCCGGACTCGGAACGCGCGCAGGGTCTGCGGGTCGTTCTCGACCATCAGGATCGTCCGGCCATCCGGGCTCCAGCTGGCCGACGAGATTCCGTCGATTCCGGGGTCGTGTAGCTCGCCGGTCTCGAGGTCGCGGATCCGTAGCCTGAACTGACGGCCGGTACGGGTACCCTCCAGCCAGAGCAGGCGCGTGCCGTCCGGGCTGATGTCCCAGCCGGCAAGACGGAACTGCGAATGCGCCCTGGCGAGGCGATGGCCGTCGAGGAGAATTTCCTCCGGCGCCGCCAGGCTGCCCCGGCGTCGGGCCAGCACCGGATGATCGGCGCCCGGCGCATAGCGGGTGTAGTACCAGTAGCCGTCCCGGTGGAACGGAGCCTCCCGGTGCTCGGCGGGGACCCGGTTCGCCAGTTCGGTTTCGAGCGTGCCGACCAGCGGCGCCAGTCGGGCCAACGCCCGGGCCGTGTGTGCGTTTTCCGCCCGGATCAGTTCGAGCACCCGAGCGTCCTGCCGGCGATCGTCGCGAATCCAGTAGTAGGGATCGCTGCGATCGCCGCCGGGGGCGCGTACGACGTGGGCTTCCCGCTCGGCCGCCGGTGGCGAGGATCGAAAATCGGAATCGGAGCCGCTGCATGCAACGATCGACGCGGTCGCCGCGATCAGCAGCAGTCGGGCCAGATACCCGGTCTCGTGACGCGTCTCTGAAGGTCTGACAGCACTCGTGTGCCGGCGTGGGTGCCTCGCCATGCCCGCATCAGCTCGCTGGCGTCTGCTCGAACAGGCCGGCGAGTAGCGCATCGTGGAACGCGTCCGGGTCGTCGCCGCGGTACAGGCCCAGCCGTCGGGCGTGCTCGAAGAAACCCGGGGCCGGTCGGCCGTTCCGTACCCGGCTGACGACCAGCGCGGCGGCCGATGGTCTGCCGGCGGCTGCATCCGCTTCGAACAGTCCTTCGACCAGCGCGGTGACGCGGTGGATGCGATGCGGTGCTTCGACCCGGAGCGCATCGGCGACTTCGCGGTAGGTCAGCGTGCGACGTTCCTGCCGGGCCTGCTCCAGCATCGCCCGGAGGCGTTCGACCTCGTCGGCAGCCGGCACGGTCATCGGGCGCTCATTCCAGCCCGCAGTTGTTCTTCTCGAGGACTCGCTCGGCCCGGTAGCTCGATCGCACCAGCGGTCCCGAAACGACTTCCAGGAAGCCCTTCTCGAGACCGATCTCGCGAAACCGGCGGAACGTGTCCGGGGTCACGTAGCGGTCCACCGGCAGGTGATTCATCGTCGGACGCAGGTACTGGCCGAAGGTGACGATATCGACGCCGATCGATCGCAGGTCGTCCATGCATTCGATCACCTCGTCGTCGGTTTCGCCGAGGCCGAGCATGAGGCTGGTCTTGGTCAGCACCTCCGGGCGGTGACGCTTGGCGTGGGCCAGCACATCGAGGGTCTGCTCATAGGATGCGCGTGGATCGCGCACCGGGTGGGTCAGTCGGCGGACCGTCTCGACATTCTGAGCGAAGACTTCGAGCCCCGAGTCGACCACGGTCTCGACACAGGCGTGGCGCCCCTGGAAATCCGGCGTCAGCGCTTCCACGGCGGTGTTCGGGTTGGATTTCTTGATTGCGCGGATGCAGGCGGCATAGTGCCCCGCCCCGCCGTCCGGCAGGTCGTCGCGATCGACGGACGTCAGCACGATGTATCGCAGGTCCATCAAGCGGACCGACTCGGCCGCATTGGCCGGCTCGTCGGCGTCCAGCCATCCGCGCGGATTGCCGGTATCGACGGAGCAGAAGCGGCAGGCGCGCGTGCAGACATCGCCCATCAACATGATCGTCGCCGTGCCGGCGCTCCAGCACTCACCGATGTTCGGACACTTCGATTCGGCGCAGACCGTGGCCAGTGCATGCTTGCTGACGTTGGCCTTGACGTCTTCGTACTTGCCGCCGGACGGCAAACGCACCCGCAGCCAATCGGGCTTGCGGCCGATCGGCTCGGGCGCGGCGTCGCGACGGGCCTTGATGCCGTCACGGATCGCGGTGAACCCCTGGGGCTTGCGCACCTTTTCACCGCTTTTCACGGTAATCGGGATCGGGCTTCCTGCGGAGACCTCGGGCATGGATGAACTCACTTCGAATCAACCGCTCATTGTATCGGATTCGTCGCGTGCGTCCGTCAAGCCGGCTCCGTCCCCGCCGATGCCGCACGCCGCGCAACGACGTGGTCCGAGCGCTTCGAGCCGGTCCCTGCGCTCGACGAAGCGCCGGTCGGGGCCTCGTCCCGTCGCGGGCACGGCGAACCGCCGGAACCCGGGGTCGACGGCAATGCCGATGGCCAGCCCAGGCCCAGCCGGCTCCGGCGCCTGTTCAGCTCGCGAAACGCGTCGCGCCGGGCCTTGTCGCAGGCCGGAACCAGCGCGTCGGACACCCAGGGCGACGGAACGAGATCGGGCCAGGCCCGTCGCACCAGCCCGAGCCGGTCCAGGCGGACCCACAGCTGCGGCTTGCCGTCGCCGAAACGCAGGGCGACGGCGCGGCGCTGACGAACCAGTTCCGAGAAGCGGCGCGTCCAGCCCCCGGCCCGGCACGACCCGGCCATCCCCACGCCCCGCTCGCCTTCGCGCACGGTCAGGAAACCCGCGGTACCCAGCAGTTTCTCGAGCGCGTCGCAGCGGTCGTCGAGCGTCGGCCGGAACGAGGCGTCTCGCTCGCGCGTGGGCCGATCCGCGGGCAGGGGACGGGCCGTTTCAGCGGCCACCCCACGGGAACCGGGCGGCGTTCGGCCAGGGCCGGCGCCGGCGCGTCCCGGCACCGGCTCGAAGCTCCGGGTGCGGCGTTCTTCGGCGGCCGCCTCGTCGAGGAAGCTGTGGCGCGGCGCGTGGATCAGGCCCTCGGCGAGTACCGAGGGCCGATCGAGATCGACCGCATGGACGGCCATACGGCCCTGTTCGACCGCTTCGAGCAGCGTGGTGAGGCCGTCCAGGTCCATGTAGTCGTGCAGGCAATCATCGAGGGCCTGGTGGACCAGCGGATGATCGGGCACTTCGCGCGGCCCGGCAAGGTTTTCCAGGCAGGCCAGCTGGTCCGGAAACACCTGCGCGACCAGGTTCTCGGTGCGGCTCCGCTGCTGTTGAGCGGGCACCGGGCCGGCTGCGTCCACGCGCGGCAGGACCAGCGCCGTATTGGCGGCCCAGCGGAAGCGGGTCAGGAACAGCGGCGTGTCGAGCAGTGCCTGGGTCAACACGGCCCGCACGTTCGAAGCGCGGACGAACCCGACCACGTCGGCGACCTCGAAGTCGCTCGTCACGCCCAGCGAGATCAGCACGCCGTCGTCGGTCGCTGCGGCCTGGAGTTCGAAGTTGAACTGCCGACAGAAGCGCTTGCGCAGGGCCAGGCCCCAGGCACGGTTCACTCTCGCCCCGGCCAGCGTATGCAGCACCAGGTGGCGGTCGCCGTTCGGGTCGAGGAAGCGCTCGACGACCAGTCGATCGGGCGCGGGCAGCGCACCCAGGGCGGCTTCTGCTTCGGCCAGCCATCGCTGCGTTTCCGGACGGCGCGATCCCCGCTCGATCGCCTTGAGCATCGACCGGCTGACCGCGTCGGTGCGTCCGGCGCCTTCGCCGAACCAGAACGGCAGCGCGGCGGCCGGTTCGTCCTCGGCCGGCTCGACCTCGACCCGGCCGCAGCGCACGCGGAGAATCCGGAAGGCGCGATGGCCGAGCTGGATGACCTGACCGGGCGAGGACTCGAAGGCGAACTCCTCGTCGAGCCGGCCGACCGCCTCACCGGCGACCACGTCCATGACCGTGTACTCGAACCACTCGGGAATCGTGCCGGCGTTTGCGAGTACGCGCTGTCGGGCTCCCGGCGGCACGACCAGCCGATCGTCCCCGGCGCGCAGCAGCCAGGTCGTGCGCTGGGCCGCAGGCAGCCCGACGCCCGCGTCCACCAGCACCTCGACGACCTTCGCCAGCGACTCGCGCGTCAGCGAACGCCACGGCCACGCTCGCCGGATTCGATCCAGCGCGGCGTCGATCGAATCGACGCCGTCGGCGGCGACCATGGCGACCAGCTGCTGGGCCAGCACGTCGCGATAACCCGGGCTGGCCGTCAGTCGATCCATCGCGCCCGCGCGCAGTGCGTCCTCGACGGCTTCGACTTCGAGCAGCTGGTGGCGCGTCAGCGGGAACCAGTGCAGCACCGACCGCTGCCCCGGGCGGTGGCGGCTGCGCCCGGCACGCTGACGCAGCGCGTTCAGGCCGCCCGGCGAGCCGAGCTGAGCCACCCGCTCGATGGTGCCGAGGTCGAGGCCGAGTTCCAGCGAAGCGCTGCCGACCAGCACGTCCAGGCGGCCCTCGCGGAACCGGGCCTCGACGTCCGTCCGGCAGGCACTGTCCAGGCTGCCGTGGTGGGCCCCGACGCGCTCGTGGCCGAGCCGCTCTCCGAGCGCGAGGGCGGTCCGCTCGACCTGCGCCCGGGTCTGGCAGAACACCAGCAGGCCGCCGTCGCGCCCGGCCAGCGTGGCCAGCCGTTCGTGGATCGCCTCCCACAGCGCGGTGCCCGCGTAGGCGCCGAGCGCGGGCCCGGGCCGCTCGACGATCAACCGCGGCGCTTGATCGCGGTTCGTCTCGGGCGCGATCACCTCGACCCGCTCTTCGCCGCCCAGCCAGCACGCGAGTGCATCGACCGGTTCGGCGGTCGCCGACAGTCCGATCCGGTGCACGGCTCGACCGCACAGCACGTCGAGGCGGGCGAGACTGAGCGCCAGGTGTGCGCCACGTCGACCGGGGGCCAGGGCGTGCACTTCGTCGACGACGACGGTTTCCAGGGTCCGGAGCATCCGCCGTCCGCTCGGGGAACCGAGCAGGACGAAGAGCGTCTCCGGAGTCGTGCTCAGGACCTCCGGTGGGCGGCGCACCTGGGCGCGCCGGTCGGCAACCGGCGTGTCACCGCAGCGCAGGTCGCGTCGGACCGGCCGGCCGCGCAATTCGCCGGCGGCGTCGAGCAGCGGCCCCAGGTTGTTCAGCATGTCCCGTGCCAGCGCCTTGAGCGGAGCGATGTGCAGGGCCCGGACGCCCCGGACCGCGTCCGGCCGATCGACCAGACGCTCGGCCACGGGCCGCCATGCAGCCAGGCTCTTGCCCTGTCCGGTACCGGCGATCAGCAAGGCGTGGCGGCCGCTCCGGAGCGCCGGCCAGGCCTGTTGCTGGATCGGCGTCGGGGCCCCCACGGCCTCGGCGAACCAGGCATCGAACTGGGCGACGGCGGAAAACAGGGTCATGGGGGCAGGATCGGTGGCGGCGTTCTCAGAACCTGAGAACGGCCGCGGTCAGCCGGCGCCGGCCGGGCGCCACTCCGCGTGGATCAGGCGCCAGTCCCCGTCGTCGAGGCGCCATCCCGTGTCGATCCGCCAGAGGCGCCCCTCGTCGGGCAGCAGCCCCGAGCCACCGGTGGCAAGGGCGGTGAAGGTCGCGGTGGCCCGGTCCTCGCCCCGAAGAACCACGTCCGTATCGAAGCGGCTGACGGCGATCCGCTCCCGGGCCATTCGTTCCCGCCGCACCAGCAAGCCGAGCATGCGCCGGTCGAGACCGCGGTTGCCGGCAATGAAATCATCGGCCACCGGGTCCATGAAGTCGTCGACCTCGCCGCGCTCCAGGGCGACTTCCATCTCCCCGATGATCGCGAAAATCCGTTCTTCCGCGGGCGGCGGCGACCCGCAACCGGTCGCCAGGCAGGAAAGGGCCAGCAGGACGGCCAGGCCGATGACCGGAAGCAGGGGCGCCCCGGTTGCCCGTCGAAGGCCGGGAAGCCCCGGACCGTCAGTCGTTGCCGTCAAGCACCGACTCCAGCAGCCGTGAGGCCACGACGATGAGGTCGTATTCGGTGACCAGGCCGACCAGCTTGTCGTTCTCGACCACCGGCAGGCAGGACAGCCTGTTCTCGCGCATCAGGCGAATCGCATCGACGGTCGTGGTCTCGGGATGCACGGTCTTCGGGTCCGGACGCATGATGTCGCGCACCATCACCGGTTCGCCGTCCTCGCCCTTGTCCGCGCCCCGCGCCACGAGACGCAGGAGCTGGCGGTGGCTGACGAGGCCCAGCAGGCGTCCCGCATCGTCCTCGACCGGCACGTGGCGAACGTAGCGCCACTCCATCAGGCTGGCGGCGAAATCGACGATGTCGTCGGGCCGGACCGTGAACAGGTCGGTGGCCATGAACTGGCCTACGGTCCGGTAGCTCTCGCGCCAGTCCTGGTTGGTGCAGAACTCGGCCAGCGCCCAGTCCGAGACCGGTCCGCCGTTCTTCTGCTGCTCGACCATGCTGGCGGTCAGGGCCCGCAGCCGCTCGTGCATGCTGCCCGCCTCGCCCATGTTCTCCAGCGAACTCAACTGCCAACGCGCTCCCGTGCGTCGCTTGCTGACCCGCTGCTCGATGACGCCGAGGTAGCGCTCGATGTCGTCGTGGTCGATCCCCGCCTCGCGCAGGCCTTCGTCCGCCAGCGGCAGGAGCTCGTCGAGGATGAGTTGCTGGGCCGGCATCTGTCGTTCGTCGAACCAGACCTGCTGGGCGCGCAGCCCGTCGCGGGCCGCCGACATGAAGTTGCTCTTGACGTCGGCGAAGTTCAGGTGGTCGCGGATGTCGTCGATGGCGTGCGACAGTCGCGACATCATGCCGAAGAAGAACGCCGCGTTCGCGACCTCGTCGACCACCGTCGGGCCCGAGGGAATGACCCGGTTCTCGATCCGCAGGTGGGGCTTGCCGTTGTCGGAGATGCCGTAACAGGCTCGGTTCCAGCGGTACACCGTTCCGTTGTGAAGGCGCAGGGCATTGAGCCGGGGGATCTCGCCGCGCCGGACCATGCCGATCGGGTCGTCCTCGAATTCGGTGGTCAGGATCACCCGGAACCGCGCGATGTCCTCCTTGAAGATCTCGATCACCGACTCCTCGATCCAGTGATCGCCGAAATGGACGCGCGGCTTCAGGCCCCGTGCGGCGTGGGCCTCGGAGCGTGCGTCGATGGAATTCTCGAACACGGCGATCCGGCTCTCGTGCCACAGGCGCTTGCCGAGCAGGATCGGTGAATTGACGCAGGCGGCCAGCAGCGGGCCGGTGACCGCCTGGGCCACGTTGTAGAGCGAGGCGAATTCGCCGGCTCCGACCTGGAAGTGGACCTGGAAGCTGGTGTTCGCGGCCTCCAGCATCAGGTTGTCGTGCTGGAAGTTGAGCTGATCGATGCCCTTGATGGCGAACTGGAAGTCGGACCCTCGCAGCCGGAGAAGGGCTTCGTTCAGGGCGAAGTATCGCGCCGTCGGCACCATCGCGTTGAGGGTCAGGTGATCGCGCGTGAGCGTCGGGAGGATGCCGACCAGGGCCACCTGGGAGTCGACCATGGCGGCATGTTCGCGAGCGATCGCGACGACTTCGTCGGTCTCCTCCTCGAGCTTGCGAAGGCAGTTGCCGCCGAGCTCGAGCGGCGAGAGGTTCGCTTCCAGGTTGAACAGGCCGAGCTCGTGAGTGAAACGTGGATCGTCGATTTCGTCCAGCACTCGCATGGCCGTCATCGCCGGCCGGTAGGCGCCGTCGACGAGGAACATTTCCTGCTCCGCGCCGATCCGCCGGATATCGCTCTCGAACACGCCGGCCGCGAGCATGTCCTCCATCGCGCGGACTTCGTTCAGCAATGCTTTCATGAAGGCACGACGGGTGGCCTCGTCGTTCGTGCGCTCCACGTTCTGTTCGCCCATGCTGCCGACTCCGGATTCCGCCAGTGCGCTCGAACGGGACGCTGCCCACGCCGAACGCCTCGGATGATAAACGTCCGCATGGCCGGCGGCAAACCCGCCCGTTGCCACGCGGCCGGCGGCCGCCGCCGGAACCCCTTGCACCGGCCGCTCGACCTTGTCTGCGGACTTCGACTATGCGACTCTAGCGGCGGGTAGACCGAAAACGACAAGAAGGGCCGATCAATGACCGAAAAAGCCTGGCTGGACCAGTATCCGGACGGCGTTCCTGCGGAAATCGACATGGACGAATTCAAGTCCGTGGTGGACATTTTCGACAGCAGCTGCTCGCAGTACCGCGACCAGGTGGCCTACGTCAATTTCGGCAAGGAGCTGACCTACGGCGACCTCGACCGCAAGAGCGCCGCGTTCGGTGCCTACCTGCAATCACTGGGTCTCGAGGCCGGCGACCGCATCGCGGTCATGATGCCGAACCTCCTCCAGTATCCGATCGCGCTGTTCGGCATCCTCCGGGCCGGCCTCGTCGTGGTCAATACCAATCCGCTGTACACCGCGCGCGAACTCCGCCACCAGCTCAACGATTCCGGCGCGAAGGGCATCGTGGTGCTCGAGAATTTCGCCCACACGCTCGATAGCGTGATCGCCGATTGTCCCGAATGCCGCCACGTGTTCGTCACCGCGGTCGGCGACCTGCTCGGTTTTCCGAAGGGTCCGCTGATCAATTTCGTGCTGCGACGGGTCAAGAAGGAGGTCCCCGACTACAACCTGCCCGACGCGAAGCGTTTCACCGCTGTGCTCAAGGCCGGCGAGTCGATGCAGCTCGATCGTCCGTCCCTGAACCACGAGGACCTCGCCTTTCTCCAGTACACCGGCGGCACCACGGGCGTGTCCAAGGGCGCGATGTTGACCCACGGCAACATCGTCGCCAACGTCCAGCAGTCCGCAGCGTGGCTCGGCGGCAAGATCGACGCGGGACGGGAGATCATCGTGACCGCGCTGCCGCTCTACCATATCTTCGCGCTCACGGCGAATTGCCTGGTGTTCATCAAGTTCGGCGGCCGCAACCTGCTGATCACCAATCCGCGCGACATGGGCGGCTTCGTCAAGGCGCTGAAGAAGGAGCCGTTCACCGCCATCACCGGGGTCAATACCCTGTTCAACGGCCTGCTGAACACGCCCGGCTTCGACGACGTCGACTTCAGCAACCTGCGCTTCACCCTCGGCGGAGGCATGGCGGTCCAGCGCGCGGTGGCGGAACGGTGGAAATCGGTCACGGGCGTTCCACTGATCGAGGCCTACGGCCTGACCGAGACCTCGCCCGCCGCCTGCATCAACCCGATGAACCTCAAGGACTACAACGGGGCGATCGGCCTGCCGATCTCGTCGACCGAGGCGCGGGTAATCGACGCCGAGGGCAACGAGGTCGCCGTCGGCGAGCCCGGCGAGCTCTGCATTCGCGGCCCCCAGGTGATGAAGGGGTACTGGCAGCGACCCGAAGAGACCGCCAAGGTGCTCGACGACGAGGGGTGGCTGAAGACCGGCGACATGGCCTGCCGAGACGAGAACGGGTTCTTCTTCATCGTCGACCGCAAGAAGGACATGATTCTCGTGTCGGGGTTCAACGTCTACCCGAACGAGATCGAGGACGTCGTCGCGGACCATCCGAAGGTGCTCGAGGTCGGCGCGATCGGGGTCGAGGACGCCAAGTCCGGCGAACTGGTCAAGGTCGTGGTCGTGCGCAAGGACGACAGTCTCACGGTCGACGAACTGCGCGCCCATTGCAAGAAGGAGCTGACCGGCTACAAGGTGCCCCGCTACGTCGAGTTCGTCGACGAATTGCCGAAGACCAACGTCGGCAAGATCCTGCGGCGCGAACTCCGCGACAAGTTCGGCGAAGCGCGGAGCAGCTGAGCGCCGAGGCGCTGCAGGGGCCCCGGTCCATCGGCACTGTGAGAAAGGTCGGCTCGCATCCCGCTTCCACGAATGGAAAACCGCTTGAACCGAGCGCTTACGCGGGCTCGCCCTTGAGCAGCTGGCCCGGATCGGGCCGTTCGTCCAGGCCGGACACGCCGACCCCGATCAGGCGCACGCCGATCCGGCTCTGGTAGCCGGCCCACGCCCGTGCGAGTTCGCGGGCGGCTGCGGCGAGCGTATCCGCGTCCCGCGTGTAGCCGCCCAGACCACGGCTGCGGGTCAGGGTCGAGAACCCGCCGGAACGCAATTTCAGGTGAACCGTTCGAGCGTACAGCCCGCGCGATTTCAGGCGATCGGCGCAGGCAGCGGCTTGTTCGTCGATCACCTCGACGATCTGCTCCAGATCGTGCAGATCGCGGCGAAAGGTCGACTCCTGGCTGATCGAGCGGCGTAGGCGCCCACCCTCCACGCCCCTCGGATCGATCCCGGCCGCTCGCTGACGGAACAGCTCGCCCTGCCGACCCAGCACGGCCGACAGCCAGGTCCCGGGCGCCTTGCGGAGCTGGCCGATGGTGAAGATCCCGGCATCGTGCAGCTTCGCTGCGGTGGCCGGTCCCACACCGGGCAGTCGGCGGATCGGCAGAGGATCGAGAAACCGCTGCACCGAGGCGTCGGGAATCCAGGTCAGCCCGTCGGGCTTGTCGTAGTCGGACGCCAGCTTGGCGACCAGCTTGGTCCGGGCCAGGCCGACCGACGTGGTCAGGCCGGTGGCTTCGAACACGTCGCGTTTCAGGGTCCGTCCCAGCGACAGCACGTCCGCGTCGTCCGCACCGGCAGGCAGGCGGTTTCCCAGATCGAGATAGGCCTCGTCCAGGCTCAGGCCCTCGACCCGATCCGCGTGGCGTTCGAAGACCTCGAAGATCCGGCCCGAGACCTCACGGTAGTGCGCGTGTCGCGAGCGAACGAAGACTGCATGAGGACACAGTCGCCGGGCGCGCGCCGAGGGCATCGCGGAGTGGACGCCATAGCGACGCGCCTCGTAGCTGGCCGCCGCGACGACCCCGCGCCCGCCGTCGCCTCCTACAATGACGGGGCGACCGCGCAGCTCGGGTCGGTCCCGCTGTTCGACGCTGGCGAAGAATGCATCCATGTCGACGTGCGCGATCAGGCGCGGGGAATCGGACGGTGGGCTGGGCCGACCCGGTGTCGGCGCGCGTCTCGCCCGGTCCTCCGATGCCTTCCCTGCGCGACCGTCTCGATTCCGCTGATCTGGAGCTTGCGACATGATCGATCCGAACGATTTCCCGGTGCTCGAGCGCGAGGTCTGGCTCAATCACGCGGCGATTTCGCCGTGGCCGGCGGCGGTGATCCGGGCCATGCGGGCCTTCGTCGACGACAACGCCGCCCACGGCCCCATGCACTACGACCGCTGGCTGGCGACCGAACGGCGCTTGCGCGAGCGCGCGGCCCGGCTGCTCGAGGCGGAAAGTGCCGACGACGTCGCGCTGGTCAAGAATACCTCGGAAGGCCTTTCGCTGATCGCCGCCGGGCTGGACTGGCGACCCGGCGATCGCATGCTCTTCCTGGCCGGCGAGTTTCCCAGCAACCGCCTGCCCTGGGTGCAGCTGCTTCCCGATCACGTGGACGTCGTGGAGGTTCCGTTCGCGTCGTCGGACCCCGAGGCGGCGCTGCTCGATGCGCTGGACGAGCGCACGCGGCTCGTTGCGGTCTCGTCGGTCCGCTACGACAGCGGCATCCGGCTCGATCTCGATCGCCTCGGCCGGGCCTGCCGCCGAGCCGGGGCGCTGCTGGCGGTCGACGCGATCCAGCAGCTCGGGGCGCTGCCGCTGGCGGTTCGCGACCTGCCCGTGGACTTCGTCGTGGCCGGAAGCCACAAGTGGCTGCTTGCGCCGGAGGGACTGGCGCTGTTCTGGTCCGCGCCGGATGCGCGCGACCGACTGCGCCCGGTCCAGACCGGCTGGCGGATGTGGCCCGACATGTTCGATTTCGACCGGGACGACACCTCCATTCCCCGGCACGCGCGACGCTTCGAACCGGGCACCCTGAACACGGCCGGAATCCACGGCCTGGATGCAGCGCTCGGTCTTCTGCTGTCCACTCCGGCGGCCGAGCGTGGCGCTCGACTGCTGGCCGCCACCCGCCGCCTGATCGACGGCCTGGCCGCACTGCCCGGCATCGACGTCCTGACCCCGGGCGACGACCGACGGCGCGCCGGGATCGTGACCTTCCGCTGCACCGGTCGGGACCCTCGCCGGGTGCTTGCAGCACTGCGCGCCGGGTCCGTGGTCGCTGCGCCGCGCTCGGGAGGACTGCGCTTGTCCCCGCACTGGTACACCCCCACGGACCAGATCGATCGCGCGCTCGACGTCATCGAGTCCGCCCTACGCTGACTTGAGGCACAGCACGTTCCGCACGCGCTCCTGTGCCGAACGTCTCGGACGGGGGCCGTGCCGCTCGTTCAACGCCCCTCTGCTGCTTGACGGGTTCCGGATCGGCGAGTAGTTTCGATCGTTCCCCCCTCCCCCAACGGACACGACCATGTTCAACAAGAAGGAAGCCCAGGACGGCGCGCCGGAAGCCAGCGCCACGAATCGAAGCGAACCACCGCCGCGCACGGCCGCACCGGCCCGGACCGGCGGCCAGGTCGCGACCATCGGACCGTCGATCCGGATCGACGGCGACCTGCAGGGCGACGAGGATCTCGTCGTCGAGGGCCGCGTCACGGGAACGGTCCAACTTCGCAGCAACACCCTGACCATCGGCTCCCAGGGCGAGGTCAAGGCCCGGGTCTATGCCCATACCATCCTGGTCGAGGGCAAGGTCAACGGCGACCTGTATGCCTCGGAGCGGATCAGCATCCGCGAATCGGCCCGGATCGAGGGCAACATCTACGCGCCCCGGATCAGCCTCGATGACGGTGCGCGTTTCCGCGGCGCAATCGATATGGACACCGAGACCGAGAGTTTCCGAAAAGCCTTCGGCAATGCCCAGGGCGCCGCCAGCTCGTCGAAGTCCGCCGCCAGCTCGTCGAAGTCTGCCGGCGAGCCTTCCGGCAACGGCTCCTCGGACCGGTCGTCGAGCAGCGCAGGGTCGACCAAGCCGGCCGCCGCCAACTCGACCAGTTCCGCGGCCTGACCGGGCCGGCGCGCAGCGGCCGTGACGGCAGTGCGAGACGCCATTCCGGTGGATCCGGAAAACGGCTCCACCGAGGAGCGACTGCGGCTGCCCCTGCTCAGGGAGCGCCTCGATCGAATCGGCGCCGACCGGGAGCACTGGCTGGACTTCGGGGGAGTCCAGCCGGCCCTGGTCGATCGCCTGGCCGCCGGGCCGAATCGCCTGGTGGTGGCCCGCCTGTCCCTGAAGTCGCGCGACGACGCCCTGCCCGTGTCCTTCCACCTGCTCGAGCGATCGCCGGCACCCGAGACCTTCGATGTGCTGCTGGCCTGGGACTGGCTGAATCATTTCGACGCAGCCGACCTCCAGCGCCTGGGCGCACGACTGGCTCGACACGCCCGCAGCGGTGCACGCCTGCACGCCCTGATCCATTACGCGAGCAAGGCGATGCCGGCGGCACCGGTCGACTATCGCTTGACCGCTGACGGCGACGTTCTCTTCGAGCGGACCGATCCCGGTCCCCGACCGGCGCCGCGCTACAGCCCGAAAGCGCTGGAGAAGGCGATGCCCGACTGGCAGGTCGATCGAACCATGCTGCTGAACAACGGCATGCAGGAATTCGTCCTGATGCGACGGGAAACCCGGGCCGGCGACTGATCGAGCGCCGGCGGCGAGCCGCCAGCGCCCTCCTCGGATCGCCGTGGTCGGAGGCCAGGCAAGGCTCGACAACCATGGATGTCTGGTCGCGCCGGGATCGGGGCGGACACGAAAAAGGCGCCGGACGGGCCGGCGCCCCTGTCGGTCATTCACCGTGCGGAGAGCGAGCGGCGCAACGCCGCGTCGTTCACCGGTCCGGATGGATCAGGCCGCTTCGGAGCGGTCCGACGCGTCCTCGAGGACCCGGTCGCCACCGCCGATCTCGATCCGGCGCGGCTTCATGCGCTCGGGCAGTTCGCGCCGGAGCTCGATGTGGAGCAGGCCGTTCTCCATCGTTGCGGTTTCCACGCGGACGTGATCGGCGAGCTGGAAGCGCCGCTCGAAGGAACGATTGGCGATGCCCCGATACAGGAATTCACCGTCCTGCTCGTTCTCGTCGCTCTTCTTGCCCGAGATCGTGAGCGTGTTCTGTTCGCTGACGATTTCGATGTCGTCCTGCGAGAAGCCGGCCACGGCCATGGTGATCCGATACTGGTCTTCTCCGCGCGACTCGATGTTGTACGGCGGATAGCCGTTGCCGTCGACGCGCGCAGCGTTGCTGAGCATGTCGGCCAGGCGGTCGAAGCCGATCGCGGTGCGGTACAGGGGGGTCAGATCGAACGTGTTCATGGGTCTATCCTCCAATGAGCAATAGGTTGGTTGTTCCGTCGGAAATCGCCGTGAATCGGCCGATTCCGGAGGCCCCTGTCGGCGGCCTCGAGAGAAAGATAGGGGCAGTTCGCCCAGGTTCAAGTCCGGGATGAATCCCCGGATCCAGTCCGGGTTCAGGGCCCCGGCTGCGTGCCGGAGCGATCGACACCGCATTCGGGACAGCCGGGATCCCGGGGTACGTCGAAGCGGCGCCAGCGCCCTGCCAGCCCCTCGAAGGTCGCGACCCAACCGACCGGCAGCGAGGCGGCCGGCGCGCCCGCCCGATCGGCCGTCAGCCACTTGATCGCTTCGAGCGCCTGCATTGCGCCGATGATCCCGGGCAGCACCCCGAGCACGCCCGCTTCCGCACAGGACATGGCCGCGGACTCGGCGTCGAGGTCCGGAAACAGGCACCGGTAGCACGCCCCATCGGGAGAGCCGGGGTGGAACAGGCCGACCTGCCCTTCAAAGCGCTCCACGGCGCCGTAGACCAGCGGCGTGCGCGCCCGGACGCAGGCCCGGTTGACCACGCAGCGGGTCGGAAAATTGTCGCTGCCGTCGACCACCAGGTCGTGGGCCGGGACCAGCCGTTCGGCCAGATTCTCGTCGAGCCGTTGGTCGATTGCCGCTAGCTCCACGTCTGGATTGAGGGCCGCCAGGCGCTCGCGCGCCGACGCGGCTTTGGCCCGGCCCAGGCCGGCCTCGTCGTGGATGACCTGGCGCTGGAGGTTGCTGCGCTCGACCCGGTCGTCATCGACCAGGGTCAGTCGTCCAACGCCGGCGGCGGCCAGGTACATGGCCGCCGGCGACCCCAGGCCCCCGCAGCCCACCAGCAGCACGCGCGAGCGCTTCAGCGCGAGCTGCCCGGCTTCGCCGAAGCTCGGCAGCGCCAGGTGCCGCTGGTAGCGCTCGCGTTCGCGCAGCGAGAGTTCGGAGTCGGGCACGTCGACCGGCAACGCGTGTCGTCGCCACGCCTCGAACCCGCCTTCGACATCGGCGGCATCGATCCCGGCGGCTCGAAGCGCATCGGCGCCGGCGCGCGAACGCCGTCCGCTACCGCAGATCAGCACGGCCCGCTGCGCGCCTGGGGCGGCTCCAGCGAGCAGTTCCTCGACCGTTCGATGCTCCGCGCCGCTCGGGGTACCGAGCAGCCATTCATCGCGGCGACGGATGTCGACGAGCCGGATCGCGCCATCGACGAAGGCCCGGCGCGCCTCGCTCGGCGTCAGGCGGTCCTTGCGCTCCGGTCCGGCCATCAGCGTTTGCGCTTGCGGATCCGTTGCCTGCGCTTGACCTGCCTCGGGGTCAGCGTGTTCTTGCGTCCCGCGTACGGGTTCACGGAATCCCTGAAGATCAGCTGGATCGGTACGCCGACCAGCTCGAAACGGTCGCGGAACCGGTTGACCAGGTAGCGACGGTAGGCCGGCTGCACGTGTTCGGTCCGGTTGCCGTGGATGACGATGCGGGTCGGGAAATTGCCGCCCGCGTGGGCGAATCGGAGCTTCGGCGCGAATCGCTGGACTACCGGCGGGGCGTGCGCCTCGACCGCCTGTTCCAGCGTTCGCGAAAGCGCCCCGGATCCCGGGCTCTGGCACGCAGCACGATAGACGGTCTGGACCGCGTCGAGCAGCTCGCCGATGCCGCTGCCGTGGAGCGCGGAAAGAATCACCACGGGCGCCCATGAAACGAATTTCAGGTCGTCCGCGGCGTCCTTCAGGATCTCGTTGCGGGCCTTCTCGTCGAGGCCGTCCCACTTGTTGAATACCACCACCAGCCCGCGCCCCGCCTCGACCACGTGCCCGGCCAGGCGTGCGTCCTGGTCGGTGATCCCCTCGGTCGCATCGACCAGCAGGCAGACCACGTCCGCCTGTTCCATGGCCTGAAGCGCCTTCAGCGTACTCAGCGATTCGACCGCTTCGTGCTGGGAACGTCGGCGGCGGATTCCGGCCGTGTCGACCAGGTCGTAGGACCAGCCGTCCCGCTCCAGGCCCGCGCGAACCGGATCGCGGGTCGTGCCGGGCCGGTTCGCGGTGACCGCACGTTCCTCACCGAGCAGCCGGTTGAGCAGCGTCGACTTGCCGACGTTGGGCCGGCCGATCAGGGCCAGGCGGATTCGATCGCCGTCGGCACGGTCGACCGCATCGTCGGCGGGTACGGGCGGAAGCGCTTCGACGATGTCGCCGGCCAGGGCGTCCAGGCCTCGCCGGTGAGCGGCAGCGATCGGAACCAGGCCCGGCAGCCCGAGGGCGGCCACCTCGGCCAGCGCCCCATCGAGGTCGATTCCGTCGGTCTTGTTCACGGCCACGCGGACCGGCTTGTCCAGGCGCCGGAGCGCCGAAGCGATCTCGAAGTCCTCGCCGCCGACCGGTGCCCGGCCGTCGACCACGAAGACCACGACGTCGGCTTCGTCGAGGGCGGCGCGAGTCTGGGCCTGGGCGCGCTGGTTCAGGCCGTCCCCATCCGGGTCCAGTCCGCCCGTGTCGACCAGCAGCACCTCGCGTCCGTCGAGGCGGGCGCGTCCGTAGATGCGATCGCGTGTCACGCCGGGTTGATCGGCGACCAGCGCGTCGCGCGTCCGGGTCAAGGCATTGAACAACGTCGACTTGCCGACGTTCGGCCGGCCGGCAATGACGACGACGGGAAGTCGCGACTCGGTCATGGGTCGCCCTCGGGGGCGGTGGATCAGCCCGTTCCGCCGGCGCGCCAGGCCGACAGCCGGCCGTCGCGGTCCAGCAGGTACAGCGTGGTACCGATGACCAGCGGAGCGCTGGCCGGGCGGTCCTTGGACGCGCGCACCCGTGCCGCGAATTCTCCGGTCTCGGCGTCGAGCCAGTGGAGATGGCCGGAACGGTCGGCCACCACCACGAACCCGCCCTGGAAGGTCGGCCGGGTCAGGTGGCGCCGCAGCAACTGCTCGTTCTGCCAGACGGTCGCGCCACTGAGTCGGTCGACCATCCACACCGTGTCGTCCGACGCGGTCGTGGCAAGGCGGGTGCGCGACACGGCCAGTCCCGAGTGCGACGCGATGTCCTTGACCCACTGGATCCGACCGGACTCCAGCGCCAGGGATGCCATCCGGCCGTGCTGGGTGACCGCATACAGGTCGCCGCCCACGACGGCCATCGGCCCGTCGATGTCGGACAGGCGCTCCAGCTCGGAACGGCCTTCCGGGATGCTGACCCGCTGTTCCCACAGCAGCGCCCCGTCGGCGATGCGCAGGGCGGCCACCGTGCCGTCGTCGTAGCCGACGAACACCTGGCCGGCGCGCAGCAGCGGGTCGGAGTTTCCGCGCAGGGTCAACAGCGGCACGCTTCGGTCGTAGATCCAGTCACGGCGACCGGAGTCCACGGCCAGCCCGAACACGCGACCGTCGATGCACCGGGCGACGACGGTCTCGTCGCGCAGCACCGGCATGGCCAGGACCTCGGACGACAGCTGCGCACGCCACTGGATGGCTCCGGTCGCCCGGTCGAGCAGCGCGACCTGGCCGCCGACGGTGCCGATCAGCACCCGCTGACCGAAGACCGACGGTCCGGCGGCGATCTCGAGCCCCGTATCGAAACGGCGAAGCACGTCGCCGCGATCGGCATCGACCACGGTGATTCGCCCTTCGTGGTCGGCGACCCACAGTTCGCCGTCGATGAAGAACGGCTTGATGTTCGGCGCCGATCGGTCGAGCCCGGCCCCCGTGTCGGTTTCCCAGAGGCGCTCGACCGCCAGGCGCTGGTCGAACTCGACCAGCTCCATCGGTTCGCGCGCCTCGTCCTTCTTTCCGAACCCGCTGCAGCCGGCGGTCAGCAGTACGAGCGAGACGAGTCCCGCGATTCGCAGCAGCTGGATCACGACGCCTCCGGGGTGCCGGTGCGTGACCGGAGCGCGTCGAGCTTGACCTCGACCAGGCGCGCGCTGTTGCCCTCTCCCCGGAGCTGATCGGCCGCGCCGGCATAGGCTTCGATCGCCTCGTCGGCTCGACCCAGCCCGGCAAGGAGGTCGCCACGGACTTCGAGCCACAGCGACTCGAAGCCGGTCGGGGCATCGCCGTCGAGCAGCGCCAGGCCCTGTTCGCCCTGGCCCTGCGCCGCATGCAGTCGCGCCAGTCGCAGCCGGATCAGCGGCTCGAGCGCGCTCTCGGCATTGCGATCCAGAAGTGCCTGGTAGCGCTGCTGCGCAGCAGCGACCTCACCGGCCTCCACCTCCGCGGCCGCCAGCAGCATCGCCGCGAGGTCGGCGTAGGTATGTCCCTCGACCGCGTTCTGCATCTCGGCGAACTGGTCCTGCGCCGCAGCGAGGCGATCCTCTTCGAGTTCCAGCTGGATCGCGGTGTAGTACTCGCTGGCCAGCAGGTCGCGCGAGTCCTGGTAAGCGATCCACTGGCGCCAGCCGAAGATCCCGGCGAGCGCAAGGCCGACCCCGATCATCAGGGACGCCCCGTTCTCTCGCAGCCAGCCGCGTACGCGTTCGCTTTGTTCGTGTTCGTCGTAGAGTTCAACCGCCATGATGGATTTCCAGCGTAGTCGTTTGAGGAGTCGGGCATCGGTGCCGTCGCCCGGCCCGGTCTGATGACCGGCAATGATAAATCAGTCTGCGCCGCAGCAACCCGCGAATCCGGCCAGGGCTTCGCGGCAAGCCGCCGTGACGACCCCGCGCCGACGGCGCCGGGTCAGGCCGCCTCGAACCGCTCGCGCAGTGCCGCGGCGAGTCGGTCCCTGGGAACGCTCTGCTGGGGCGCGTCGCCGCGAAGGTCCTTGACCGTGACCTCGCCGGCGGCGAGCTCCCCTTCGCCGAGAACCAGCGCAACGGCCGCTCCCGAGCGATCGGCCCGCTTGAACTGGGCCTTGAAACTGCCGCCCTGGAGGTCGGTCAGCAAGCGGATGTCCGGCCAGGCATCGCGCAGCGATTCGGCAAGGCCCAGACGATGTTCGGCCGCTTCGCTGCTGACGAGATACGCATGCGGCGCGCGGCCGAAGCGTCGACCGGAGGCTTCGACCAGGGCGAGGAGCCGTTCCATGCCCAGCGCGAAGCCGATCCCGGGCGTCGGACGTCCCCCCTGGATCTCGATCAGGTCGTCGTAGCGGCCGCCGGCGCACACGGTGCCCTGGGCGCCCAGTGCATCGGTGGTCCACTCGAACACGGTGCGGCCGTAGTAATCGAGGCCGCGGACCAGGCCCGGGTTGTGCGTCCACGCGATTCCGAGCGCGCCGAGCATGCCGGTCACGGCTTCGAAATGCGCCGCCGCCTCGTCGCCGAGATGATCGTGCAGGCGCGGTGCGTCGGCAAGCAGCGCCTGGGTGTCCGGGTTCTTGCTGTCGAGAATGCGCAGTGGATTGCTTTCGAGACGGCGCTGGCTGTCGGGGTCGAGACGATCGGCCAGCGGGCGCAGGAAATCGACCAGGGCGTTCCGGTACCGCTGGCGGTCGTCGCGATCCCCCAGGCTGTTGATTTCGAGCGTCAGCTGGTCGTCGACGCCGAGATCGGTCCACAGCCGGGTCGCCATGGCGATCAGTTCGGCGTCCACCTCCGGGGTCGCCACACCGAACACTTCGACACCGGTCTGATGGAACTGGCGTTGCCGGCCCTTCTGCGGCCGCTCGTGCCGGAACATCGGACCGGTGTACCAGACCTTCAGCCCCGGCGGGTTGAGCAGACCGTGCTGCAGCGCGGCCCGGACCACCCCCGCGGTGCCTTCGGGACGCAGGCAGAGGCTCTCGCCGTTGCGGTCGTCGAAGGCGTACATCTCCTTCTCGACCACGTCGGTGCCCTGCCCGATCGCGCGAGTGAACAATTCGGTCTTCTCGACCAGCGGGATCCGGATTTCGGTGTACCCGTAGGCATTCAGTCGATCGGCCAGCCGCGCTTCCAGCCATTGCCAGCCGGCAATGTCGGCCGGAAGGATATCGTGCATGCCCCGAACGGCTTGCAGGGTATTCATCGGGAAATCTCCATGGTCGCCGCCCGCGAGCGGCGGGATGGTCAGCCGGCCGGTCCGTCGTCCACCGGGCCGCGCGCGCCGCCCGCCGGGGCTTCGAGCGTG
Source organism: Halomonas denitrificans (assembly GCA_019800895.1). NCBI lineage: Bacteria > Pseudomonadati > Pseudomonadota > Gammaproteobacteria > Oceanospirillales > Halomonadaceae > Halomonas > Halomonas denitrificans. Next base: position 70,587 of record JAHVKF010000001.1, read on the forward strand.
AATTCGGCGACGCTGCCCCGGTCGGCGCCCTCGAAGCGGACCGCTTCGCCGTCGAAGCTCAGTTCGACCGCACTGCCGCGTCCCACCAGGACGCGGACCGGGGGCTGGGCCTCGTAGCTGCGGCGAGTCCCGGCGCGAAGCAGGTCGAACTCCAGCCGTTCCCCGCGAGCATCGTTGATCTCGACCCAGCTGTCTTCGAGCAGCTCGAGGACGATGGGATGGAGATTCGATTCACTCGATCGGGGGCTCGACGATGAACCGGTGATCCGGGCCCCATCGCTCGGTGTGCCTGCGCTCTGTTCGGCGTCCGACAGCACGCCGGAATCGATCGAAGCATCACCCGCTCGCAACGGGGAGAGCGGCAGCGTGGATGCCGACAGCGGGCCGTCGGCGTCCGGGTCGCCGTTGTCGAGGCTCAGCGCACGCGCGATGCGGCGCGTGACGCCCTCGCGGGCGCCCTCGGGGCGGTCACCGGCGCCGGCGGAACCTTCGGAGCCGAGGCCTTCTCCCGCGACCAGCGAAGGCGGGCCCGAATCACCCGGATCGTCACCGAAGTCGAACAGCCGGGTTCCACCGGTGACGAAGAAATAGACCAGTGGAGGGACGATCAAGGTGGTGACGAGAAAATAGGTCGCGAATCGCACGAAACGATCGACCCGATCCGTCGGCGCCGGCGGCGGCAGGACCCCCTTCAGGGGCGGCGGCTCGTCGGTCGCATTCGGATCGACGAACCGATCGGCCGGAACTCCGAGTTCGCGGGCGTAGTTCGCGATGTATCCCCGGCGGTAGATCGGCGCGATGCGTTCGAAACGGTCGGCTTCGATGGACTCGATGGTCGACCGCGAGAGCTTCATGGCCGCGGCCACGTCGGCCACGCTGCGACCCTGCTCCTCGCGCAGGGAAGCGAGGCGTCTGCCCACCGAGGGCTCGGGCGCGGAGGAAGGGTTCGATGCACCGGTCGACGGAATTTCCGAGGATTCCTCGATGTCCGGATCCGTCTTCGAATCGCCCGCGCTCGAGGGCGTGGAGCTCGGGGGCGTGAATTGATCGTTCATGGCTCAGGAATCGCCTGCTCGCAGTTGTTCGGCTTGCAGCGATTCAGGATAACGCGATCGCAGCTGCATTGCATATCGCTCTGCTTCTTCGGGGCTGTTCAGCGCCCGCTCGACCCGCACGCCGAGCAGCAAGGCATCCGGGCCCAGCGGGCCCGTCGCCTCGAGGCGCTGCAGGAAGGCCCGGGCGGGAAAGGCGCGGCCGGACTCGAAGGACAGGCTGGCGAGATTGAACAGGGCCAACCGGTTGCGCGGGTCGATTTCCAGCGCCTGGCGGAGGTAGTTCTCGGCCTCCCCGTCGCGTCCGGCGCGCCGGGCGCAGGAGCCCGCATTGGCCAGGACGACCTCCGGAGTCGGGTAGAACGGGTCCTCCAGCGCTTCCCGGAAGTGTCGATCCGCGTCGTCGAAGCGCTCGACGCGGCACAGCAACGCGGCGTAACTGTTGTGAACCGCGCCGTCTTCGGGCGCCAGACGCGCCGCACGCTCGAGATGTCCGAGTGCTCGCCGGTCGCGGCCGATCCGCTCGTAGACGATGCCCAGGGCGAGATGCGCAGGCACGTGGTGCGGGTCCTGCGAGACCGCGAGCTCCAGCTTCTCCAGCGCCAGCTGGACCTGGCCCCGTTCGAGGTAGCCGACGCCCAGGCGTGTATTGATGTCGGCCGCTCGGACGGGGCTGACCCGTTCGACGGCAGAGCCCGTTCGCTGCGGATTGAGTTCGTCGCCCGTCGATGCACAGCCGGCGACGATCAGGACGAAGGCCAGCGTGACGACGCGGCCGGTCACGCCAGGGCCTGCCGGGCGAGTTGCTCCTGGACCACCGCGCGTCGCCGACTGGCGCTGAGGACCTTGCCCACCAGCTGACCGCAGGCGGCGTCGATGTCATCGCCCCGAGTCTTGCGGATCGTGGCGATCATGCCGCCGGAGCGGAGCACGTCCTGGAAGCGATGGATCGCGTTGTTGGACGAACACTTGAACGGCGTGCCGGGAAACGGGTTGAACGGAATCAGGTTGATCTTGCTGGGCACGTGCGCCAGCACGCGCAGCAGTTCACGCGCCTGCTCCGGCCGATCGTTGACGCCGTCGATCATGGTGTATTCGAAGGTGATCGATTGCTTGGGCCGCTTGTCGGCAAGATAACGCTTGCAGGCAGCCAGCAGCTCCTCGATCGGGTACTTGCGATTCAACGGGACGAGACGCGTCCGCAGGTCGTCGTCGGGCGCATGGAGCGACACGGCCAGGGCGACGCCCGGTCCGTCGCGCAGCGCGTCGATGCCGGGGACGACCCCGGAGGTCGACACGGTCACCCGCCGCGCGGCCAGCCCGTAGGCGAGGTCGTCCCGCATCAGCTCGAGGGCCGGCCGGACCTGATCGAGATTCAGGAGCGGCTCGCCCATGCCCATCAGCACGATGTTGGTGATGCGCCGGTCCGGGCCCAGTGCTTCGGCCGCGCGCCAGACCTGGCCGATGATTTCGGCGGCGCCCAGATTGCGGTTGAAGCCCTGCGTGGCGGTCGAGCAGAAGGTGCAGTTGAGCATGCACCCGACCTGGGAGGAGATGCACAGCGTTCCACGGTCGGGCTCGGGGATGAACACCGTTTCCACGGCGCTGCCGCCGGGCAACGCCATGATCCACTTGACCGTGCCGTCGGTCGAGCGATGCTCGCTCATCACGCCGGGCGCGATGATCTCGGTTTCGGCCTGCAGCCGCTCGCGGAGCGCACGACTGAGGTCGGTCATGGCGTCGAAATCGGTCACCCCGCGCTGGTAGACCCATTGCAGGATCTGCCGCGCCCGGAACGGCTTCTCGCCCCACTCGGCGAAGAAGCGCTCGAGCTGGGCACGCGAAAGGCCCAGGAGATTCGTTTTCGGGCGAGGGTCAGCCATGGAGTTCAGCCATTGATTTCAACGCGTTGCGCCCTGCTCTTCAATCAGCGCGAGTATATCTCATCGTCTCCGAAGAAGAAGCGGATTTCCTCGGCCGCGGTTTCCTCGGCATCCGAGCCGTGGACGGCGTTCGCGTCGATGCTGCTGGCGAAATCGGCGCGGATGGTGCCGGGCGCCGCTTCGCGGGGGTCGGTCGCGCCCATCAGTTCGCGGTTGCGAGCGATGGCGTCGTCGCCCTCGAGCACCTGGATCATCACCGGGCCGGAGGTCATGAACTCGACCAGGTCGTTGAAGAACGGACGCTCCTTGTGCACGGCGTAGAAGCCTTCGGCGTCGGCCCGCGAGAGGTGCTTCATGCGAGCCGCGACGACCTTCAGGCCGGCCCGCTCGAACCGGGTGTAGATCTCGCCGATGACGTTCTTGGCCACGGCGTCGGGCTTGATGATGGACAGGGTGCGCTGCATGGGTCGGAAACTCCTGGGTTCTGGTGATCGAATGTGGAATGGTGGCTGGCGCGGACGGCGACCCGACGTCGCCGGCCTGCTGCGGACCGCAGGTAGCGCGCGTCGTTCGTGATGCGCGCCGGATGCGGCCCGGCCTCCGCCTGGATCGCTTCGGGCTGGCTCGAGCGCCATCGGCGCAACCGACGATCCAACCCGCAATTCTAGCGCGATCTTCGCCCCGATCGAAAGTCGATGCGCCACCGGTTCCGCATCGGTAAGCGGGATCCGCCGGGACGACGCGCGGCCGGGCGTCGTCCGGAACTTGCCTGCCCGTGCCGACGGTGGTAGGATTCAAACACACGTTTGAAGCGCTTGTTTCAAGCACGCGTTTCAAGGAGCGATCGAAGCGCAGGCCCTGCGCCTCGGTCCCCGGCCCGCCGCTGGCAGCCACCGCTCCTGCGCAGGCCGCGCAACGCCCGCTGGAGGAACACGCTTGACCGACTCGACCGCCAACCGGATTCTCGACACCGCGGAGCAGCTGTTTGCCGATCGAGGATTCCACGCGACGACGCTGCGCCAGATCACCCAGGCTGCCGGCGTCAACCTGGCCGCCGTGAATTATCACCACGGCTCCAAGGACGCGCTGATCCTCGCGGTCTTCCAGCGCCGGCTCGACGAACTCAACAGCGAGCGCCTTGCCCGCCTGAGCGAAGCGCTCGACGCCGCCGACCCACCCCGGCTCGAAGACGTGCTCGAAGCCTTCATCCACCCCGCGCTCCGGATGAGCACCCAGTCCTCGGGCGACGGTGGTCGCTTCATGCGCTTGCTGATGAGAGCCTGGTCGGAGAACGCCACCCAGCTCCACGGCGTGATCCGGCGTCAGTATTCCCACGTGATGCGCGCCTTCGCCGATGCGGTCAGCCGCTCGCTGGGCACGGCGCCCGAGAACCTCCGCCAGCAGCTCGATTTCCTGATCGGCGCGCTGACCTACACCATGGCCGAGACCAACGACGACGACGTCGAACCCACGGCGCGGGCGTTGATCCGCTTCGGCTGCGCCGGCCTGCGCGATTCGGTGTCCGCAACGACCCGCGACCCGGCCGCGCAGCGCCAACCCAACCTGTTCGAGGAGACTTCCGCATGACCATCCTTGCCCTGCTTGCCGTTGTCCTGTTGCCGCTGATAATGGCCTATTTCGCGGCTCCGGCCTGGCTTGCCGCCCTGCTCACGTCCGCGGCGGCGGCCCTGTCCATCGCGACGGGCGCGTCGCTCGCCGTAGCCATCGTCGCGGTGCTGATCGCCGTTCCGCTGATCGTCGCCGCCCTGCCCCCGCTGCGGCGAGCCCTTCTGACCAATCGCCTCTACGGCTGGTTCCGGAAGGTCCTGCCGGCGATGTCGGCGACCGAGCGCGAAGCCCTCGAATCGGGCACGACCTGGTGGGATGCAGAGCTGTTCTCGGGCCGTCCGGACTGGACGAAGCTCCAGAACCATCCTGCGCCGTCCCTGACCGCCGAGGAGCAGGCGTTTCTCGACGGCCCGGTGGAGGAACTGTGCACCATGCTCGACGAATGGCAGATCGAGCAGGATCGGGACCTGCCGCCGGAGGTCTGGGACTTCCTGCGCGAGCACCGGTTCTTCTCGATGATCATTCCGAAGGAGTACGGCGGACTCGGCTTCTCTTCGCAGGGCAACGCGGCGGTCGTGACCAAGATCTCGACCTGCAACCAGACCGCCGCGGTGACCGTCATGGTGCCCAATTCGCTCGGCCCGGGCGAACTCCTGCACTACTTCGGAACCGAGGACCAGAAGAACCACTACCTGCCGCGGCTGGCGACCGGGCAGGACGTTCCCTGTTTCGCGCTGACCTCGCCGTACGCGGGTTCGGACGCGGCGTCGATGCCGGACAAGGGCATCGTGTGCAAGGGCGAATTCAACGGCGAGGAAGTGCTCGGCATCCGGGTCACCTGGGACAAGCGCTACATCACGCTGGCGCCGGTCGCGACCGTGGTCGGCCTGGCCTTCAAGTGCTTCGACCCCGACGGCCTGCTGGGTGGCGAGAAGAGCCTCGGGATCACCTGCGCGCTGATCCCGGCCGACACCCCCGGCGTCGAGACCGGCAATCGCCACCTGCCGGGCGGCTCGCCGTTCATGAACGGCACGACCCGCGGCAAGGACGTGTTCATTCCGATGGACTGGGTGATCGGCGGCCAGGAGCGCGTCGGCCAGGGCTGGAGCATGCTGATGCACTGCCTGTCCGCAGGGCGCGCCATCTCGCTGCCCGCCCAGGCGGTCGCCGGCGGCAAGATCTGCAGCCTGCTGACCGGCGCCTATGCCCGGGTCCGCTACCAGTTCAAGCAACCGATCGGTCAGTTCGAAGGCATCCAGGAGCCGCTGGCCCGGATCGGCGGTGAGACCTATCGCATGGACGCCGCTCACCAGATGACGCTCGTCGCGCTCGACCAGGGCGAGAAGCCGGCGGTGATCTCGGCCATCCTCAAGGCCAACCTGACCGAGGCGAACCGGCGCGTCGTTGCCGACGCGATGGATATCCACGGCGGCAAGGCCGTCGTCCTCGGACCGCGCAACTATCTGGCGCAGGGCTACCAGGCCCTGCCGATCTCGATCACCGTCGAAGGCGCCAACATCCTGACCCGGTCGATGATCATCTTCGGCCAGGGCGCGATCCGCTGCCATCCCTGGCTGCTCAAGGAAATGATGGCGGCGACCAGCCAGGCGCCGAACGCCCGCCGGGACTTCGACAAGGCGTTCTTCGGTCACATCGGCTACACGATCGGTAATGCCGTCCGGTCGCTCGTGCTGGGACTGACCGGCGGCCGGCTGAGTCCGGCGCCGTTCGGCGGCGTACTGAAGCGCGACGTGCAGCGGATCAACCGCCTGGCCGCCGCGTTCACGCTGATCGCCGACTTCACGCTGCTCATCCTCGGCGGCAAGTTCAAGTTCGCCGAGAAACTGTCGGGTCGCTTTGCCGACGCACTGAGCCATCTCTACCTGGCCTCCGCCGTGGTCAAGCGCTTCGAGGACGACGGCCGTCCCGACGCCGACCTGCCGATGGCCCGCTGGGCGATGGCCGACAGCCTGAATCGCGTCGAATCCGCGCTGTTCGGCATCCTGGCCAACTTCCCGGTTCCCGCGTTGGGCCGGGTTCTTCGGGTCTGGGCGTTTCCGTTCGGGCGCAGTCACCACCCGGCCGACGACAGGACCGGTCAGGCGATCGCCGAGCTGCTGCTGTCGAACAACCCCTCGCGTGATCGACTGACCCACGACACGTTCCGCGCCCGGGACGGTGTCGGCGCTGCAATGGTGCTGAAGGCCTTCGACGCCATGCTCGAAGCGGCCGAGGCCGAGCGTGCGGTCTTCAACGGCCTCAAGCGCATGCCGACGCCGGTCAACGTGGATCGCCTGGCCCGCCAGGCGGTCGAGGCGGGCCTGATCGACGACGCGCAGGCCGAACGTTTGATCGAGGCCCAGCGCCTGGCCGCCGAGGTCATCGCGGTCGACGAGTTCGAACCCGACGCGCTGGATCGGGCCCGGACCGGGGAACCCGAAGCGCCGCTCAAGAAAGCCAGCTGACCGACGCTGGAGCTGCCGTCGATGCCGGCCGGGGTGCCGGCATCGCGCGCTGTACACCTGCATCTTCCTTTTCAACGAACGACAGGAACCTGACCTGATGTCCGAGAATCGCTTCATTGTTCGCAAGGCCGCCGTCCTCGGCGCGGGCGTGATGGGCGCGCAGATCGCCGCCCACCTGACCGCGGCCGGTATTCCCGTGCGCCTGTTCGACCTGCCCGCCGACGAAGGGGGCCGAAACGACCGGGTCAAGGGCGCGATCCAGCGCCTGGCCAAGCTGAAGCCGCCCCCGCTGGCTCGCAAGGACCTGGCCTCGGCGCTGGAACCGGCGAACTTCGAGGACGATCTCGAGACGCTCGCGGATTGCGATTTCGTCATCGAGGCGGTGGCCGAACGGATGGACATCAAGAAGTCGCTGTACGAGCGCCTGGTGCCCCACCTGCCGGCCGATGCGATCTTCGCCAGCAATACCTCGGGCCTGTCGATCACCGAGCTGGCGCAGGTGGTTCCCGAGAGTCACCGCGACCGATTCTGCGGGGTGCACTTCTTCAATCCGCCGCGCTACATGCACCTGGTCGAACTGATCCCCCACGCCGGCACGAAGACCGAGGTCCTGGACCGGCTCGAGGCGTTCATGACGGAAACGCTGGGCAAGGGCGTGGTCCGGGCCCGCGACACGGTCAACTTCATCGCCAACCGGGTCGGGGTGTTCTCGATGATCTCGACCGTGCACCACGCCAGGCGGCTCGGCCTCGGCTTCGACACGGTCGATGCGTTGACCGGGCCGGCGATCGGCCGGCCGAAATCGGCGACTTTCCGGCTCGCCGACGTGGTCGGGCTCGACACGATGGCCAACGTGATCTCGACGATGCAGGACAAGCTCGAGGATGACCCCTGGCACGCCGTCTACGAGAAACCGGCGTGGATGACCGGGCTGATCGAGGCCGGCGCGCTCGGCCAGAAGGCCGGCGCCGGCGTGTTCCGCAAGGAAGGCAAGGCGATCCGCGTCCTCGATCCCGTCTCGGGCGAATACCGCGACACCGACTATTCGCTCGACGACGACGTCAAGCAGGCCCTGGCGATCCGCGATCCGGCCGAGAAGATGAAGGCGTTCGCCGAGTCCGATCGACCCGAACTCCAGTTCCTGTGGGCCATCCACCGCGACCTGTTCCACTACTGCGCGGTGCACCTGGCCGAAATCGCCGATTCGGCCCGCGAGATCGATCTCGCGATGCGCTGGGGCTACGGCTGGGATCTGGGCCCGTTCGAGATCTGGCAGGCCGCCGGCTGGAACGACGTGACGCGCTGGATCCGGCGCGACATCGAGGCCGGCACCGCGCTGGCCGATGCGCCCCTGCCCGGCTGGGTGGACGACGCCGATGCCGCCCACGGCGACGCGGGCTCGATCGCCGGGGACGGCGCAACGATCGCCCGTCCCGACCTGCCCGTCTACCGGCGCCAGATGCAGCCGCCCCGCCTGATCGGCGAGTCGGCCCGCTCCGGGACCACGGTCGCCGACCTGGCCGGTGCACGCCTGTGGACGCTGGAGGACGATGTCCTGATCGTGTCTCACAAGTCGAAGATGAACGTGATCGACACCGGCGTGATCGACGGTCTCAACGAGGCCATCGAACGCGCGGAGAAGGACTTCGCCGGGCTGGTGATCTGGCAGCCGAAGGGGCCCTTCTCCGCCGGCGCCAACCTGAAGGCCGCGATGGACTGGGTGGCCGACGATGCATTCGACAAGGTCGAGGGCCTGGTCGCCGACTTCCAGGCCGCCAACCTTCGACTGCGTTACGCGGCGGTCCCGAGCGTCGCCGCCGTGCGAGGCCTGGCGCTGGGCGGTGGCCTGGAGCTCGCCATGCACGCCAGCCGGATCGTCGCCCACCTCGAGTCCTACATGGGCCTGGTCGAGGCCGGTGTCGGCCTGCTGCCGGCCGGCGGCGGACTGGGCACGCTGGCCTTCCGCGTCCACGATCAGACGCAGGCCGGCGACAGCTACGCGCTCCTCGAGAAGCGCTACAAGCAGGTCGCGATGGGCCAGGTTTCGGGTAGCGCGATGGAAGCGCGCGAGATGGGCTATCTGACCGCTTCGGATTCGATCGTGATGCACGAGCACGAGCTGCTCCATGCGGCGCACGGCGTGATCCGCGGCCTGGACGCAGCCGGCTATCGCGCGCCGCTGCCGGGCCGGACGATTCCTGCCGCGGGCGACGTCGGCATCGCGACGCTGAAGATGCTGTTGGCCAACATGCACGAGGGCCATTTCATCAGCGATCACGACCGGGAGATCGGCGAGCGCATCGCCGACACGATCTGCGGCGGCGCGATCGATCGGGCGACCCCGGTCGACGAGCGATGGCTCTACGCACTGGAACGCAAGCACTTCGTCGAACTCGCCCGGACGAAGGCGACGCAGGAGCGCATCCTGCATATGCTGAAGACGGGGAAACCGCTGCGGAACTAGGAACGCGGAGCCGGGGAGCAAGGGGCCAGAGGGAAAGGAGGCAGGTCGAAGCCACTCGCCCCTGACCCCTCCCCTCTGCCCGACACCCGCCCGAACCTTACGAATTCGAACAGTCTGAGGAATAGCAAATGAGCAACGCATATATCGTCTCCGCGGTGCGCACGCCGGTGGCCAAGGCCTTCAAGGGCGGGTTTCGCACCACGCGGCCCGACGACCTGCTGGCCCACGTGATCCGCACGGCGCTGGACGACGTGCCGGGCGTCGATCCGGCCGCGATCGAGGACGTGATCGTCGGCTGCGCGATGCCGGAGGCCGAACAGGGCATGAACGTGGCGCGGATCGGCGCCCTGCTGGCCGGACTGCCCGACAACGTCCCCGGCGTGACCGTCAACCGGTTCTGTTCTTCCGGCCTTCAGACCGTGGCGATGGCTGCAGACCGGATCCGCCTCGGCGAGGCCGACGTCATGATCGCCGGCGGCACGGAAACCATGACCATGGTCCCGATGATGGGTCACAAGGTCGCGATGAATCCGAAGGTCTTCGAGGATGACAACATCGCCATCGCCTACGGCATGGGCATCACGGCCGAGAAGGTCGCGGAGAAGTACGGTGTTTCGCGACAGGACCAGGACGAATTCGGCTATCGCAGCCACCAGAAGGCCATTGCGGCGATCGACGGCGGGGAATTCACCGAGATCCGGCCGTACACCGTCCACCACCGCTACCCGGACCCGTCGTCCGGCGCCATCCGCACGGTCGAACAGGTCATCGACACGGACGAAGGCCCGCGCCGCGACACGACGCCCGAGGCGCTCGGCAAGCTCCGCCCCGTATTCCGTGCCGACGGCGTGGTCACGGCCGGCACCAGTTCGCAGATGTCCGATGGCGCCGGCGCACTCGTCATGGTCTCGGAAAAGGCCCTGAAAAAGTACGACCTGGAACCGTTGGCGGTCTTCCGCGGCTTTTCCGTCGCTGGCGTGCCGCCGGAAATCATGGGCATCGGCCCGATCGCCGCGATTCCGAAGGTCCTGAAGCAGACCGGGATCAAGCTGGATCAACTCGACTGGATCGAACTCAACGAGGCGTTCGCTGCCCAGGCGCTGGCTGTCATCCGGGACGTCGGCCTCGACCCCGAAAAGGTCAACCCGCTCGGCGGCGCCATCGCGCTCGGTCACCCGCTCGGCGCGACCGGGTCGATCCTGTCGGCCAAACTGATCCACGGCATGCGCCGCAGGAAGCAGAAGTACGGCATGGTCACGATGTGCATCGGCACGGGAATGGGAGCGGCCGGCATCATCGAAGCGCTGTGAGGAGCCGGGACCGGCGCCCTGCGGCGCCGGTCCCGTTCGATCGCCCCTAGTCTGCAGCCCGCAACTCGATCACCAGTTCGTCACCCAGCTGCTGGGCCGCGTCCAGCCATGCCGGGTCGACCCCTTGCGCGCTTCGATAGATCTCGATGGCGGTCGTGATCTCGCGCAGCGCCGCTTCATGGCGACCCTGGGCTCGCAGGACGATCCCCAGCGCTTCATGCGCCTTGCCGATTCGCGGATGCCCGGCATCGTAGCCGTTCCGCGCGACCTCCAACGCTTCCCGCGCCAGTCCTTCCGCTTCGACGAGGTTTCCCGCCAGGGTCTGCAGCCGGGCGAGGTTGAACAGCGCGGTGGCCGTCTGCGGATGGTCGCTGCCGAGCGTTGCGCGACGGATTCGCACCGACTCGGTCATCGCCTCGACCGCATCTCCGAGGCGATCGAGTGCGAAGAACAGCAAGGCCTGGTTGTTCAGCACGATGGCGTAGCTCGGATGCATCTCCCCGGTCGCCTGCCGCTGCAATTCGACCGTGCGCTCGAACGCATCCAGCGCTTCCTGATAGCGTTGCTGGCCTTCTCGCGCGGTGGCCAGCGACGACCAGATCGAGGCCCGGGTCTCGAGATCGATCGCCGACTCGTCCGCCGCGTCGATCGCCGGGGGCTCGTCGGCCAGCGCCAGAGCTTCGAGCGCGAGCGCCTCGCTTCCCTCGTAATCACCGGAATCGATCCGCATCGCGGCCCAGTTGGCCAGCAGTCCGATCTCGATCCTCCGGGAGATCGGGGTCCGTGCCTCCGTTCGCGCGAGCAGGTCGCGCGCCTCGGCGAAGCGTCGTTCTGCGCGTTCGAAATCACTTTCCCACCAGTCCACGATGGCGAGGCCATCGAGCGTTTCGGCCTGGCCGACTCGATTCCCCGTCTCGATCCGCGTTTCCAGCGCCTGCTCGAGCTGGAAGCGGGCCGGCCCGATCTCGCCGAGGTTCTGCAGTGCATAGCCGATGGCATGACGGAGATCGGCTTCCAGTTCCGGCTGCCCGGCGAAACGTTCCGCGATGTCCGGAATCGCCATCTTCAGCGCACCGGCAAGCGTCGGCTCATCGGCATTCTCGAAGGGATCCGCACGTTGAATCATCTCGACCAGGAACACCTTGGCCGCCTCGGCACGCTCTGCCTGCTGACGGGCGAGGTCCCGCTGGCGTTGCGCTTCCTCGGCCTGGTGCCGAACCGCGAGCAGGCCGCCAAGCAGCACCGCGAACACGATCGCCGTCGCGGCCACGGCACCCCGGTAGCGCTTGACGAAGTGCCAGGCTCGATAGCGCCGCGACGCCCCGCGCGCCCGCACCGGCTCGCCACGCAGATAGCGGTCGAGGTCTTCGCCCAGTTCGAGCGCGTCGGCGTAGCGGTCGGCGGGGTCCTGGCGCAGGCCGGTCATCACGATCCGGTCCAGGTCGCCGCGCAGGTGACGGCGGAGTCCCTTGATGCCCCCGAGGCCGCGCGGCGGCGTTCCGCCGTCGCGCCCGATGGCCGCACTGGGATCCGGTGGAACCGTTTCGCAGACCTTGCGTTCGGCTTCGGTCGCCGACAGACCGGCCAGGCGGTGGGGCCGGGCCCCGGTCAACAGCTCGTACAGCACGACCGCCAGGGAATAGACGTCGCTGGCCCGCGTGACCCGCTTGCCGAGCAGCTGCTCGGGGCTCGCATAGGCAGGGGTCATCAGTCGCGCCTCGTACCGCGTCTCGGGCTGATCGAGATCGATCGAACCCCGATCCAGCACCTTGGCGATACCGAAGTCGATCAGCCGGGCCTGCCCGTGGTCGTCGACCAGGATGTTGGAGGTCTTGAGGTCGCGGTGGACGATGCCCGCTTCGTGGGCGTGCGCCAGCGCGTCGCAGGTCGACCGGATCAACCGGAGCCGGGTCCGGAGATCGGCGGAATGCGATTCGCACCATCGATCGATCGGTTCGCCCCGGACCAGTTCCATGGCCAGGTACGGCGTGCCGTCGGCCGTCGTGCCTCCGTCGATGACCCGCGCGATCCCCGGATGTTCCAGGGTCGCGGCGATTCGCCGTTCGGCGTCGAAGCGCTGCATTGCCGTGTCGTCGAGATGCGCAGCCGCGAACAGTTTCACCGCCACGTCCTGTTCGAACGCGCCGTCGGCACGTCGCGCCCGATAGACCACGCTCATGCCGCCGACGCCGATCATTTCGGTCAGCTCGAACGCGCCCACGCGCTCACCGCTGCGGTCGGTGAGCCGCGGCGCGGAGCTTGCCGACGGCACGGAGCCCGGCTCCAGGAACGACGTGGTGGCCGGCTCTCTGGCCAACAGGTCCAGCACCCGTTCACGGACCGGAGCCGGCACGTCGGTCCGCGCGATCACGAACTCGGTCCGCCGGTCCGCCGGTTGGTCCAGCGCTTCTTCGAGCAGCGCGAGCGCCTGCGCTTCCCCCGCGTCGTCGAGCCGGTTGTTCATCGCTTGCTCATCGCTTGCTCATCGCTCGCTTATGGATCGCTCATCGGTCCCCGAGCGAGTGTGCAGCGCGTAATCATCGGCCGCCCCCCGGCTCCAGCTCGTCCCGAAGCCATGTACGCGCCGCCCGCCAGGCCCGGTTCACGGTCGCGACGGAAACGTCGAGAACCTCGGCAACCTCCGGGACCGTGAGGCCCCCGAAACAGCGCAGCTCGACGACCTTCGCCTGATTCGGATTCAGCCGCTCGAGACGCTCCAGAGCACGCTCGAGGTCGAGCACATCGACCCGCTCGGCCTCCTCGCCGTGCAGGGTCGTGGTCAGCGGTGGATCCGGGGTTCGCTTGTCGGCGCTTCGCTTGCGGCCGGCATCGACCAGCACCTGGCGCATGACCCGGGCGGCCACCGCCAGGAAATGGACCCGATTGCGCCACTCGACGCTGGAGCCCTGCGCGATCTTGAGGTAGGCCTCGTGGACGAGCGCCGTGGGCTGCAACGTATGGCCGGCGCGTTCCTTGGACAGCCGCGAACGCGCCATCCCACGCAGCGTTCCATAGACCTCCTCGAGCAGCGCGGCTTCAGCGCCGGGCTCGCCGTCCGCCCACTGGCGGAGGATCAGAGTGAGTTCGTGGCTGGACCCCTTGGTCATGCGAGGCATCGACTCCGGCACATTCGTCGGACCGCTCCGTCGAGTCTATCCGTAGCCCTTCCCGGCCACAAGCGGGCGCGAATCCGGCGATACGATCGGGTCGCGGTTCGCGCTAGGGAAGACAAGGCCCGACTTCGTTCCTCTCGATGGAGAACCCGCCATGACCCGATCGATCGCCACCGTGATTTCCAACGGAATGCGTCGCCCCATGGCCGCGCTGTTCCTGCTCGGCTTGCTGACCGGACCGGCCTGGGGACAGTTTCCCGTCCCCGCCGACGTGATGTACCGGGCCGGTTTCGAGGGCGATTCGATCGCCCCGGCCTTCCCGGTCGTGGGCGGCGACTACGTTCTTCCGCCGGAACCGATCGGCGACCGGCTCCAGTGGTTGATCGACGAGCTCGCGGTCGGTGAAACGACGACCCTGGCCGAGGTGCAGGCGAGATTCTCCCCCGCCTTCGATCCCGCCTCGATCCGCGATTTCATCAACGACGTGCTCCGGGTCGAGTTCCCGAACGGCCGGATCATCGACCTGATTTCCCTGACTCCCGTCCGGGCTACCGTTGTGATCGACGGCGACAGCGGCCCGGCCACATCGGGATTCCTGCAGTTCGGCGTCGAGTACGCGGGCTCGAACCTGATCACGCTGCTCCAGGTCAGCAACTTCGGCGGCACCGTGCAGTTCCCCGCCGACCAGACCCTGACCCTCGCGCAGGCGGCCGACAAGTTCATGACCTTCCATCCCGAGAACGGGTTGTTCGTCGGCTACGTCGACCTGGCCGGCCGCTGCCAGCCGATCGAAGTCCGCGATCCGGACGTCGCGCGCGGCCTGGGCTCGATCTTCAAGACCTGGGTCCTCGGCGCCGTGGCCGCCGACATCGCCGATGGCATCGTCGATCGATCCGATCCGATCCCGCTGGTGGCCGACGAACGGGCCGCGGGCGGCACGATCAACAGCGAGCCGCTCGGCACCGTATTCGACGTCCAGGACATGGGCACGTTGATGATGGGCATCAGCGACAACACGGCGACCGATCACCTGCACGAGCTGACCGGCCGGATCCGGGCCGGCGAGATCGTCCAGCAGTACGGAATCGCCGATCCCGACGAACTGCTTCCCTTCCTGAACATCAGCGAGCAGTTCCACGTGTTCACGCGCTTCGACCTGCCGACGGCGGAATCCTACGTCGACGGCACGGAGGCCTTCCAGGACAATTTCCTGAGCACGATGATCGAGCCCGAGGGACCGTCGTTCCCGGTCTCGTTCCCGTTCTTCCACGAGTCCTTGCTCACGTCCGGAACCTGGCGGGCGACGGCGTCGGACATCTGCCGAACCCTGGCCGGACTCCGATCGACGCCCGAGGACTTCGGCGCCTTCGAATTCGTCGACCGGGCGATGGGCTCGCAGGCGGCGCAACCGAATATCCGGGCCGCCTGGGATCGCACCTGGTACAAGGGCGGCAGCCTGACGTCGGGGGTTTCCGGAAATCACGTGCTGACGCACGCGTGGCTGCTGGAGAACGAGGGGGACTTTCCGCCCTTCGTGATCGTCGCCCTGGCCAACAACCCGGCCGGCGGCATCGATCCGTTCGAGATCCAGTCGGTGACCAACCGGATGGCGGAACTGCTGGCCGGGTTCCAGCCCTGGGACTGATGGCGCGCGGCGGATGAAAAAAAGGCACCCGGGCAGAGAGTCCCGGGTGCCCCGAACCCCGGAAGCTGCGTCCCCCGGGGTCACCCCACGCAGCGCATCCTACCCGCAGCGACCGCGACCGGTCATCGGAAGATTTCCTACAAGCGCCGCGGACGCCGATCAGCCGCTACTGCGCCAGGCCCGAATCGCGTCGCGCGCCTGATACGCCCAGTACGACGCCTGGGCCGTCCACCGCCCCAGCGGCCCTCCGGCCCAACTCGGCCCCCAGGAGCGAAACGCTTCGAGTCGGTCCCCCTCGCCGTCCAGGGCTTCGGCGATCACTTCGCCGGCCATCGTGGTCGGCGCCATGCCGTGTCCGCCGAAAGCACTGGCGGCCCAGAGGCCGGGCTCCAGCTCGCCGAGAATCGGCATCTGGTGGCGCGCGTAACTCATCCAGCCACCCCAGGAATGGGTGAAGCGAACGTCCGCCAGGGACGGGAAGACCCGTGCGACGTCACGCCGCATCAGGGCTTCGATCGCATCCGGATCGCGATCAGCGATCGAGATCCGCCCGCCCCACAGGAGGCGGTCGCCGATTCGCCGGTAATAGTCGAAGGCGAAACGCGTGTCGTAGACGGCGGCGGTTCCCGGGATCAGCGCCTCGAGTCGGCCGGGCAGAGGCTCGGTCACGGCCACGTAGGTCCCGATCGGATGGATGCTGCGCACCAGCCGTGGCACCAGTCGACGATCGTATCCGCCGGTCGACACGACCACCCGGTCCGCGCGCACCGTCGCGTCACGGGTCCGAAGCCGCCATCCGCCACCGGCCCGCTCGATGCGCTCGACGGCCGAATCACCGTGGACGGAAAGCCCGGATGCGTCGAGTTCGTCGGCAAGCGCCCGCACATAGGCCAGCGGATTGAAGTGGAAGGCTCCCGGCTCGAGCAGTCCGCCGCCGTAGCGATCGGAGCACACCCAGGCCGATCGCTGCGCTCGATCGAGCGCGAGGAGCTCGAGGCCGGTCGCCCGATGGATCGCGTCTCGAAGCGCGTCCAGCCCCTTGCGGTTGCGAAACCAGTCGGCCAGCAGAACGCCCTCCCCGTCGAGCGAGACGCCAAGGGCGGCGCAGCGGCCGCGAACCCGGTCGACGGCCTCGTGGGTCCATCGCTGCATGACCCGGGCACGGTCGAGTCCGACCCGGCGCACCAGCGGCTCTGGGCCCAGCGAGAAGCCGCCGAAGACGAAGCCCCCGTTTCGCCCCGAGGCACCTTCACCGGGCTGTCCGGCTTCGAGCACGACGACATCGCGATGACCGCGCTCGAGCAGACTGAAGGCAGTGCTGAGACCCGCCAGACCGGCGCCGATCACCGCGACCCGGACGGAGCGGTCCGATTCGATGCGAGGGAACCGACGCGCCGCGATGCGGTCCTCGTACCAGGTGGGGGAATGGAATCGGGGCCATCCCGTGGGCATGGCAAGATCCTCGGTCGGGGCTGATAGACTTGCCCGCCAGAATACGCGACCGAACGAGCCCCGGACCCACCGATCGCAGCGGGAACCCCCGCGCGCATCGCACGAATCGGGGCGGCCGTCGGCGACGCGGGCAGCCTCGAAACGGAGACGCAACATGGGCAAATCAAGCAAGTACGAAGCGAAGGTCCCGGACGAGAACGGGATCATCCACTACACGGACGAGGAGCACGCGATCTGGGGCGAGCTCTACGCCCGGCAGATCGAGATCATCCAGGACCGGGTCTGCGACCAGTTCTTCAACGGCCTGAAGACCCTCGATCTTCCTGCGGACCGGATTCCCCAGCCCCGGGACGTGTCCGATGTGCTGCGCGAGCGGACCGGCTGGGAAGTCGCGCCGGTCCCCGCCCTGATCAACTTCGATCGCTTCTTCAAGCTGCTGTCCGAGAAGAAGTTCCCGGCCGCGTCGTTCATCCGTACGCGCGAGGAGATGGAGTACCTGCAGGAGCCGGACATCTTCCACGAGATCTTCGGCCATACGGCCATGCTGACCGACGAGGCCTTCGCCAATTTCACGCACGCCTACGGCAGGGCCGGCGTGCAGGCCAGCAAGGAGGAGCGCGTTTTCCTCGCACGCCTCTACTGGTTCACGGTGGAATTCGGGCTGCTGCGAACCGACGCCGGCACCCGCATCTACGGCGGCGGGATCGCCTCTTCGCCCGGGGAAACGGTCTATTCGCTCGAAAGCGACGAGCCGATCCGCCGACCCTTCGATCCGATCGACGCGTTGCGCACACCGTACCGGATCGACATCTTCCAGACCGTCTACTACGTGCTCGACTCGATGGACGATCTGTTCGAACTGGCCGAGATGGACCTGCTCAAGCTCATTCGCAAGGCCCGCGCGCTTGGCCAGTTCGCCCCGACTTTCCCGCCCAAACAGAAGGACGCTGCCTGACCATGAGTGACGAACTCCAGGAAAAGAAATGCACGCCGTGCGAAGGCGGCACCCAGCCGCTCGACAAGGAACGGATCGACAAGCTGCTGCCACAGGTTCCGGGATGGCAGGTCGACGACGACGGCAAGCGGATCGTTCGGCGTTTCGAGTTCAAGGGTTTCTACAAGACCATGGCGTTCATCAACGCGATGGCGTGGGTGGCAAACCGCGAAGCGCATCACCCGGACTTCGAAGCAGGCTACAACTTCTGTCGTGTGACCTTCCAGACCCACGCCATCGACGGCCTGAGCGAGAACGACTTCATCTGCGCGGCCAAGCTCAACGCCTTGCTGGATGACTGATCCGGCCGCTCGCATCGACCCGGCGGCCGCCGATGGCTCGGCGGCCGAGCGCCTGCAGCGTGCGGTCGATGCGGTGAACGGCGTTGTTCTCGGCAAGCCCGAGGCCGTCCACCTGGCCTTCTCGGCACTTCTCGCCGGCGGTCACCTGCTGATCGAAGACCTGCCCGGGGTGGGCAAGACCACGCTGGCCCAGGCCATGGCGATCGTGACCGGCGGATCGTGGCAGCGCATCCAGTTCACCAGCGACCTGCTGCCGGCCGACATCCTCGGCGTCTCGATCTGGCGCCGTGCCGACGAGACCTTCGAGTTCCGACCCGGTCCGGTCTTCGCCAACGTCGTTCTCGCCGACGAGATCAACCGGGCGACGCCGCGCACCCAGAGCGCGCTGCTCGAGGCGATGGCCGAGCGCCAGGTCAGTGTCGACGGCAGCACGCACCCGCTGCCGCGACCCTTCTTCGTGATCGCGACCCAGAACCCACTGGACCTGGTCGGCACCTATCCGCTGCCGGATTCCCAGCTCGATCGGTTCCTCCTCCGGATCGGCCTCGGCTACCCGGATCGTGCCGAAGAGCGACGCTTGCTGAGAGAACCCGACCGGCGCGACCTGCTCGAGGCCCTTCCCACCTGCCTCGACGACAGCGACGTGAGGTGCTTGATGGACCGCGCCCGCGACGTCCACCTGTCGGAACCGGTGGTCGACTACCTGCAGGCCCTGATCCAGGCCACCCGCGAACACCCATCGCTGCGCGCCGGCCTGTCGCCGCGCGCGACGCTTGCGCTGGCCGCCACGGCCCGCGCCCACGCGCTCCTCGACGGCCGCGATCACGTCCTCCCCGATGACGTCAAGCGCGTCTTTCCGGCGCTGGCGACGCACCGCGTTCAGGTCCGCGCCGAGTCCGAGGCACCGGCCGATGTCATCGCACGCATCCTCGAGCGTACGCCGATTTCCTGAAGCTGTCCGGCAGCGCTTCGCGCGCTGGCTGGATGGCGCCCTGCGCCGCCGCGGGCCGATCGATCCGCCGCTGACCCTGCGTTATCGCCAGGTCTTCATCCTGCCGACCGCCTTCGGCTGGATGATCGCCCTGCTCCTGCACGGCATGCTGCTCGGTAGCCTCAACTTCAACAACAGCATGGGCCTGCTGACGACCTTCCTCCTGGCCTGCCTCGGCCTGTTGTCCATGCACCTGGCGTTCCGCAACCTCGAGGGCATTCGGGTCGAAGCGGTTCATGTCCGGCCGGTCTTTGCAGGCCAGGCGGTGGACGTGCACATCGAGCTCGCCGAAGCGGCCGGCCGACCGAGGCTCGGTATCGTCTGCCGCCGGCCCGGCAGCGCAGACGGCGAGGGCGTCGACCTCGAGGCGAACGCTACGGCGGTGGCCCGACTGGCGCTCGCGACCGAACGGCGCGGTCGTCTGCCCGTGGGTCGGCTGCGGATCCGGACCCGGCAGCCGCTCGGCCTGTTCGAGGCCTGGTCCTGGGTCGACAGCCGGGCGACGGTCCGGGTCTGGCCCCGGCCGGCCGACCGCCCTCCTCCGCCCCCGTGGACCGCCGCGTCACGTCCTTCGTCGCGCCCCGGCGACGAAAGCGACGAGTTTCACGGGCTACGCCCCTGGCGCGAGGGCGATCCCGTCCACCGCATCGCATGGAAAGCCAGTCAACGCCATGACCAGCTGCTGGCGCGGCAGTTCACGCGACCGGAGCGCGGCCGGATCGTCTTCCGCCTCGACCAGGTCCCGGCGACCGACCTCGAGGACCGGCTGTCGATCCTCTGCCGATGGATCCTCGACGCCGAGCGCGACGGCCTTCGCTACGGCCTCGAACTCGGCGCCTGGCAAACCGCGCCGGACCATGGCGAGCCCCATCTCCGTCGATGTCTCGACGCGCTGGCCGACCATCCATGAGAGTCCGTCTCGGCGCCTCGACCGTTGTCTTCGTGCTGGCCGCATTCCTCGTCGCCGCGGGACCTCACCTGCTGGCCATCCCGGCCTGGCTCGGCGTGTTCGTGCTCGCTGGGGTCGCATGGCGCGGCGCGGCCGAGTTCCGCGGCTGGCGTCCGCCGGGACGCCTGGTCCGGATCGGCGTGACCTTCCTGGGTCTGGGCCTGGTCATCGCCGCCTACGGCACCCTGTGGGGTCGCAGGGCGGCCACGGCGCTGCTGTGCGTCATGCTGGCGTCGAAGCTGCTGGAGATGTACCGGCTGCGTGACGGCCGGATGGTCGCCGCCCTTTCGTTCTTCCTGGTCGCCACCCAGTTCCTGTTCAGCCAGCGTCTCGAGCTCGTGGTCTGGCTGCTGGCGGCGTGCTGGCTGGCCACGATTGCGCTGCTGCGGATCCAGCGCGACGAGGATGCGCCTCGTGCCGGTACCGGGAGCGCTACGGCTCCTGTCCGCAGCACGATCCGGGGTGCCGCCGCGATGATGCTGCTTGCGCTGCCCTTCGCGCTGGTCCTGTTCGTGCTCTTTCCGCGCCTCGCCTCGCCGCTCTGGGGCCTTCCCGAAGAGGCGCTGGACGGCCGAACGGGACTGTCCGACGAGATGTCCGTCGGCGAAATCGCCAGCCTCTTCGAGGACGACAGCCCGGCGTTCCGCGTCACCTTCCAGGGCGAGCCGCCTCCGCGTTCGGAGCTCTACTGGCGCGGACCGGTCCTGTGGCGCTTCGACGGCCGCACCTGGACGCGCGTGTTCTACGTCAACCAGGCGCCGGAGCGCGTCCCCGACGTCGGCCCCGGTGCCCTGCGCTATACGGTCCAGATCGAGCCCACCGAGCGGCGCTGGCTGTTCGCGCTGGACCACCCGGCCCGCTGGCCCGACCGGACCCGCGTCTCGATGGCCTTCGAGCTGCTGCGCGACGAACCGCTGACCGCCCTCACGCCCTACGACGTCATCAGCCAGCCCGACTTCGTCGATACGCCGACGCTGCTCCCGCTCTACCGGAACCTGGCGCTGGACCTGCCCGAGGACAGCAACCCGCGCACCCGCCGGTACGCGCGGGAACTCCGCGAGCGGTTTCCCGACGACGACGCTGCCCTCATCGGCGAAGTCCTCCGCTGGTTCAACGAGGGCCCGTTCTACTACAGCCTCGATACGGCGCCCCTGGGCCGGCACGGCGCCGACGAGTTCCTGTTCGACCTGCGCACCGGTTACTGCGAGTACTACGCGTCGGCCTTCGCGGTACTGATGCGTCACGCCGGCATTCCGACCCGGGTCGTGACGGGTTACCAGGGCGGCTACTGGCAGGCCGCCGACGAATACCTCCTGGTCCGCAACTCCGACGCGCACGCGTGGAATGAAGTGTGGCTCGAGGGTCGCGGCTGGACGCGGGTCGACCCGACGTCCGCGGTGTCGCCGACGCGCATTCTCGACGGCGCCCGCAGCGCGCTTCCCGGTGCGGGCGGATGGCTGAGCGCCGACTGGGCCTTCCAGCTGAGGAACCAGTACGACCGGCTGCAGCACCTGTGGAATCGCTGGGTGCTCGGCTTCGATGCGGACCGTCAGGAATCGATGCTTCGCCGCCTCGGTTTGCAGACCCTGGGCCTGGCCGGACAGGCGGCGCTGATGGTCGCGGCCATATTGCTGCTGGCGCCGCTGGCATGGTGGCTGCGCGGGCTGCTGGCCGGCGCGCGCCGAACGCCGGACCCGCTGGTCCGTGCCTGGCGGCGCGTCGAGCAGCGGCTGGGCCGGGCCGGGCCGTCGCGCCGGGCCCACGAGACCGTGCGCGAATGGATGCCGCGTGCCGCGGCGACGCTGCAGAACCGGGACGAGCTGCTTGCCCTGGCCGATCGCTACCAACGGCTTCGCTACGGACCTGACCCGGCCGACGCCGCGATCCGGACCTTCGTCGAGCGCTGCCGCCGATGGCGACCCCGTTTTCGGTGAACCCTCCATGGGATTTCTGTTCAAATAGGGTTGATCGAACCGCAACGCGAGGAGCCTTCGAGATGAATGGATCCGGACCCGTTTCCGCACTCGTCGCCGGTGCCGCATTGCTCGGCCTGACCGGCTGCGCGAGCATTCCTGCGCCGCTCGAGGGCGAGTACGCCGAGCGGCCCGCCCCGTCCGCAACCACGCCGACGCAGGTCGGCGAGACCTTCCGCTGGGGCGGCACGGTGGTGGCGACCCGACCGGGAGAAGCCGCGACCTGCCTGGAGCTGCTCGCGCGCGAACTCGATCGAAGCCATCGGCCCCGAGAAAGCGATCGCGGGCTGGGACGGTTCCGCGCCTGCCACGATGGTTTCCTCGACCCCGAGATCTTCGCGCCCGGTCGCGAGGTCACCGTCATCGGTCGGCTTCAGGGGTTCGAGACCGACAGCGTCGGCGATTATCCGTACCGGTTTCCGCGGCTGGAAACGCGGTCGGTCTACCTCTGGCCCGAGCGCGTCGAACTGGACGAACGATACGACCCGCTCTTCCACGGGCCGATGTGGCGCTACCACGCCTGGCCCTACTGGCCGTACGGCGGCCCGTACTGGATCGGTCGGCATCGCTACTTCATGCCCTATCCGGCGCGTGACCACCTCCGCTCGGCCTCGCCCGCCACTTCGGCCCCGAAGGCCGAAGGGTAACGCTCGCCCCCTGTAGCCGAAGGGCTTCCGGTCGGAACGGCGGACCGGTGTGTGGGCAACGGTGCGCGTGGCCTGCAAGAACCACTGTATTTTGATATAGTGCGTGTCATGAAACTATCGCCCCGCCAAGCCGAGATTCTCGCGTTCATCCGCGATTCCATCGACCAGGACGGCCTGCCGCCCACGCGCAGCGAGATCAACGCCCATTTCGGGTTCAAGTCGCCGAACGCGGCGCAGTCCCACCTCAAGGCGCTGGCCGCCAAGGGTGCGATCCGGCTGGATGCGCGGACTGCGCGCGGCATCGTGCCCACGGTCGACGACGAGCCCGCGCCGCCGAACCCGGGAAGCCTGGTGGAGCTGCCGTTGATCGGTCGCGTTGCCGCCGGCGCCCCCCTGCTGGCGCTGGCGCATCAGGAGCGGCGCGTCCCGGTCGATGTCTCGCTGTTCCGGCCGGCCCCGCATTACCTGCTTCGCGTCCACGGCGACAGCATGAAGGAGATCGGCATTCTCGACGGCGACCTGCTCGCCGTGCATCGCACGCAGACGGCGCGCGACGGCCAGATCGTGGTCGCCCGGATCGATGACGAAGTGACCGTGAAGCGGTTCCAGCGCGACGGCGAACGGATCCGCCTGAAGGCAGAGAACGCCGACTACGACGACATCGTGGTCGCCGACGAGGGGCAACGGGAGTTCGTGATCGAAGGCCTGGCGGTCGGCGTCGTGCGCCGGCTGTGATTCGACCGACCCGGACGGAGCTGTTCGGCCGAGACTACTCGACGCGGTAACGATCCCGGTCGGCCAGGAACGGGAATTTCTCACGTACACCGCGTACCGCCGCCGGGTCGAGGACGAACTCGGCCACGTCCTCCGCGCCGTCCAGTTCCAGCAGTGGTTCGCCGAGCGCATCGTAGGCCCGCGAACTGCCGGGATACTCGACGCCCTTGCCGTCCGTTCCGCAGCGGTTGACCCCGATCACGACGGCCTGGTTCTCGATCGCCCGGGCCTTCAGCAGCGTGCGCCACGCCTCCACACGCGGTGACGGCCAATTGGCTGGAAAGAGCTGGACGTCGAAGGCGTCGTCATTGCGGCACCAGACCGGGAATCGCAGGTCGTAGCAGATCTGCAGATCGAAGCGCCACCCGCGCCAGGCCACGCGCACGCGGTGATCGCCGGCCGAATAGCGGTCGCCTTCGCCCCCGTAGCCGAACAGGTGGCGCTTGTCGTAGTGCGTGCTCCCACCGTCCGGCGTGGCGAACACCAGCCGATTGAATCGCTGCCCGTTCTCGACCACCGCGACCCCGGCGACCACGGCCGCCCCGCGCCGCTCCGATTCGGAGACGACCCACGCCAGGTCGGCCGCTCCTTGCTCGCGCTCGCCCTCGTCGGGCAGGTCACCGAGAAATCCGGTGGTGCAGGTCTCCGGCAGCACGAACAGGTCCGCCGCATCAACGCGGTCCATCAGCTTGGAAAGGTGCTTTCGATTCGCATCGCGGTCGGCCCAGCGCGTGTCGGGCTGGATGACCACCGTCTTCAGAGCGTCCATGGGGCAAGCGTACACGCGACCGATGGCACCGTGCCAGAATGTCGGCACGTCTCCGGGAGCCTTCCCAATGATTCTTCGCCGTCTCGCGTTCGCAGCTTCGCTTCTCGCCCTCGTGCTACTGCTCGCTGGAGGCCCCGGCTACCGGCTCGGGCTCTGGGAACTCGGCTTCGGCCTGCTCGGTGTCCTGCGTTATGCGCTGTACCTTGGGGCGGCCGGTGCGCTGCTCGCCGTGATCGGCTTGCTGGTCCCGAAAATCCGCAGACAGGGCGCCGGCGTGTTGATCGTCGCGCTGGTCCTCGGGGTCTCGGTGGCCCTGGTCCCGATCGGCGTTCGCCAGGCCGCTGAAAGCAAGCCCTTCATCCACGACATCACCACCGACCTCGACGACCCACCGGAATTCGTCGCCGTCGCGCCCTTGCGCGCCGACGCCCCGAACCCGGCCAGCTACGGCGGGGACGAGGTCGCCCGGCAGCAGCGCGAAGGCTATCCGGATCTCGGCCCGGCACGATTCGCCGCCTCGATGGCCGACGTGTTCAATGCCGCGCTTGAGACCGTCGACGCCATGGGCTGGGAGCGCGTCGCGGCGGAGCGCAGCGAAGGACGGATCGAGGCCACCGACACGACGTTCTGGTACGGGTTCAAGGACGACGTCGTCATCCGGATCGGACGCGAGGATGGCCGCACCCGAGTCGACGTTCGCTCGAAGTCCCGGGTCGGCGGCAGCGACCTCGGCAAGAACGCGCAGCGGATCGAAGCGTTTCTCGACGCGCTCGCATCGCGGGTCGACTGAACGACTCGGACGAATGACTCGAACGGACCATCGGAAGGAGCACTCGATGAGCGCACCGGTATTTCTTCCCCTACGGCGCTGGCGGGAACTGCTCGTGCTGCTGCTGCTCCCCGCGGTCGGCGTCGCACAGTGGACGAACCACTATCCCAAGCTGGATGACTTCGGCCACCATGTCTACCTCGAACAGCACGAGCTGCCGATCCTGGCGCACGGTCCCAGCGACCCCGCTCCCGCGCCCGACGGACGGCGCCTCGCGTTCGCGGCACAGGGGTGGCTGTGGATCCTCGATCTCGACAGCGGTGTGGCGACGCGATTGACCGATGGCCCCCACCTCGACGCGCGGCCCCGGTGGTCCCCCGACGGCCGGCGACTGGCCTTCGTGCGCGATAGCGGAGACGCGACCTGGATCGTGGTCCGCGAGATGGCATCCGGAACGGAGACCCGCATCGGCTCGCCCGATGCGATTCACCTGGACCCGGAGTTCTCGACCGACGGCGCGACCCTGTTCTACACCGCGGCGGTCGACGGCAGCCTGCAGCTGCTCGCGAATCGCCTCGATGCCGGTACCGTCGACGTGCTGACCGAACTTCCGCAGGTCGTCCGCAACGCGCGTCGCTTGCCCGACGGCAGCGGACTGCTCTACCTGCACGGCGACGGTGCGCACCGCGTACTGCGCGAACGGAGCCTCGCCACCGGCTCCGATCGGATCGCGCATGCGGAAACGCTGGCCTACCACCTGACCGCCGACGTGCATCCGACCCGACGACTGATCGTCTACAGCGCGCCGATCGACAACGACTATCACCTGTGGACCCTGGACCTCGACGATCCCCGCGTCCGCCACCGCCTGACCGGGGGCTCGCCCTACGCGACCTCCCCGGCCTTCAGCGCCGACGGCGATCACGTCTACTTCGTCGAACCCGACCAGGACCGCCGACTCCGCTTGATGCGCATCGCGACCTACGGCGGCCCGCCGTCGCAGGTCGAGATCCGCGACTGGGACTACGGCAGGCCGACCGGCGATCTGGCGGTCGAAGTGCGCGACAGCGACGGCCGACCGACCGCGGCGCGCGTAGCCATCGAAGGCGATGATGGCCATCCGGTCGCCGTTCCCGACGACGCCACCTTCGTCGACCCTCAGTCCGGCCGGCACTACTTCTACGTGGACGACACGGCGCGACTTCGCGTTCCGGCCGGCCGGTACCGGGTGACCGCCGCACGGGGTCCGATGACGCCGCTCATCGAAACCGAAGTCGAGGTCTCCGGCGACGGCGCGGCCCGCGTCCGGCTCGTGCCGACTCCGATCTGGGACGCGCGAGCCGAAGGCTACGTGGCGGCCGATCACCATGTCCATCTCAACGGCGACGGCCACTTTCGCGCCGACCACGGCGACGCGCTTCGCGCGATGGCGGGCGAGGACCTGGACCACCTGGCGCCGCAGTCCTGGAACCGCTGGGAGCGGCGGATCGATGCCCCGATCCTCGGTCGGACCACGGTCCGCGACGGCCGCGTCGTCCACCAGGGCCAGGAGGTCCGGTCCCACTTCCACGGCCACATCGGCCTGGTCGGCGTCGATACGCCCTATGCACCCTGGTTCTTCGGGCCTCACAACCCCACCCTCGGCGATCCCGATCGGACCAACGGCGACGTGATCGCGTTCGCCGAGCGGTCCGCCGCGTTCCCGACCTACGTGCATCCGATCGCCGATGACCGTGATCCCTTCACGCACCTCGAGGACCTGCCGATTCCGCTGGAGCTGGTCTCCGACGGCGTACTCGCCGAACGGATGGGGCTCGAACTCGTCTGCGCCTGGACCAGCCCGCTGGGCAACGCCGAAGTCTGGTATCGCCTGCTGAACATCGGTCGCCCGATCGCGGCGATGTCCGGCACCGATGGCTGGATCGATTTTCATCGCACGCCCGCCGTCGGCACCGGCCGGAACTACCTCCGCGTGGCGCCGGACCACGCAACCCTGGAGGCCGTGATCGAAGCCGCGGCGGCCGGACGGGGCTTCGTCACCACCGGCCCGGCGCTTGTCTTCGAGCTCGACGACGGTTCAAGGCCGGGGGACGTGACCTCCAGCGGACGGCACGGCTGGACGGCCACCCTGGCCAGCGCAACGCCGGTCGACGTCGTCGAGCTCGTCGTCAATGGCGATATCGTGGGAACCGCGAAGGGTGTCGGCGCCGGAGAGACGCGCGAACTGCGCGGCGAGGTCGACCTGCCCGAGGGCGGCTGGGTCGCCATCCGGGCCTACTCGTCCGAAATGCAGGACGATGCGTGGCCCACCATGCACGCCCGGCCCTTCGCCCACTCGTCGCCGATCTGGATCGGCCGGGTGGGTTCGATCGATCCGCGCGCCCGCACGGCCTCGGCTCGGGATCTGCTGCGAGCGGTCGAGGCGTCGATCGCTGCGTTCGACGAAGCCTACGGAGACGTGCCGACGCCGAGGCTCGACGCGCGGCTGGACGAAGCTCGGCTGCGCCTCGAAGCGATGATTCCCGTCGAGGCGACGCCGCGGTAAGTCGGCATCCATTGCGATCGGCTGCGTGATTGCGGGCTCGCCGCTTGATGGCGGAGAGGGAGGGATGACTCGCGCCTGCGGCGCTCGTGAGCTCGCCGCTGCGCGGCTCGGTTCGTACCCTTGGCGCTGCTCGACCGCGTTGCGACCCGGAGGGCGTGCGTCCTGGGACGTCGGCCTTCGTTCGTCCCTGCAGGATTCGAACCTCCAGCCCGCTTCGTCATCCATGAAAAAACCCCGCGCAAGGCGGGGCTTTTTCATGGATGGCGGAGAGGGAGGGATGACTCGCGCCTGCGGCGCTCGTGAGCTCGCCGCTGCGCGGCTCGGTTCGAACCCGGGTTCCAATCCGTGGTCCCCGCTCCCCGATCAACAAAAAACCCCGCTCGAGACGGGGTTTTCTGTTGATGGCGGAGAGGGAGGGATGACTCGCGCTGCGCGCTCGTGAGCTCGCCGCTGCGCGGCTCGGTTCGAACCCGGGTTCCAATCCGTGGTCCCCGCTCCCCGATCAACAAAAAACCCCGCTCGAGACGGGGTTTTCTGTTGATGGCGGAGAGGGAGGGATGACTCGCGCTGCGCGCTCGTGAGCTCGCCGCTGCGCGGCTCGGTTCGAACCCGGGTTCCAATCCGTGGTCCCCGCTCCCCGATCAACAAAAAACCCCGCTCGAGACGGGGTTTTCTGTTGATGGCGGAGAGGGAGGGATTCGAACCCTCGAACCGGGGTTACCGGTTAACGGTTTTCGAGACCGCCGCATTCGACCACTCTGCCACCTCTCCGAAACTTGAATTGTAGTGATCAGATCGCTCTGATCGGCGGTCCGTTGGACCGCGAGACCGCCGCATGGACTGCGCAGCTCCGCTGCTTGCCCTCCGGGTGGCTTCAACCGCTTCGCGGTCTTCGCATCGAGCTCGCTGCGCTCGGTTCGACCACTCTGCCACCTCTCCGAAACTTGACGTAGTGATCAGATCGCTCTGATCGGCGGTCCGTTGGACCGCGAGACCGGCGAATTGGTGCGTTACCGATCAAGCTCGCCAGTATATCCGATCTGGAGTTTTCGGTACAGCCCCCTTCCTTGTTTTCCAGCCGTAGAATCCGTGCATCAACCCGCCACGGACCCGCCGATGACCGACGCCCTGTTCGCCGATGACGCCTACCTCACCCAGTGCACCGCCGTGGTCACCGAGGCCGGACCCGAGGGCGTGGTGCTGGATCGGACGGTGTTCTATCCACTCGGGGGCGGCCAACCCGGTGACCGCGGGGTGCTGGAGTGGGGAGACACGCAGCTTCGGATCGTCGATACGCGAAGACGGCGTCCCGACGGCGCGATCCTCCACCTGCCGGACGAGCAGGTGCCCCTGCCCCCGGCCGATACGGAGGTCACCGCCCGCATCGACTGGGACCTGCGCTATCGGCACATGCGGATGCATACTTGCCTGCACCTGCTCGGTGCCGTGCTCAAGTACCCGGTCACGGGGGGAAACATCTCCGCCGACCGGAGCCGCCTTGATTTCGACCTGCCCGACGCGCCCGACAAGGACGCGATCACCGCCGAACTCAACGCGTTGATCCGGGCCGGCCATCCGGTCGGCTCGCGCTGGATCGACGAGGAGGACCTCGATCCGGCGCTGATCCGAACGATGTCGGTGAAGCCGCCGTCGGGCGTCGGTCGCATCCGGCTGCTTGAGATACCCGGCGTGGACCTGCAGCCCTGCGGCGGCACGCACGTCCGCCGCACCGACGAGATCGGTTCGGCCACGGTGGTCAAGGTCGAGAAGAAGGGACGCCGTAATCGGCGCGTGCACGTCGTGCTCGACTGAAGCCGGGGTCGGACGCCGGTGCCTCAGCCGGCTCGGCCGGGGTGCGTGGTCGAGAATTCGCCGATTTCCTCCCAGTACGCCAGCACCCGTCCCAACGTCCGGAAGGGTTGCGCGTCGATCCGCTCGCGGAAGGCCGCCCAGCTCAGGTAGCAGGCGAGCCGCAGGCCGTCGTCGTCGCCGGGATCGATGCCGTCGAAGCGGCGGTCGAGTTCGACGAGACTGCTCTCGACCCGGTCGCGCTGCCGCCCGAGATAGGGCACGTCGTCGGGCCGCAGGCCGTCGCGTTCGAGCAGGAACAGGTTGACCGTGCTGTCCAGGGCCGTGGTTGCCAACAGGTAGCGATCGAAGGCGGCGGGATCGGAAAGGAACGCGCCGCCCTGCCGCTCCCGGGTCCACCGCAGGATGCTCGACGAGTCGGTGAGCCGAAGGCCGTCGACCTCGAGGAACGGGACGCGGCGGGTCGGCGACTGGCGCGCGCTGGCGGCGTAGTCGGTCTCGACGAAGTCGAACTCGAGACCCTGCTGGATCAGCGCGACCCGGCAATGGCGGACATAGGGCGAGGTGTAGCTTCCGTAGAGTTTCATCCCTGCTTCTCCGGTTCGACGACCGCTACCGGTCCGGACGCCCGGACCCCGATAGCGGCGTTCACTTGGTCCGATGCTTCTTCTTCGACCCGCGGCTCGGCCGCTTCTTGCGGGATTCGAGCAGCGCCTTCCGCTCGGCGCGGGTCCGCGCCGGCCGCCGCGGCGGCTTGCCGCCGTCCTCGGTCCGGGACCGCCCCTTCGAACCTTCGCTGCGCCCGTCTTCCGGCCCGGATGCCGTGCCCGAGGACGGTGCGGCGCGGCGCGCCTGCGAGGTTCCCGGCGAGGTCTCTGCAGCGGGTCTCCCGGACCTCGACGACCCGTCCCGGCGTCGATCGCCTCCCCTTCGGTCCAGCGCGATGCGGAGAGCCTGGCCCGCCACGCGGACGGTACCGAGATGCTCGACCACTTGCGGATCGAGATCGGCGGGAAGATCGACGATGCTGAACGTCGGTTGGATGTCGATCCGGCCGATCCGGCTCGCGTCGAGCCCGGCCTCGTTCGCGATCGCACCGACGATGTTGCCCGGCTTGACCCCGTGCCGCGCCCCGACCTCGATCCGGTAGCCCACGAGGCCCTCGTCACGCGCCGGCTGTGCCGCCGGAGCGGGCCGTCCTCGTCGCGCGCCGGTGCGTTCCGGGCCACCGTCCGCCGGCGGTTCTTCGAAGCGGACCGATGGACGGTCGACGCCGAGTCGCGGCGCATCGCCGCGTGCGATCACCGCGAGCGCCGCGGCCAGGTCCTCGGGCGTCACGCCGAGGGCCTCGCGGGCCCGCGAGACGATCTCGCGTCCGGCTTCGAGGTCATCGCCCTCGAGCGCAGCCCGGATGCGCGCCTGGAAGCGCTCGGCCCGGCGGGCTTCGACATCGCCCACGGTCGGCAGGTCCATCGCCTCGATCGGCTGCCGCGTGGCCCGCTCGATCGCGCGCAGCATGCCGCGTTCGCGCGGCGCGGCGAACAGGATGGCCTCGCCGGACCGCCCGGCCCGGCCGGTCCGGCCGATCCGGTGCACGTAGGCTTCCGTGTCGTAGGGGATGTCGTAGTTGACCACGTGGCTGATCCGCTCCACGTCGAGCCCGCGGGCCGCCACGTCGGTGGCCGCGAGGATGTCGATCTCGCCCCGCTTCAGCCGTTCGACGATCCGTTCGCGCTGCTGCTGGGGCACGTCGCCGTTCAGCGCCGCCGCGGCGAAGCCGCGCGCCTCGAGGCGCTGGGCGAGCTGCTCGGTCGCGACCCGGGTCCGCGCGAACACGATCATCGCATCGAAGGTCTCGACCTCGAGGATGCGGGTCAGCGCGTCGAGCTTGTGCACGCCGCTGACGACCCAGTAGCGCTGCCGGATATTGGCCGCCGTGGTCGTGCTCGCGCGGATCGTGATGTGCTCGGCATCGCTCATGTGGCGCTCGGCGATCCGGCGGATCGCGTCGGGCATGGTTGCCGAGAACAGTGCCTTCTGGCAGCTGGCCGGGATCCGTTCCATGACGTCGCGGACGTCGTCGATGAACCCCATCCGCAGCATCTCGTCGGCTTCGTCGAGGACCAGGGTCTGCAGCTGATCGATCTGCAGCGTGCCCTTGCCCAGGTGATCCATGATCCGCCCGGGGGTACCGACCACGACATCGGCGCCCCGGCGCAGGCCCTTGAGCTGCGGCGCATAGGCCTGGCCGCCGTAGATCGGCAGGACGTGGAAGCCCGCCAGGCCGCGCGCATAGCTCTGGAAGGCCTCGGCCACCTGGATCGCCAGTTCCCGGGTCGGCGCCAGGACCAGCGCCGACGGACGGGACGACGCGGCGTCCAGCCGGGCCAGGATCGGCAGGGCGAACGCGGCGGTCTTGCCGGTCCCCGTCTGGGCCTGACCCAGCACGTCGCGGCCGGCCAGCAGGGCGGGGATCGTTGCCGCCTGGATCGGCGATGGCGCTTCGTAGCCCAGCTCGGCCAGGGTGGTCAGCAAGGGCGCGGGAAGCCCCAGGTCGTCGAAGC
This sequence comes from Halomonas denitrificans, assembly GCA_019800895.1. Taxonomy (NCBI): domain Bacteria; kingdom Pseudomonadati; phylum Pseudomonadota; class Gammaproteobacteria; order Oceanospirillales; family Halomonadaceae; genus Halomonas; species Halomonas denitrificans. Next base: position 102,626 of record JAHVKF010000001.1, read on the forward strand.
CCGGATCGGCTGCGTCGGAATCGGACATGCGGGAATCCACTGCGGAATTGCCAATGATAGCGGCTGTCGACGTCCTGCCGTCCAAGCCGCCCGGAATCGAAGGCGATCGAGCGGGTAAACTAGCGCGTTGTTCGCGTGTCCACTCCAAGGCAAGGAAAACATGCCCCGTATCGAATCGCAGGTCAATCGCAAGGACCCGGAGTTCGTCAGCCGGGCCGAGCATCATCGGGCACTGGCCGCCGACCTGCGCGAGCGGTTGGAACGCACCGCCCTCGGCGGCCCCGAACGCTCCCGTGAAAAGCACGTCGCACGCGGCAAGCTGCTGCCACGGGAACGCGTCCGGACCCTGCTCGACCCGGGCAGCCCCTTTCTCGAGGTTTCACCGATGGCGGCCAACGGTCTGTACGACGATGCGGCACCGGCCGCGGGCGTGGTCGCGGGCATCGGCCGCATCCGTGGAACGGAATGCATGGTCGTGGCCAACGACGCGACGGTCAAGGGCGGCACCTACTACCCGATGACGGTCAAGAAGCACCTGCGCGCGCAGGAAATCGCGCTGGAGAATGACCTGCCCTGCATCTACCTCGTCGATTCCGGCGGCGCCTTCCTGCCCCTGCAGGACGAAGTGTTTCCCGACAAGGAGCACTTCGGCCGGATCTTCTACAACCAGGCCCGGCTCTCGGCGGCCAACATCCCCCAGATCGCGGTCGTGATGGGCTCCTGCACGGCCGGTGGTGCCTATGTGCCCGCGATGTGCGACGAGGCGATCATCGTCCGGGAACAGGGCACGATCTTTCTCGGCGGGCCGCCGCTGGTCAAGGCGGCCACGGGCGAAGAGGTCGACGCCGAGACGCTCGGCGGCGCCGACGTCCACACCCGCCTGTCGGGCGTCGCCGATCATTTCGCCGAGAACGACACCCACGCGCTGGCCATGGCCCGGGACATCGTCGGCCACCTGAATCGGAAGCCGCCTGCCGCTCCGGCCCGGCGCGAAATCGAGGCGCCCGCCTACCCGGCCGACGACCTGTACGGCATCCTGCCCACCGATACCCGCTATCCCTTCGAGGTCCGGGAGATCATCGCCCGACTGGTCGACGGCTCCGAGTTCGGCGAGTTCAAGGCGCGCTACGGCACCACCCTGGTCTGCGGCTTCGCGCACATCCACGGCATGCCGGTCGGCATCGTGGCCAACAACGGCATCCTGTTTTCCGAGTCGGCCCTGAAGGGCGCGCACTTCATCGAACTCTGCAACCAGCGCGACATCCCGCTGGTCTTCCTCCAGAACATCACCGGTTTCATGGTCGGAAAGAAGTACGAGCAGTCCGGTATCGCTCGCGACGGGGCCAAGATGGTCACGGCTGTGGCGTGCTCGCATGTACCGAAGTTCACGGTGATCATCGGCGGCTCCTTCGGCGCCGGCAACTACGCAATGTGCGGACGGGCCTACGGCGCACGCTTCCTCTGGACCTGGCCGAACGCCCGGATCTCGGTCATGGGCGGCGAACAGGCCGCCAGCGTCCTGGCCACGGTGAAGCGCGACGGTCTCGAGCGCGCCGGAAAGGACTGGAGCGACGCCGAAGAGGAGGAGTTCAAGGCGCCGATCCGGGACCAGTACGAGCACCAGGGCCACCCCTACTACGCCACGGCGCGCCTCTGGGACGACGGGGTGATCGACCCGGCCGATACCCGGCGAGTCCTCGGCCTGGCGATCGCCGCATCGCTCAACGCGCCGATCGAGAAGGGACGCTTCGGCGTCTTCCGGATGTAGGGGATACCATGCTGAACTTCGCCATCGAAGACCATGGGGTCGCCACGCTGACGCTCGATCGACCCGACGTCCACAACGCCTTCAATGCCGAACTGATCGCCGCGCTGACGCAACACTTCGAACGCCTGGCCGAAACGCCACCCCGGGTGCTGGTCCTGGCCGGCGCCGGACGGTCCTTTTCCGCCGGGGCGGACCTCACCTGGATGCGCGGCATGGCCGAAGCCGGCGAAGAAGAGAACCGCGCCGACGCCGAGCGCCTGGCCGCCATGTTCCGGGCGCTCGACGCCCTGCCCTGCCCGGTAATCGCCCGCGTCCACGGACCGGCCTTCGGCGGCGGCGTGGGCCTCGTGGCCTGCTGCGACATGGCCATTGCGGCCGCCGACGCCCGCTTCGGTCTGACCGAGGTGCGCCTGGGGCTGATCCCGGCGACCATCGCGCCCTTCGTGCTGGCCCGGATCGGAACGACGGCGGCCCGCCGCTACTTCCTCACCGGGGAACGCTTCGACGCGACCGAAGCGCTTCGCATCGGCCTGATCGACGAAGTGGTCGACGCCGACCGGCTCGACGACGCACTCGCGGAACGCATCGATGCGCTCCTGGCCTCCGGCCCCAGGGCCATTGCCGAGTGCAAGGCGCTGATCCAGCGCGTGGCCGACTTCGAGGGCGGCCTGCAGGAGCTCGATGCGATCACCGCCGAGTGGATCGCACGAATTCGCGTCTCGGAGGAAGGCCAGACCGGCCTCCGAGCCTTTCTCGACAAGCAGCGGCCGGACTGGAGCCGGCGCGACCGGACCCCCGAGCCCTGACATGACCGAGTCCCCCCTGTTCTCGCGCATCCTGATCGCGAACCGAGGCGAGATCGCCTGCCGCATCATCGACACCTGCCGACGCCTCGGCATCGAGACCGTGGCCGTCCATTCCGAAGCCGATCGCGGCAGCCGCCATGTCCGGATGGCCGATCACGCGGTCGAAATCGGGCCGGCCGAGGCCTCCGCCTCCTACCTTCGCGCCGAGCGCGTGATCGAGGCGGCGAAGGCCAGCGGCGCCGAGGCGGTGCATCCGGGCTACGGCTTCCTGTCGGAAAACGCCGACTTCGCCCGCGCACTGGCCGACGCCGGGATCGCGCTGGTCGGACCGAGTCCCGAGACCATCGAAACGATGGGCTCCAAGGCCCGCGCCAAGACGCTGATGGACGAGGCCGGCGTCCCGCTGGTCCCCGGCTACCACGGCGACGATCAGTCCGACGGCACGCTGGCCGGAGAAGCCGAACGGGTCGGCTTTCCGCTGATGCTCAAGGCCGCGGCCGGCGGCGGCGGCAAGGGCATGCGCGTGGTGCGCTCGCGCGGGGAATTCGGCGACGCGCTCGGCGCGGCCCGGCGCGAAGCGGCCTCGGCCTTCGGCGACGAACGGATGATTCTCGAACGCTACGTCGAGCGCCCGCGGCACATCGAGGCGCAGGTGTTCGGCGACACGCACGGCAACGTGGTCCACCTGTTCGAGCGCGATTGCTCGAGCCAGCGCCGGCACCAGAAGGTCATCGAGGAAGCCCCCGCACCCGGCCTCGATCCGGAGCTTCGCGAAGAACTCCTGGCCGCGGCGGTCCGCGCCGCGGAAGCGGTCGACTACGTCGGCGCCGGGACGGTCGAATTCCTGGTCGATGACAAGGGCTTCTACTTCCTGGAGATGAACACGCGGCTCCAGGTCGAGCACCCGGTGACCGAAGCCGTGACCGGCCAGGACCTCGTCGAATGGCAACTGCGCGTCGCCGCCGGTCAGCCACTGCCCCTGTCGCAGGACGAGATCGAGTGCCGTGGCCACAGCATCGAGGCGAGGATCTACGCCGAAGATGCCGATCACGGCTTCCTGCCGGACTCGGGCACCGTCCGTGCGCTCGAGTGGCCGCGCGAGGACTGGGTCCGGGTCGACCGCGGGATCGACGCCGGCGACGCGGTCGGCGTCCATTACGACCCGATGATCGCCAAGCTGATCGTCACCGGCGACAATCGCACCGAGTGCCGGGCGCGCCTGCTGGAAGCGCTGTCGGCGACCCACATCGCCGGCCTGACGACCAACCTCGGCTTCCTGCAGCAGCTGGCAGCCAGCGATGCCTTCCGCGACTCGGCCATCGACACGGGACTTCTCGATCGCGACCTGGACGCACTGCTCGATCGCGAGGCCCGACCGCCGGGGACGGTGCTCGCCGCAGCCGCCCTGTCGTTCCTCGACGCAGCATCGCCGAACAGTAAAGAGACCCGGTCGTCGCCCTGGGAGGCGGCGGACGGATGGCGGCTCGGTGCGCCGGCACCGCTGTCCTTCGACCTGGAGATCGCCGACACCCGGGCGAACGTCCACTGCACCTGCCACGACGACGGCGCGGTGGTCATCGCTTTCGACGATCGCGAACTCCGGGTGCGCGCGGGGCGCGTCGAGAACGGTGCGCAATCGATCACCGTCGATGGCGGCTCCAGCCGGCTGCGGGTCCATGGCGATCGCGCGGTCCGGGAAATCGCCACCCGCTCGCGCCGCTGGACCGTGCGGCGTCACGACCGCTTCGAAGCCGTCGGCGGCGCGGGTCCGGGTTCCGGCCGCATCGTTGCCCCGATGCCCGGCAAGGTACTCGCGATCCGGGTCGCCGAGGGTGATTCCGTCGAGGTAGGCCAGACCGTGGCGCTGATGGAGGCCATGAAGATGGAGCTGTCGATCAAGGCCGAGGTCGGCGGGAGCGTGACCGCGATCTCGGTCGGCGAAGGCGACCTCGTCGAAGCCGACGCCGTCCTGCTCGAGATCGAGGCCGACTGAGCGGCGGCTCGGGCGGCCTGCGGAGCGGACCGGCGGCCGGGAGCGAACCTGTAGAATGGCGGGCTGTTGAACGCGCAACCGGGACGTCCTCCAGATGGCTGCAGATTCGGTCAAGATCGTTGAAGTCGGGCCGCGAGACGGGCTGCAGGACGAATCCCGCTACGTGCCGGTCGAGACCAAGCTGAAACTGATTCACAGACTGGCCGACTGCGGGATCCCCGTGGTCGAGGCAACCAGCTTCGTGCATCCGCGCTGGGTGCCGCAGCTGGCCGACGCGGACGAACTGATGGCCGGCCTCCAGCGTCGGGAAGGCGCTCGCTACCCCGTCCTCGTTCCGAACGAAAAAGGCTACGACCGCGCCCGTGCAGCCGGCGCCGACGAGGTCGCGGTGTTCTCGGCCGCCTCGGAAGCCTTCAATCAGCGCAACATCAACTGCAGCATCGACGAATCGTTCGAGCGCTTTCGACCGGTGCTCGAGCGGGCCCGCGCCGATGGCGTGCGCGTTCGCGGCTACATCTCCTGCGTGCTGGGCTGCCCCTACCAGGGCGAGGTTCCCATCTCCGATGTCGTTCGAGTCGCCGAGGCACTGATCGAAGCCGGCTGCGTCGAAATCTCGCTCGGCGACACGATCGGCGTGGGCACGGCGGGAAAGGCGCGTACGATGCTGAAGGCCGTGCTCGGATCGGTGCCGGCAGAGAAGCTCGCGGTGCACTACCACGACACCTACGGGCAGGCGATCGCCAACATCCTGGTCTCGCTGGAGCTCGGCCTGCGCACCGTGGATTCCTCGGTGGCCGGCATCGGCGGCTGCCCCTACGCTCGAGGCGCCACCGGCAACGTGGCCACCGAGGACGTGGTCTACCTGATCGAGGGCCTCGGCCTGGAAACGGGTGTCGACCTGGATGCGCTGGCCGGTGTCGGTCGCTGGATCGCCGGCACGCTGGGTCGCCAGGGCAGCCGAGCGGGCACCGCGATCTACAACAAGAACAATTCCGATTGACCCATACAATTCATACAGTTGAGGAGAGTTCCTGATGAAGTTTGAAGGCATCCGCGCGATCATCACCGGCGGCGTGTCCGGGCTGGGCTTCGGCGTTGCCGAACACTTCGTGGCCCACGGCGCGAAGGTCGCCCTGTTCGACGTCAACGAAGACGCTGCCGGCGACGCGCTCCGGACGCTCGGCGCGGACCGCGCGAGCTTCCGCAAGGTCGACGTCACGGACGAAGACGCGGTCGCCTCGGCCGTGACCGGAGCAGCCGACGAGATGGGCGGCCTGAACGTCACGGTCAACTGCGCCGGCATCCTCGGCGCCGGCCGCGTACTGGGACGCGAAGCCCCGATGCCGCTGGAACGGTTCCGGTCCACGGTCATGGTCAACCTGGTCGGCAGCTTCAACGTCGCCAAGGCCAGCGCCGATCGGATGCAGAAGAACGACCCGAACGAGGACGGCGAGCGCGGCGTGATCATCAATACGGCTTCCGTGGCGGCCTGGGAAGGCCAGATCGGCCAGGCGGCCTACTCGGCCTCCAAGGGTGGCGTGGTCGGCATGACCCTGCCGATGGCCAGGGAATTCACCCGCTTCGGCATCCGCGTGATGACGATCGCGCCGGGCGTGTTCCATACCCCGATGGTCGACACCATGCCCGAGGAGGTCCAGCAGGCGCTGGCCGACTCGGTGCCGTTCCCGAAGCGGCTCGGCAAGACCGAGGAATTCGCCTCGCTGTGCCGGACGATCGTCGAGAACGCCTACTTCAACGGCTCGGCGATCCGCCTCGACGGCGCGATCCGCCTGGAGCCGAAGTAATGGATACGTTTTCCGAAATCGCGGAGCACGTGGAAACCCACTTCAACGTGGTGCACAAGGAGAAGTTCGTGCTGGGCCTCGAGGTTCCCGTGTCGGAATCCCGCCGGCAGAGCGTGTTCCTGGCCGAGCTCAAGGACGACGACGATCGGCGGATCCTGCGCCTCGAAACCACCGTCTGCCCGCTCGGCGAACAGGATCCGGTCAAGGTGCTGCGCGTCAACCTGCTGCTTCGCGGCGGCTACCTGGCGATCGGCGACATGGAGGGCGTGCCCTTCCTGAAGCTGTGCGACAACCTGCAGGTCCGTCACCTCTCCGCGGCCGCGCTGAGCGATCGCATCAAGCGCCTGGCCAAGCTCGGTGACGAGATGGAGGAAACGCTGACCCACGGTCACGATTACTTCTGAACGACCGGCCTGCGCTAGGCTTCATCGCCATCGAACCCGAAACCCACGAACCATCGTGCCGATGCGAAGGCATGGAAGGGAGTAACCCATGGACGCCGTAATCGACTACCTCAGCAACCTGGACACCGCGACGCTCCTCGGCTGGGCCTGGAAGCTCGTCGCCGCGCTGCTGATCTTCTTCATCGGGCGCATCGTCGCCAAGCTGATCAGCGGCTTCCTCGCCAAGCTGATGCGCAAGCGCGGCATCGACGACATGCTGGCCAACTTCCTCAGCGTGGTGCTCTACGCCATCCTGCTCGTCGCCGTGATCATCGCCGCGATCTCGCAGCTCGGCATCCAGACCACGCCGCTGATCGCCGTACTGGGTGCGGCCGGCCTCGCCGTCGGTCTCGCGCTGCAGAATTCGCTGGGTAACCTCGCCGCGGGCGTGATGCTGGTGCTGTTCAGGCCGTTCACGAAAGGCGATTACGTCGAGGCCGGGGGGACGTCGGGCACGGTCACCGACGTCGGCCTGTTCCAGTCGGTGTTGAACACTCCGGACAACCGGAAGGTCATCGTGCCTAACGGCCAGATCACCAGCGACACCATCACGAATTATTCGGCCTACGACACCCGCCGCATCGACCTGATCATCGGCGTCGGTTACGGCGACGACTTGAAGGTCGCGCGCAGCACGATCGAGAAGGTCCTCGAGGCCCACGAGAAGGTACTGGACGACCCCGCGCCGGTCATCTGGGTAATGGAGCTCGGCGATTCCAGCGTCAATTTCGCCGTGCGTCCGTGGGTCAAGGCCGCCGACTACTGGGGCGTTCGAAGCGAGCTGCTCGAATCCCTGAAGGTCGAGCTCGAAGACGCCGGCTGCGAGATCCCGTTTCCGCAGCGCGACGTTCACCTGCACCAGGTGGAAGCCGACTGACGTCGGCCGTCCTGCGGGTCGCCCGGCGATCCGGAGCGCTCAGGAGGGGTCGCCCTGCGGCCCCCAGAGCATCCGGTCCAAAGCCCGTTCGGGGCTGTAGGCGTCGAGATCGATCTTTCCGTCGACGAACACCACCCCCTCGTCCTCCAGCCGCTGGCGCTGGAGTCGATAGGGCGCCGATCCCGGCTTGAAGCTGATCGCCCCCTGGGCGTTGACGACCCGGTGCCAGGGCAGCTCCAGGCGCTTCGGTGCACGGCCCAACGCGCGGCCGACCATTCGCGCGCGACCGGCGAGCCCGGCCAGCCGCGCGACTTCGCCGTAGTTCAATACCGAGCCGGAAGGAATGCCGGCAACCACCGCCCAGATTCGCTGGAAGCGGTCATCCGGTGCGTCGGTCGTCGTCGTGCGGGTCGGGGTCGAAGCCACGTGCACGTGCTGCGCTGAGGGTGCGCGAGAGCATACCATTGAGCATGTTCAGCTCGTCGTCATCGGGGCGCGCCCGCAGGAACACCCTGCGCAGCCGGCGATGCAGCGTCTCGTCCTGGCCGGGCGTGCTGAATCGGATGACCCGAAGCGTTTCCTCCAGACGCTGGAAGAACACCTCGAGGCGCTCGGCGGACGCCGGCGGGGCCGCGGGCCGAGCCGGGCGGGTCGGCGCCTCGCGCCCGGCCAGGTGGAACTCGTAGGCCAGGACCTGGACGGCCTGCGCAAGGTTCAACGAGGTGTAGTCGGGACCCGTGGGAATCTGGACCAGCGCGTTGCACCGGTCCATCGCCGAATTGTCGAGGCCCGAACGCTCGCAGCCGAACAGCACCGCGACCGGCCCGGGCTGCTGCAGCGCCTGGTGAGCCGATTCCCGTGGCTCGAGCAGGGGCTGGGCCACGTCGCGGGCGCGGTGGCTCGTCCCGACGACCCAGACACAATCCTCGAGCGCCTCGCCCAGCGAGCCGTGGACGCCGGCCCGGGCGAGGAGATCGTCGGCGCCGGCCGCGAGCGCGGTGGCCTCGGCGCTGGGGAAGGTCGCGGGCGACACCAGGCGCAGGTCGGACAGCCCCATGACCTTCATCGCCCGCGCCGCCGAGCCGATGTTGCCCGGGTGCGAGGTGCGCTCGAGAACGAAGCGGATGGGTGCGAGGCGGTCCATCCGCGCAGTCTAGCCGTTCGCGGCCGGGGCGATGCGCAGGGCGTACGGAGACTGCCCGATGGTTCGTCGGCCGGCTTCGGTCTGCTATCCTTGCCGGCTTGCCCTGGATCGAGAACGAGACCCGGTGACGAACCCGTTCCTGAACACCGCCATCGAAGCTGCCCACAAGGGCGGCGACCTGTTGATGAAGTACCGCGACCGGGTCGATTCCATCCCGGTCGAGCGCAAGGCGCGCGGCGACTATGCCAGCGAGATCGATCGCGCCTGCGAAGCGCTGATCCGGACCGAACTCAAGCGCCGCTACCCGGACCACGCGGTCGTCGGCGAGGAAGACGGCAAGTCCGGCGACAGCGAGCATGTCTGGCTGGTCGACCCGATCGACGGCACCAGCAACTACCTGCGGGGCATTCCGCACTACGCGATCTCGATCGCCCAGGTCGTCAAGGGGCGCGTCGAGCACGGCGTGGTCTACGATCCCGCCCGCGACGAGCTGTTCGCCGCCAGCCGCGGCCAGGGCGCGACCCTGAACAACCGCCGGATTCGCGTATCCGGTCGCAACGCCCTGTCCGGGGCGGTGCTCGGTGCCGCCTTCCCGTTCCGCTCGCGCCGCCTCATGCCGGCCTACATGGGCATGTTCGAAGCGCTGTTCGAGGAAGCCGAGGATGTCCGGCGCGCCGGTGCCGCATCGCTGGACCTGGCCTACGTCGCCTGCGGCCGCCTCGACGGCTATTGGGAACTCGCGCTCAAGCCCTGGGACATCGCCGCCGGCGCACTGTTGGTCCAGGAAGCCGGCGGGGTCGTCATGGACATCGCCGGCGGCGATCGCTGGCTCCAGTCGGGCCATGTCCTGGCGGCGCCGTTCAAGTTGATCACGCCCCTGCGCAAGGCGATCGAACCGCACCTGACCGAGTCGCTGATCGCCCGCACGCGCGGCGCGGATTCGTCCGACGCCCCGGCCTGATCGAGCGGTCGAGCGTCCTTCCCGCATAGGGCTTTCGCAGCGTCAGGCGGCGCCCCCGGCCACCAGCCGGCCGCGCTCGAGCACGAGTTCACGGTCGGGACGCAGGCTCCCGGCCGCGTCGTGCGACAGAACGACCACGGTGCGATCGGCCAGCCAGGGCTCGATGCCCTCCGCGACCCGCGATGCGGTCGCCTCGTCGAGGCCGGCGAACGGTTCATCGAGAACCAGCAGGCCGCGTCGCGTCAGCAGCAGGCGAGCCAGCGCCAGGCGCCGCGCCTGGCCACCCGACAGTCCGGCCCCCCGCTCACCCAGCCAGGTCGAGAGACCGCGGGGCAGATCGCGGGCCCAACCGGCGAGGTCCACCGCATCGAGCACGGCGTCGAGGCGCGCGGTCGATGCCTCGGGATCGCCGAGACGCAGGTTGGCCTCCAGCGTATCGCTGAACAGCGTCGGGGCCTGTTCGAGAATCCCGGACCGCGCCAGGCGCACGGCTTCGTCGATCGCGAACGCGTCCGCGCCGTCGATCCGCACCGAGCCCCGACCAGGATCCAGCTCGCCGGCGATGATCCGGCCCAGGGTGGACTTGCCGCAACCGCTGTCGCCACCGATGACGACCCGTTCCCGCGGCGCCAACGACAGGTCGAGCCCGTCGAGTACCGGCGCCTGGACCCGGCTCCAGCGAAACCCGACGTCGTCGAGCTCCAGCCGCGGTGCGGGCGACCGACCGGCACCCGAAGATCCTGGCGCGCCGTGCGTCGATCGTCGGCGCGCATCTGCCGGGGGTGCCCCTCCGAGCTGTTCGATCCTGCGCGCGGCCGCTTCGCAGTTCGCCCGCAGTATCCAGCCGCCCGGCAAGGCCTGCAGCGCCTCGACCAACCCGAGCATCAGCAGCGACAGACCCGCAGCAGCGGGCCCCGTGAGCCGCCCCGCGTCGACCATCAGCAGGCCGCCGATCAGCACGGCCCAGAACGCGACGTAGCCCAACGCGCTGGTGCTGGCCTGGCCCAGCGCCTCGAGCCGGCGCTGCCGGTGCTGCGCACGGACCTGTAGAACGGCGCGGTTGACGACGCACTCGGCCCGCTCGGCGGCGCGACCCACGCTGACGAGCTCGGCCAGTCCGTCGACCCAGCTGGTCAGGTCCGCGCGCATCCGCGCGTTGTCGCGCACGATACGGCGCCCCGGCGCGGCGCCGGCTCTCTGCAGGAGCGACAGCACCGGCACCGTGGCCAGCGGAAGAACGATCACGATCGGCAGGAGCTCGGGTGCCAGCAGCAGCGTTGCACAGATCGCGATCGCGAACCCGCCGAGCGCGGCCACGCCGGGCAGCAGCCAGCGCGGGACCAGCAGCTCCAGCGTGTCGATATCGCGGGTCAGGCGCGTCAGCAGGTCGCCCTCGGCCACCGCGCCGAGCCAGCGTACGGGCCGCGTCATCAGCCGCCGGAAGGCGCGTCGCCGAAGCGCCGAGAGATGTCGGAGCATGGCGTCGTGACCGGCCAGTCGCTCGCCGTAGCGAGTCACGGTGCGGCCCACCGCCGCGGCCCGGATCGCCGCGCCGGGCGCGAAGATGTCGATCATGGGGATCATCGATAGCCCGACCAGTCCCGCCGCCGTGATCAGCCAGCCGGAAATCGCCAGGAGGGCCGCCGCGAACCCGGTTCCCAGCACCGCCAGCGCGGCCGCCAGGACGATCCGGCCGCGGACCCGGCCAGCGCTCCGTGCGATGCGGCGCAGCGCGCTCATCGCACGCTCAGCTCTGCCACGCGCCCCGCATCGATGCGCACGACGCGGTCGGCACGCTCGATCATTTCCGGCCGGTGACTGGCTGCGACGACCGTGACGTCGCGGCTCTCGAGCAGCGATGACAGCGCGTCCAGCACCCGCCGCTCGCCCCGTCGATCGAGATGCGCGGTGGGTTCATCGAGCAGCAGCACCGGCCTCGGCCTGAGGAGTGCACGGGCCAACGCCACCCGCTGGATCTGCCCGCCCGACAGGCGTTCCCCACGCTCGCCCACCGCGCTGTCGAGGCCCCGGTCCAGACGATGCGCGAAGTCCATCACTCCGGCGGACTCGGCGATCGCCTCGACCTCCTCGGTCGTTGCCTCGGCCCATCCGAGCGCGATGTTCTCGTAGAGCGTGCCCGGAAACAGCGTCGGCCTCTGGCCCAACCAGGCGACGCGGGCGGCCCGCTCGGTCTCGGACCATGGCGCGGCGTCTTCGCCGCCGATCTCGATACGGCCGGCCGCCGGGTGGAGGAACCCGGCCAGCAGGTCGATCAGCGTGCTCTTGCCGCCGCCGCTCGGCCCGCTGAGCACCACCCGCTCCCCGCGTTCGAAGGCCAGGTCCAGTCCGTCGAACAGCACGGGACGATCCGGGTAGGCGAAGCACAGGCCACGGATTCGAACCGGCGCGGCCGTCACGACCGAGCAAGCGCCGGCCGGCGCGCTCGCTGCCGACCCGGTTCGGGAGACGCCCGGCCCGTCCGACGAGCCGGATGCCGCTTGACGCCCTGCCCTGCTGGCGGGTTCGGCCCCCGGGTCCGCGGGCCCGAGAACGGTCGCGACTTCCGCGACCGCGGCACGCGCATCGGCCCGGTCGTGCCAGCCCTGCGCCATCGCACGCAGCGGCGCGAAGAACTCCGGCGCGAGCAGCAGCACGAACAGCCCGCCGGCCAGCGTCAGGTCGGCGGCCGGACCAAACGAGAGGAAACCGAGCAGGCCCATGCCGACGTAGATCGCGACCGCCGCGATCGCGACCGACGCGAAGAACTCCAGCACGGCGGACGACAGGAACGCGAGCTGCAGGACCCTCATCGACGCCCGGCGCAGCGCGTCGGTCCGCTCGAGCACCTGGCCGTCGGTCTCTCCTTCGGCGCCGAATCGCTTCAACGTCGCGGCGCCGCGCAGGCGATCGAGAAACCAGCCACCGAGGCGCCCCAGCGCGTCGACCTGGGCCCGCGCGCGCGCCTCGGCGCCCCAGCCCACGAGGACCATGAACAGGGGAATCAGCGGTGCGCTCAACAGCAGGAAGGCACCGGCCACCCAGTCGACGACGAAAACCACCGCGAGCACCATGGCCGGCACGATCGCGGCCGCGAACTGCTGCGGCAGGAACCGCGCGTAGTAGGCATCGAGCTTCTCGATCTGGTCGTCGAAGGCGGCCAGGACCCGCCCGGTCGGCGGCGCGACCGCCGGTCCGGCGTTCCGAAGGGCGTCGAGCATGCGTCGACGAAGATCGACCCGGATGCCGGCGGACGCGCCCGAGGCCAGCGCCGACCGCGCACCGAGCACGACGGCCCGCAGCAGCAGCGCGGCCAGCAGACCGGCAGCAAGCGCCATGGCCGGCGTTCGGGACTCGACGACCACCTGGCGGACCAGCGCAGCGATCGCGCCGGCCTGGGCGAGGATCAGCCCGGCTTCGATCACGGCCAGGCCGGCCATCGCGGGACGAAGCCAGCCGGGCGCCTGCCGGCCCAGCCAGGCGCCGGTCGAACGATCAGTGACCGCCGGCACCGTCCTTGACCTTGCCTCGGAACACCCAGTAGTTGAAGACGGTGTAGAGCAGGATGATCGGAATCAGGAACAGCATGCCCAGGAGCAGGAACAGTTGACTGCCCGGCGCCGATGCCGCGTCCCAGAACGTGTAGTCCGGCGGCACGGCGTAGGGCCACATGGAGATCAGCAGCCCGAGATAGAACAGGCCGAACAGCACCATGGACCCGACGAAGGGAACGACGTCGCGACGCTCGCGGATCGCCCGCCAGACCCACAGCAACGCGGCAAGCGTCGCGACCGGAAAGATCCAGAGCCAGGCCATGCCGTCCAGCCAGCGCTGCTGGACGAAATCCTTGCTCAGCGGCGTCCACAGGCTGACCAGCAGGAAGAACGCGAAAACGGCGATCAGCAGCCGCTCGCTCGCCTTGAACGCCCACTCCTGCGTATGGCCCTCGGTTTTAAGCACCGTCCAGGTGGCTCCGAGCAGCGCATAGCCGGTGACGACGCCCAGGCCGGTCATGACCGTGAACGGCGTCAGCCAGTCGAAGGGCCCGCCCGCGTACTGGAAGTCGACGACTTCGAACCCCTGGAGATACGCGCCCACGACCGCGCCCTGGGCGAAGGAGGCCACCGTCGAGCCGATGCTGAAGGAACGATCCCACCAGCGACGCGACCGATCGCTGGATTTGAACCGGAACTCGAAGGCGATGCCGCGGAAGATCAGGCCGGCGACCAGCAGGAAGATGCCGATGTACAGCGCCGGCAGAAACACCGCATAGACCAGCGGAAACGCGGCGAGCAGTCCGGCGCCGCCGAGGATCAGCCAGGTCTCGTTGCCGTCCCAGATCGGCGCGACCGAATTCATCATGCGGTCGCGGGACAGGTCGTCGGGTGCGAACGGGAACAGGATGCCGACGCCGAGATCGAAACCGTCCATCAATACGTACATGAAGATGCCGATGCCGATGATCACGACCCAGATCAGGGTCAGGTCGATGGTTTCCACGCTCAGGCCTCCTTCGGCACGGCGCCGGTCATCGTCAGCGGATTCGCCGACAGCGGGCGCTTGGGGCGCGCGGATTCGTCATCCTCGAGGTGTTCGATCGGATCGGGTCCGGCCATGACCACGCGCCGCAGGTAGTAGAGCCCGGCGCCGAAGACCACCGCGTAGACCGCGATGTAGCCGATCAGCGTGGCCAGGGCCATCCCGCCGGTCAGCGACGGCGTGATCGCCTCGTCCACCCGCATCATTCCGTAGACCACCCAGGGCTGACGGCCGATCTCGGTGGTGAACCAACCCGCGAGAACGGCCACGAACGGTAGAGGACCGACCCAGGACAGTACCTTGAGCAGGCGCGGCGAGTCGAACAGGCACCCCCGCATCAGCTGGACCGCGGCAACCCAGGACAGGAGGATGAACAGTACGCCGAGCCCGACCATGACGCGGAAACTCCAGAACACCGGCCCGACCGGCGGACGATCCTCGGCCGGTACCGACTTCAGACCCCGCACCTCCCCGTCCAACGAGTGGGTCAGGATCAGGCTGCCGAGCTTCGGGATCGCGACCTCGAAAAGGTTCTCCTCGGCGTCGGCGTCCGGGATCGCGAACAGGATCAGCGGGGCCCCTCGCTGCGTTTCCCAGTGCCCCTCCATGGCCGCCACCTTCATCGGCTGGTATTCGAACGTGTTCAGCCCGTGCAGATCGCCGATGAACATCTGCAGCGGCGTGGCCACGGCGAGCATGACCACGGTCATCCTCAGCGCCATTCGACCCGATCTCGGGTTGCGGCCGCGCACGAGGTACCAGGCACTGACCGCAGCCACGACCAGGCCGCCCGTGATGAACGAGGCCAGCGCCATGTGCGCGAAGCGATACGGCAGCGAAGGATTGAAGATCGCCTCGATCCACGAGGTGACCTGGAAACGGCCATCGATCAGCTCGACACCGGCCGGGGTATGGAACCAGCTGTTGGTCGACAGGATCCAGAACGAGGAAATGAACGTCCCCAGCGCGACCATGCAGGCGGCCAGCAGGTGCAGTCCCGGCGGTACCCGATCGCGGCCGAACAGCAGGACGCCGAGGAAGGTTGCCTCGAGGAAGAACGCGGTGACCACTTCGTAGCTGAGCGCGGGGCCGAGGAAATTCGACGCGGACAGCGAGAACTGCGACCAATTGGTACCGAACTGGAACGCCATCACGATTCCCGACACGACACCCATGCCGAACACCACCGCGAAGATCTTGATCCAGAAGCGGGAAAGCTTTTCCCTCACCGGATCCGGACGCCGGTAGTTCAGCGCCTCGAGGAGCGCGATCCACGCGGCCAGTCCGATCGTGAAGACCGGAAAGATGGCGTGAAAGGAAACGACGAACGCGAACTGGATTCGCGAAAGGAAGACCGGGTCGAGCTCCATCGATGTTCTCCGACAACGAGCTGTTACATTGTAACTTTGGTTACGGTGCAGCGCGGTCGCGGAAGCGGCTGCGATCGTGGGCTTCGAAGCGCTGCCGCCCCCCCCCGAGCACCTGCCAACAGTAGCATTCCGGCGTCATCGCGAGGACAAGGAACGGCAGGTTCCACGCGGACCGGCGGACGGAACCGCGGGCTTCCCGGATCGGCTAAAATAGTCGGCTGAATCGAGCCCGGTGCGGACCCGTCCGGACCGAGTTCGGCTCGCTCATCTCCACCGGTCTCGGGGGCCGGTGTTGTCGCCGTCGATTCGCGCCGAAAGAAGCGCGAAGCCTGGAGGATTGAATGAATCTTTTCGAAACCATCCATACGACCCAGCACGAACAGGTCGTGTTCTGCCACAACAAGGATGCCGGCCTGAAGGGCATCATCGCGATCCACAACACCACGCTCGGCCCCGCCCTCGGCGGTCTGCGGATGTGGCCCTATGCCACCGAGCAGGAAGCGCTCGACGACGTGTTGCGCCTTTCTCGCGGCATGACCTACAAGGCCGCAGTGGCCGGCCTGAACCTCGGCGGCGGCAAGTCCGTGCTGATCGGCGACCCGCGCACGGACAAGTCCGAAGCGTTGTTCCGCGCCTTCGGCCGCTTCATCGATTCGCTGAACGGCCGCTACATCACGGCCGAGGACGTCGGCATCGATGTCAACGACATGGAGTACGTGTTCCAGGAAACCGACAACTGCGTCGGCGTCCACCAGGTCCACGGCGGATCCGGCGATCCGTCCCCGTTCACCGCGTTCGGCACGCTGCAGGGTATCCGTGCCAGCCTGCAGCACAAGTTCGGCAACGAAGAGGTCGGCAATTACTCCTACGCCGTGCAGGGTGTCGGCCACGTCGGCTTCGAACTGGTCAAGCTGCTGCGCAACGAAGGCGCCAAGGTCTTCGTGACCGACATCAACGACGAAGCCGTCCAGGCCTGCGTCGATCTCGGCTGCGAAGCCGTGGGACTCGACGAAATCTACGATGTCGACGCCGACGTGTTCTGCCCGACCGCGCTGGGCGCGATCGTCAACGAGCAGACCATCCCGCGCTTCAAGTTCAAGATCGTCTGCGGCGCAGCCAACAACCAGCTGGCCACCGACGAATGCGGAAACGAACTGGCCAGCCGCGGCATCCTGTACGCACCGGACTATGCCGTCAACGCAGGCGGCCTGATGAACGTCTCGATCGAGTTCGAGGGCTACAACCGCGAGCGCGCCAAGCGCATGATGCGCACCATCTACTACAACGTCTCGAAGATCTTCCAGATCGCCGACCGCGACGGAATCCCGACCTGGAAGGCGGCCGACCGCATGGCCGAGGAGCGGGTCGCGACCATCGGCAAGCTGAAGCTGCCGTTCATGGGCCGGGCGCATCGCTTCCCGGGCCGCGAGCGCGGCAATCACTGATCGGGGCGACGGCGCCGCGGCCCTCCGCGGCGCTCTCCCCGCCAGCCCCGGTGCAAGCGCCCCGGAGGCCGGTCGACCCTCTTTCTATCCGACCGCGTGAGAGCTTGCGGTCCGCCAGACTCCGGAGACTCCAGCCATGAAGCTGTCCGAAGACCTCGAACTCCTGCGTGAATCCGTCCGGCGCTTCGCCGAGGACACGATCGCGCCGCGCGCCGCCGAGATCGACGAATCCAACGAGTTCCCGCAGGACCTGTGGACCGCGCTCGGGAAAATGGGCCTGCTCGGGATCACGGTGCCGGAATCGCTGGGCGGCTCGGACATGGGCTACCTCGCGCACCTGGTCGCCATGGAAGAGATTTCCCGCGCTTCGGCCTCGGTCGGGCTGTCCTACGGCGCGCACTCCAACCTGTGCCTTGACAACCTGTACCGCAACGGCAACGAGGAGCAGCGCCGGAAGTTCGTTCCGAAGCTGGTCAGCGGTGAGTTCAAGGGTGCGCTGGCGATGTCCGAACCCGGTGCAGGCTCCGACGTGGTCGGCTCGATGGCCTGTCGAGCCGAGCAGCGCGGCGACGTCTGGATCGCCAACGGCTCCAAGATGTGGATCACCAACGGGCCGGAGGCGGACGTGGTTCTCGTCTACATGCGCACCGCCGGCAAGGACGCCGGCTCGCGCTGCATGACGGCCTTCCTGGTCGAGAAGGACATGCCGGGATTCCGCAAGGCTCAGAAACTCGACAAGCTCGGCATGCGCGGATCGAACACCTGCGAGCTGGTCTTCGAGAACTGCGAGATCCCGGCCGCGAACGTCCTCGGGGACGTCCACGAGGGCGTGAAGATCCTGATGTCCGGACTGAATTCGGAGCGGCTCGTGCTTTCCGGCGGCCCGATCGGCATCATGCAGGCCTGCATGGACAATGTCCTGCCCTACGTGCGGGAACGGAAGCAGTTCGAACGTCGGCTCGGCGATTTCGGCCTGATGCAGGCCAAGATCGGCGACATGTACACCGCGCTGCAGTCCTCGCGCGGCTTCGCCTACCAGCTCGGCGCGGCCTACGACGCCGGCGAGCGTTCGCGCATCGACGCGGCAAGCTGTCTGCTCCATGCCTCGCGCAGTGCCGTCGAGGTGGCGCTGGAAGCGATCCAGGCCCTCGGCGGGAACGGCTACATCAACGAGTATCCCACCGGCCGCCTGCTGCGCGACGCCAAGCTCTACGACATCGGCGCCGGCACCAACGAGATCCGACGGATGCTGATCGGACGCGAACTGGTCGAGGAGCGCGGCTGACGCCGCATCGCGGGGCCGCCCACGCGCGGTCGGCCCACCCCTCGGAACCTTTCGTGTTCTGGGGTACGCTACGCCCTCCTCAATCCGGGGTTCCTGCATGACCTTCGAAATCGCATTGGTGTTCGTGATCATCGGCTGCGCGCTGTACCTGTTCGCCACCGAGAAGCTTCCGGTGGACGTCACGGCGCTGGCGATCCTGGTCACGGTCATGGCGATCCCGGTGCTGTTCCATTCCGAATGGCTGGTGGCGCGCGGCGTCGACCTCGAGGCGGCGTTCCCGACCGTTTCCGAGAGCCTGTCCGGCCTGTCCAGCACGGCCACGGTCACCGTGCTCTGCATGTTCATCCTGTCCGGCGGCATCCAGCGCTCCGGCCTGGTCCACCTGCTCGGCCGCAAGCTGTTCCCCATGGTCGGCACCTCGGAGATCCGGCAGATGATCGTGATCGGCGTGCTGGTCGGCGTGGTCTCCGGCTTCATCAACAACACGGCCGCCGTCGCGATCGCGATCCCGCTGGTGCTCGACATGGCCAAGCGCTCCAACCTGCGGGCCTCGCGGGTGCTGATCCCGGTCAGCTTCTTCGGCATGCTCGGCGGCACCCTGACCCTGATCGGCACTTCGACCAACATCCTGGCCTCGGCGATCCTCGCCGAGGAACCGGGCGTGGAACGTCAGCTGGGCATGTTCGAGTTCACCCACGTCGGCCTGATCGTCCTCGTCACCGGGCTGATCTATTTCCTGACCCTCGGCCGCTGGCTGCTGCCGAATCGCGATGCGCGACCGGTCAACGAACAGGACGAAGAAACCTTCGTCATCGAACTGGGGGTGCCGAGCGGCAGCCCGCTGATCGACAAGACGCTCGAAGAGGCGAAATTCGAGACCGCGACCGGCGTCGAGGTGATGAAACTCACCCGCGAGGAAAAGACCTGGATCAAGCGCGCCCGCTCCACCGCCGTGAGCGCGGGCGACATCGTCCTGGCCCGGGCCACCGTGCGCCAGATCATGGACCTGATCAAGGAGGACATGGTCGACGTCCTGTCGGACTTCGGAGACACGCGCAAGGCGCGACCGGACGGGCAGCTGGTCCCGATCCTGCTGCGCAATCGCGGACTGTTCAACGGCCGTACCGCGCGCGCAGTGGATTTCTGGAAGCGCTACCAGGGACGACTGATCGGCCTGGACACGAGATCGATCCGATCCCGCCGGATGGCCCAGGAAAAACTGCACGTCGGCGAGATCGCGCTGCTCGAGATTTCCAAGACCGCGCTGGCCCGGCTGGTGAGGAATTCCGACGTGGTCGTCCTCGACGAGTACGAGGACGACTTCGACACCCGCAAGATGCTGATCGCCGGCGGCATCGTCGCCGCCGTCATCCTGCTCGCCGCGCTGACGCCGCTGCCGATCGTTCTCACCGCGATCGGCGGCGTGATCGCGATGGTGGCGACCGGCACGATCGCCAAGCAGGACATGTACGACGACGTGTCCTGGGACGTGATCTTCCTGCTGGCAGGCATCATCCCGCTCGGCATCGCGATGACCAAGTCCGGCGCCGCGGACTGGGTCAGTTCGCTGCTGGCCGGCTACGCCGCCGGCTGGGACCCGATCTTCGTGGTCATGGCCCTCTACGCGGTCACGACGCTGCTGACCAGCATTCTCAGCAACAATGCCTCGGTCGTCATCCTGGTGCCGGTCGCGATCGCCCTGGGAGAGATGCTCGAGCTCAACCCGATTCCGCTGACCATCGCCGTGATGTTCGCGGCCTCGAACAGCTTCCTGACCCCGGTCGGCTACCAGACCAACACGATGATCTTCGGTACCGGCGTGCTGCGCTTTTCCGACTTTCCCAAGGTCGGCGCCCCGCTGAACGTGATCCTGATGATCGTGACCAGCTACGCGGTGACCTGGTTCTGGCCGCTGCAGCTGACCTGACCGCGCCCCGGCCCGACCCGACGCGGAGTCGAACCTGCGATAATGCCCGACTGGCTTTTCGCAACGGATTCAGCATCCATGACCGACTCCATCGTCATCGTGGCCGCGCGCCGCACCGCCATCGGCTCGTTCCAGGGCCAGTTCTCTCCCGTCTCCGCGCCCCAGCTCGGTAGCGCCGCGATCCGAGCCGCCGTCGCCGACGCCGGTATCGAAGGCCCGGAGGTGTCCGAAGTGCTGATGGGTTGCGTCCTTCCGGCCGGGGTCGGCCAGGCACCGGCCCGCCAGGCGGCGCTCGGCGCCGACCTGCCGATCTCGGTCGCCTGCACGACCCTGAACAAGGTCTGCGGATCCGGCATGAAGGCCGTGATGCAGGGCCACGACGCCCTGGTCGCCGGTTCGTCGGATGTCGTCGTTGCCGGCGGTATGGAATCGATGACGAACGCGCCGTACCTGGTCAAGCGAGGGCTGCGGATGGGCCACGACCAGCTGCTCGATCACATGTTCTTCGACGGCCTCCAGAACCCCTATGACGGCCAGATGATGGGCCAGTTCGGCGAGCAGTGCGCGTCGAAGTACGACTTCACCCGCGAGCAGCAGGACGCGTTCTCGCGCGCCTCGGCCGAACGCGCGCAGGCCGCCATCGAGTCCGGTGACTTCGCCGCCGAAATCGCGCCGGTCACGGTCCGCACCCGCAAGGGCGAGCTCGAGATCGGCGTCGACGAGGAACCGGGGCGGATCGACCTCGACAAGATCGAGAAACTGCGCCCGGCCTTCGCCAAGGACGGCACGATCACCGCGGCGAGTTCGTCCAAGATTTCCGACGGTGCCGCCGCCCTGGTGTTGATGCGCGAAGTCGATGCGGGTGCGCGCGGCGCGAAGCCGCTTGCCCGGATCGTCGTCCATGCGACGCACTCGCAGGAGCCCGAATGGTTCACCACCGCCCCCGTCGGCGCGCTGAAGAAGGTGCTCGACAAGGCCGGCTGGAACGCCGCGGACGTCGACCTGTTCGAGATCAACGAAGCCTTCGCCACCGTGACCATGGCCGCCATGAAGGAACTGGACCTGCCGCACGAGAAGGTCAACGTCCACGGCGGCGCCTGCGCCCTCGGACACCCGATCGGCGCCAGCGGTGCACGGATTCTCGTGACCCTGATCCACGCACTGAAGGCGCGCGGCGGCAAGCGCGGGGTCGCCTCCCTGTGCATCGGCGGCGGCGAAGCCACCGCGATCGCCGTCGAGCTGGCCTGAACGGCCCGGGCGAGCTCCGCCCGCCCGCACGCCGTACGCCCGGGTGAATCCGCCCGGGTGCAGGCTGGAAACGACCACACCGGACGCCGCGATGCAGCCGACCCCGATCCGACCGGACCTGTCCCATCGGCTTGCGCGAATCGCCGCCGCCATCGCCTGCGACGCGATGGCGCGGACCGAGCGCTGCGAGGTCGGCTGATGCACGGGACGAGGGTCTCGATCGATACGCCGGGCCGGGGGCTGGTCGACGTCACGCGGCAGGTGGCCTCGGTGGTGCGGGAAAGCGGCATTCGGCTCGGCCTGTGTCACGTGTTCATCCTGCACACCTCGGCCTCGCTCCTGATCACCGAGAACGCCGATCCCGACGTCCTCCATGACCTCGAGACCGTGTTTGCCGGCCTCGCGCCGGACGGCGACCCTCGCTATCGCCATACGGCCGAGGGGCCTGACGACATGTCGGCGCACGTCCGATCGGCGCTGACCGGCACGTCGTTGACCGTGCCGGTTCGAGACGGTCGGCTCGAGCTCGGCACCTGGCAGGGAATCTTCCTCTGGGAGCACCGAACGCGTCCGCACGCACGGACCCTGTCGATCACGGTCGCCGGTTGACTTGGACCCGGCTTTTCGGGCAAGTTGTCGGACTTGATCGGCGCCCCGTCCGACCCCTGCCGACCTCGGGGTCGTCGCACTACGGGCGGCCGAACACTACATAACGAACCTTTCATCGGGGAACCTTCATGAATCAACCGACACCCGCTGCCGGCACGCCGGGCAAGACCTTCTTCGGTCATCCCGCCGGACTCGGCACGCTGTTCTTCACGGAGCTCTGGGAGCGTTTCAGCTACTACGGGATGCGCGCACTCCTCGTGCTCTTCATGGTCGCCACCCTGGCTGAAGGCGGCCTGGGCTTCGACGACGCAACGGCCACGGCGATCTACGGCCTGTACACGGCCGGCGTCTACCTCGCCGCGTTGCCCGGTGGCTGGCTCGCCGACCGCGTGTTCGGCCAGCGTGACGCGATCTGGTACGGCGGCATCATCATTGCCGCCGGCCACCTGGTGCTGTCGCTGCCCGGCTTCGGCCTCGTCGGCGAGCACTACGGCTTCTTCATCGGCCTGATCCTCATCGTGATCGGCACCGGCCTGCTCAAGCCGAACATCTCGAGCTGCGTCGGCGAGCTCTATCCGGAGGGTGGATCCCGTCGCGATTCCGGCTACGTGCTCTATTACATGGGCATCAACCTCGGCGCGTTCCTCGGCCCGCTGGTCTGCGGCTTCCTGCGCGTGAACATGGGCTGGCACTGGGGCTTCGCGGCCGCTGCGGTGGGCATGATCGCCGGCCTGGTCGTCTACAAGTGGACCGAACGGCACCTCGGTGACTTCGGCCGGGATCCCCACCCCACTCCGCCCGGCAAGGAAGGCCAGACGGCGGCAATGAAATGGGCCACCTACGGGGGTACGGCCCTGCTGTTCCTGATCGCCGTGCTCGCGCTCGAGGGCGTGTTCACGATCGACGCGGTCTCGCTGTCGCAGTACACCGTCTACGCCATCGTCGGCGTCGCCGCCCTGTTCTTCGGCCGGGTCCTCTTCGACCCCTCGCTGACCACGCTGGAACGCAACCGCACCATCGTGCTGGTCGCCCTGTTCATCGGCGCGGCCCTGTTCTGGTCCGGCTTCGAGCAGGCCGGCTCGTCGCTGAACCTGTTCGCGGAACGCTACACGGCACGCGAGATGCTCGGCCTGGTGATCCCGGCCGAGGTCTTCCAGTCGCTGAATCCGCTCTACATCCTGATCTTCGCGCCGTTCTTCTCGGCCCTGTGGATCAACCTCGGACGTCGCAATCTCGATCCGTCGATCCCGTTGAAGTTCGCCCTGGGCTTCCTCCAGCTGGGTCTCGGCTTCGCCTTCATGTGGATCGCGGCATCGCTGATCCAGGACGGCGACCAGGTCCTGCCGACCTGGCTGCTGCTGACCTACCTGTTCCACACCACCGGGGAGCTCTGCCTCAGCCCGATCGGCCTGTCGGCCACCTCGAAGCTCGCGCCCCGCAAGTACTACAGCCAGCTGATGGGCATGTGGTTCTTCGGCGCCGCCCTCGGCAACCTGATCGCGGGCCTGCTGGCCGGAGAGTTCAACGGCGACTCGGTGTCCGAGTTCCCGGCGCTCTATCGCCAGATCGTGATCTTCTGCGGTGTGGTTTTCCTCGCCTTCCTCGTCGCCACACCGTTCCTGAAGAAGATGGCGGCGCTCGACAAGGTCGAGTCGCACACGCGCGAAGACGAACCCGGCGCGTTCGAGCAGGACGTGCCCACGGGCAGGACCTGACCCGCCCGCGCGCTCGACCCGACCGGCCCCGCCACGCGGGGCCGGTTTCGTTTCAGGAGGCGCCCGTGCGGCCCGGAGCGCTGCCCGCGCGCCGCCAGATCCACAGGGCCAGAAGCTGCGCCGGCACCAGGGCGAGGAGCAGGTCCAGGTTCCACTGGTTGCCGGGCACGAGCTTCAGCAGCACAGCGAGCAGCAGGCCGGCAGCGATGAGGCCGGCAGCGACGCGCTCGGTGCGGCCGCCGCGGGCGCGCCAGAGCAGTCCGAGTAGCGGATTGAGCAGCAGGAGGTTTTCGTTGGCCGCGGTCACCGCATGCGATGTCGCCAGCCACAGGTACAGCAAGAGGCTGCCGCCGAGCGCATTGAACGCCAGCCAGGCGCGCCAGCCGGCAAGCCGCACGGCCCGGCGCCGGAATACCGCGAGCGGAAGCGCCAGCAGGCCCAGCGCACAGCAGAGCAGGCCCAGGGTCGCCCCCCACGGAAACGAGGGTGTCGGCGCCGGATCCGGCCGCGCCGATTCGTGGAGCATGCGGTCGTCGATGACCAGGGGGCGGGTCCCACCCTGGCCGTCATCGACCCGCAGGTCGCCGATCTCGCGCGCCACCACCTCGGGCAGGAACATCTCTTCCCAGGCGGTCCGGGGCCGGTCGACGCGACGGCCCAACGCAGCCTGGATGCCCAGGTACAGGGCCGGATCCGGTCGTACGAGCCGTCGCGTGTGCTGGCGGAGGTCCAGCACCGCCGGCCTCGACCCGGTCGCCTCGCGCAGGGCCCCGTCCAGCGCGAAATCCAGCGCGTCGCGGATGCGTGTCGAGCAGTTGTTGAAGTAGTAATCGTAGGCGAAATCGCGGGTGTCGGGCTGGACCCGCTGCTCGAGCCAGTCGCTCAGCCTGCGAATCGTAGCGTCGTCGAGATCCAGCAGCTGGGCGCGGACCGAGCGGTCCCGCCACTGGTAGTAGGCCAGCTCCTCCACCGGGTCGCGAGCGACCGCGTAGTACACGAGATCGCCCTGGAGGTAGTCGAACACGAACCCGGGCGTATCGAAATCGAAGAAGCCGAAGTTGTAGACCGTGTCGATCCCGCGTTCGGGATCGCGGATCCACAGCGCGTTGTGGCCGAAGCGTTCCTCGATGCGGTCCGCGGTGCCGTAGGTCATCAACCAGGCGTCGGCTGCGGCAGCCGGCAGCGTCGTCGTCAACGGGGCCAGCAGGACCAGCAAGAGCGTCGGGAGGCGTGCAGCTCGCATCGGACAGGTTCCGGGAGGATCCGGCGCGAAGCATAGCAGCCGCCCGGCCGACCGGGCGGTTGCGCAGGAACCTTACGGCGTCTTGACCGGCGGCGCCGGCCGCTCCGGCGCGCCCGGCGGATCCATGGCCACGCGCTCGAGCAGGTACTCGATCGCCGTCTCGAGCTGACGGTCCCTTCCGGCGATCACGCTGGCCGGATCGTTGTCGACCTCGATGTCCGGGGACACGCCCTCGCCCTCGATCACGTACTCGCCGTCGGTATTCAGGAACCCGAATTCCGGGACGTTCACCGAGCCCCCGTCGATCAGCGGCCCGTGGTTGGTGATGCCGACCACGCCGCCCCAGGAACGCTTGCCGATCAGCGGCCCCAGGCCGGCATTCCTGAACTGGTACGGGAAGATGTCGCCATCGGAGGCCGAGTTCTCGTTGAGCAGAGCCACGAGGTGGCCGCGGAAGGCCTGGTAGGGATAGTTCGTCGGCTCCGGCATGGTGCGCGAGTAGCCCAGCGAAAGGGGCTTGCGCGCCAGCCGCTCGATGACCATCTGCGACACGTTGCCGCCGCCGTTGCCGCGGACGTCGACGACCAGACCCTCTCGATCGATCTGCCCGTAGTACCACTTGATGAACTCGCGGATGCCGTCGGCGCCCATGTCGGGAAGGTGCAGGTAGCCCAGGCGGCCATCACTGGCGGCTTCCACCGCGGCCTTGTTGGCCCGGACCCAGGCCAGGTAGTGCAGCGGCTGTTCGTCGTCGATCGGCCGGATCACCACCTCGCGGGCGTCGTCGCCATCGGGACGGTCGGCCACCGTCAGGGCCAGCGGGCCGTTGCCGAGGCCGGTCAGCAGGCGATAGGGGTTCTCGCCTTCGGTCAACGGACGACCGTTGATCGCAAGCAGATACGCTCCCGGATCGACGACGCTGCCCGGCTCCGTCAACGGCGAGCGGTAGCGCGCCTCGTCGTTCTGACCGGCCAGGATTTCGGAGACCCGGTAGCGGCGCGAGCGTTCGTCGAGTTCGAGGCGAGCGCCCAGCAGCGCGACCGTGGGACGGTCCGGCAATCCGAGATCGCCGCCGGCGACGTAGGCGTGCGACACGTTGAGCTCGGCGATCATCTCGCCGAGCAGGTCGTTGAGGTCCACCCGGTGCGCGACATGCGGCAGCAGCATACGGTAGCGGCGGCCCAGCGCTTCCCAATCGTAGCCGTGCATGTTCTCGACGTAGAAGAAATCGCGGAACCGGCGCCAGGTCTCGTCGAAGGCGGTGCGCCATTCGGCGACCGGATCGATCTCGGCGACCAGGCCGGAGCGATCGACCGTGGTCGCGTCGCGGCCGTTCTTCACCGGCCGCACCTTCCAGTCGCTGCCGTGGCGGGTCATGATCGTCCGGCGATCCGCGCTGAGGTCGGCGCCGGCGAGGTCCTCGATGAAGGTCGTGGTCTTTTCCTCCTCCAGGTCGTAGCGCTTCAGGCGAGGCGCCGTGGACCAGCCCCGCCCGTAGTAGAACGGGTCGGTTTCGGCCAGCAGCAGCGCACCGTCGACGGCCCAGAGATCGGCGTAGTTCGACGCCTCGACCGGAACGCGAACCACCCGCTCGGCCAGCCCATCGAAGTCGATCTCCACGTCGCCGTTCGTTGCCTCGTTCTTGTCCTGCCCCCTGTCGTCACCGTCCGTGTCTTCCTCGTCGCCGTCGAGGATGCCGTCGTCGGACGCATCCTCCGGCGCGAAGGGATTCGGGGCCTCGTCGGTCAGCCCGTAGGCCAGTACTCCGGTCACCCTGTTGGTCGCGAAGTTCCATTCCCGGCCGGAGATCTGCGGCGCGAACTCGCGGTCGGCGAGCACGAAGAGGTGCTGTCCGTCGCTGGAAAACACCGGGTGGTACTCCGAGAAGAGCCCCTCGGTCACCTGGCGGGTTCGCCCACTCTCGACATCGTGGACGTGGACCGCGCGCAGCTGGTTGGACCGGGTCAGGCTGAACGCGAGATAGCGCCCGGAGGGCGACCACTCGTAATCGCGGTTGCGCCAGGCGGGGTCGCGCCCGACCTCGACCGCGCGCCCACCGTCGACCGGCTGGACCCAGATTCGGCCCAGGTGATCGGAGTAGGCCAGGTGTTCTCCGCGCGGCGAGAAGCTCGGCGCGTAGAGCCGGGCCCGCTCCGGGCCATCGAGCCTTCGTCGCCCTTCGCCACCGTCCGCGGCCCCGATCCAGATCGCCTCCTCGCCGCCGGCATCGGACACCCATGCAATGGTGGATCCGTCCGGCGACCACGCCGGTTCGCGGTCATGGGCGTCGGACGATCGGGTCACGGCCCGGGTCACGCCGCCATCCACCGGAGCGTTGAACAGGTCGCCGCGGGCATAGAACAGGACCCGCTCGCCGGTCGGGCTGAGGACCGCGTCGCCCACCTGGTCGGCCACGGATTCGGCTCGGGTGCGACGGTTGACGCCGTCGTCCGGCACCCGGATCCGCAGCCGGCGGTCCTCGCCGTTGGCCACGTCGAGCACGTGCAGCGCACCACCCAGCGTGTAGACGATCCGGCCCTGGCCGTCATCGCCCGGCCACCGCACGTCCCAGTCGGCATGGTCGGTCAGTGCGTCGACCTCGCCGCTGTCCGGATCGACGCGGTAGAGATTCAGCACGCCCCGGTCCCCGCGGTCGGAAACGAAATACCCTGCCCCGCCGATCCACATCGGGTCGCGATCGGTCCCCGGGTGGTCGGTCAGCGCTCGCGCCTCCCCCCGCTCGAGATCGAACCACCACAGGTCCTGGGCCCAGCCGCCCTCGTAGCGCTTCCAGGTCCTGAAATCACGGGCCAGCGGCGTGTAGAGCATCGAGGAGTCACCGGCGTACACGCCCGACCCGGCCTGCGGCATCGGCAGGACTTCGGGCAGCCCGCCTTCCACCGGGACAACGTACAGCCGACCTTCCGACGAGTCGCGCGCGTCACGCAGTGAGCGGAACACCACGCCCGTGCCATCCGGCGTCCAGCCATGGACCTGGTGGTCGTAGCCCCAGCGCGGAGGTAGCGGGCCGGACGCCGGGTACCAGGTCAGCTGGCGCGGTTCACCGCCTGCAGCCGGCATCACGTAGACCTGTTCGTCGCCGCCGTATTGCCCGGTGAACGAGATCCAGTCGCCGTCGGGGGAGAAATGGGCGAACAGTTCGAGACCCGGGTGACTGGTCAGCCGCCGTGCCGTGCCGCCGCGATCGGACGCCAGCCACAGGTCGCCGCCGTGGGTGAACACCACGCGGTCGCCGTGGATATCGGGATAGCGAAGCAGGAGGGTCTCGTCCTGGGCAGGCAGCGCAGCGGGCGCGGCCAGCGAGGCCAGGAACGGCAGGAGCAGGAAGAGGGTTCGTTTCACTGGAAGGACTCCTTCTGGGGGCCGCGCGCGGACCGGATTCGAAGATCGCCCTCCAGTGTAGCGCTCCCCGATCGCGGCGCCGGGTGCCGGAAGTCCCGTAGACGCCGCCTGCGCCCGACCATGGCAAGATGAAATGGTCGCAACGACGGAGCACCGCCATGACCCGATTCACGCCGATTCTGTTCGCCCTCGCCCTCCAGCTGCCGACGGTCGCCTGCGCCGAAGACACGCTGGCGCTCGAACGTCCGGGCGAGCGCTTCTACGCCTACGACGAGCACACGCCCAGTCAGCGCTACATGATCCTGGCGCAGCGCGCCTATAAGGCCGGCATGCACGAGGGTGCGCTCACCCACTACAAGGCGGCCGCCTACTGGGCCGACAAGTTCGCCCAATACAACGTGGGCATCCTGCACCTGCGCGGCGAAGGCACCGAGTACGATCCGCTGCGCGGATGGGCGTGGCTGGAGCTGTCGGCCGAGCGCGGCTACCCCCAGTTCGAGGACGCCGCCGATTCGCTCTGGGCGCTGTTCAATCCGTCCGAACGGCGGCGGGCCCGGCAGATTCTCGACCGCGAACTGCTGCCGGTCTACGGCGATGCGCAGACCCGCGAGCGAACCGCCCGTGAGATGCGGTTCCGGATGCGCGATGCGACCGGGACGCGGACCGGATCGCGGGCGTTCACGGGCATGCTCACGATCATCGACCGCACCGGCTTCCCGCGCGATGCCGACGAGTTCTACGATCCCGACAAGTGGAACTTCGACACCATCGTCGAGTACGAGACGCGCCTGATGCGACAGGTCGCCGAAGGCAACGTCGACCTCGGCGAACTCGAGTTGAACGACGACTGAGCCCCTTGCGAGCTCGACCTGGTGGATGTGGGTCGCCCGAGGGCCGACCGGGGGCGGCTGTCCGCCCCCGGCGATTCGTTCGTCCTGGGCCCGTGGCCCGGTCGAGGACCGTTCGACCGGAGCGCTACGGGGTCTCGAAGCCGTCGATGAAGATTTCCTCGGTCACGACCTCGCAGGCCTCCACGCGAAGATCATCGATGGTCCAGCCGGCACGACCGCCGACGGTGCCGTCGGTTCCGACCCGGAAACGAAGCTGGATCGTCTCGTCGGCGTAGGCCGACAGGTCGATCACGTAATCGTCCCAGGCGCGCGGATCCCCGCACCAGGCGTCCATGCCGGCCAGCGGATTGGGTCCGCCGGAGAAGTCGTTGACCGTTCCGTCGTGCGCGCGGTGCAGGATCGCCGAGCCGTTCAGGTCCGTCCAGCTCGCGCCGCCGTCGGTCGAGATCTCGAGAACCGCCGCATCCCAGCAGGCGCCGCTCGCGTCCTCGAGCTCCTGGTGGTTCCAGAAGCGCAGCGTGAGCGGCAAGCGATCGGAGCCGGGCAGCGCGATCGGCGGCGAGACCAGACGCTGGTCGCTGATCGTGGCCAGGTTCTCGGCGTTCCAGGCGAAGGCACCGCCGTGAACGTTCGCGCCCGACTGCTGCCAGGTGTTCTGGATCGACCCCGACCCCATCGTCCAGCCGTTGGCGCCCGACTCCATGTCGTCGGACCAGACCTCCAGCGTGGCCGAGCCGATCGGGCAGTCACCCGGCTCCGGCTGCGTGTTGAAGCTGTAGGTCGTCGACACGGCGCTTCCGCAGGCGTTGTCGACGGTCACTCGCCAGTAATAGAAGGTCGATGAATCCAGCGCCAGTTCGACCGAAGTGTCGCGCGTGGTCACGTCGTGGACCACGTTCGAGAAGCCGGGATCGGTTGCCACCTCCAGTCGGTAGTCGAGCCCCTGCGCGACCGCCGTCCATTCGAAGGTCTGGACCGGAAGCGTGTTCACCGCGCCATCGCCGGGCGAGACGAGGCCCGGTGCTGCCGGCACCGCATCGAAGGTGTTGAGCACGAGCGGCAGCGACTTGGTCCCGGTCGTCGACGTCCCTTCGACGGCAGCGGTCGTGGTGCCGGGGGCGGAGCCCCCACCGAAGGCGACCGTCAGTGTCGAAACACCGGACGGAACCACCGGATTGGTATCGAAACTTCCGGTCACGCCGCCGGGCAGACCGCTTGTATTCAAGGTCACCGGATCGTCGAAGCCCAGCAGGCCGTCGATGGTCACGACCACGTCCTGGCTGTCCGGCACGCAGGCGGTGAGTTCCGCGGGATCCAGCGCCATGGTGAAGTCCGGCTGCTCGAGACAGTTCTGGCAGACCAGCGCGAAGTGCTGTGCGGTGGTCACGCCGGGCTGATCGAGAAGCACGCTGCCGGCGATATTGAATGCATCCACCGTGATCGTTGCCGAGCCGCCCGGCGCGGCCAACGTGACCTGCTCGATGTTGTTGAGCCGATCGGCCGAGCCGCCGGGCTGGGAGAAGCCGCCCGAGAAATTGTTGCCGAGGTAGGTCTGACCGCCGCTGACCACGGTCAGGTCGAGGTCGTTGACCATCGCCGGATTGGCCCCGACCGCGCCCGGCGCATCGGACCAGACCAGCGTGATCTTCACCGGTCGGCCCGGATCGACCACGCCCACGGTCCGGACGAACGACTCACCCGAGGCGGAGAACACCTGGGTCTGGTCCCAGAACTCGAAGCTCAGGCCGTCATCGACCAGCGTCGACAGGTCGATACGACCCCAGCCGGAGTCGTTGTTCGGCGGCGGCGTCGGTCCGACCGGCACCGCGGAATTGATCAGCAGCGCCTTGCCCATGGCCGGACTCGGGTCCACGGCGAACTGGTTGCGCCACCACTCGGTCAGCAGCACGAGGGCGCCGGAGGCGTGCGGGGCTGCCATCGACGTTCCGGTGCAGAAGGAGTACTCACCATTGGTGTTGGCGATCGCCGTGGCGCACTGGGAAGCATTGGCCCGGCGCGTCGAACTCACCGACTGGCCCGGCGCCGCGATCGTCGGCAGCCAGCGATTGTCGACGGCCGGCCCCCGGCTCGAGGAGCCGTAGATGGCGTCCACGTCGCCGGACACGCGGAAGGTCTGGGTGCCCCCGGTCACCACCACGTTCTTGGCTTCCTTCGGCGCGGTGACGCCGGAGCCGCCGGAGTTGCCGGCCGAGAACACCACCATGAACGGTTCCAGCACCGAGGGCGTGTCGAAGTTGCCGTCCAGCACCATCAGGTCATAGGTGCGCTCGGTCGCCTGGTAGCCGTGCTGGGTGCCCTCGCCGGAGGTCCAGGAATTGTTCGAACCGACCGCGCCACCGAGCAGCGCATCACGGCTCATGACCTGCCAACCGCCGGCCGGCGGCCAGCTGTTCTGCGAACCGCAGATCGGGTTCTGGGCGAAGATGCTCGCGCCCGGCGCCATGCCGTGGCCATACAGGAATCCGTCGCCGTCGACGAAGCCCGCCGTGCCGTCACCCGCCCAGATGCCGGTCACGTGCGTGCCGTGGCCGCCCGAAGTCGGGTCGTCGCCCGGATTGGCCTCGCTGCAGCCCGGGTAGTTGATGCCGCCGACGATTCGGCTGTTGTAGTCGCCGTGGGCGTACCAGACCCCCGTATCGGTGGTCGCCCAGGTCACGCCGCTGCCGTCGAGGCCGACCGACCCGAGCCAGGCCGGGTAGCCGGGAAACGGGATGTTGCTGGCATCGAGGTTGTCGGCGAGCACCTGGGCCGCGCTCTCGTCTTCGAGCTCGGGCTCGGGGCTCAGGTAGCTCAGGGCGACGACCTCGGGGATGGCGGCCAGGGCCGCGAGGGTGGCGGCGGGCGCTTCGATCACGGCGTTGTAGAGCCGTCGATCCGGCTGCGCCGGCCACGCGTCGAGCACGCGCACCCCGGCCTGCCGGCCGAGTTCGTCGAGCACACGCGAAATCGCGCCGGAATTGTAGAAATGCACATTGACGTTGCGGACCCATTCTCCGCGCGCTTTCAGCGAAGGCTGGGTCTTCAGCGTGGTCGGCAGGTCGACCGCCGCACGCACGAACGGCAGCTGGTCGGCAGCCTGGCGGCCGGCCGGCGTTGCCCAGGCGAGATAGGCCAGGCCCGGTAGCGGCTGGAAGATGTCCAGGCCTGCACGATCGAGTTCCTCGAGATCCGAAGGCAGCGCCGGACCCCGCAGCTGCACGATCGTCAGCCCCTG
Source organism: Halomonas denitrificans (assembly GCA_019800895.1). Classification (NCBI taxonomy): domain Bacteria; kingdom Pseudomonadati; phylum Pseudomonadota; class Gammaproteobacteria; order Oceanospirillales; family Halomonadaceae; genus Halomonas; species Halomonas denitrificans. The sequence continues at coordinate 135,250 of JAHVKF010000001.1, forward strand.
CCCGGCCGCCGTTCTCGACCCGGAACCCGGAGCGAGGTCGGTGGGGTCGAAGCGCGCCCCGTGCAGTCCGACGCGGTACGGCGAATCGACGCGTTCGCCGTTCACGTCGTCCGGCAAACGACCGGTTTCGTTGTCGAACACCAGCCAGCGATAGGCACCGTAGTCGCGCGTCCAGGTGGCCTGCTCCAGGGCCGACCGGGACACGGTCTGCTCCGCATCGATGCGCCAGGCGGTTTCGGCCGCCGACAGCGGACCGGTCACGGCCGCGGCGAGCAGGAGAATCGACAGTGCGATGGACGGGGGGATGGAAAGACGCGGCGACCGCGCCGGACGGCTTGAACTCATCGGGGAACTCCCAGTACGAAATCGGGCCGCGCTACGCGGCCCGTTGAAAGTACCCGAAGGCCCGCCGAACGGCAAGCGCTCGGAGGCGGTATGGCCTACGCCTCGCCGTCGGCTCCGGAATCGACACCGGATTCGGCTGCGTCGGCGGCGGCCGTGTCGACGGCAACGTCCGCGTCCTCGTCCAGCGCCTCGTCCTCGGTCACGGCGACCCGGGCCAATCCGATCAGCTGCTCGTCCTTGCCCAGGCGCATGAGCGTCACGCCCTGGGTGTTGCGACCGAGCCTGGAGATCTCGGCGACCGAGGTGCGGACGAGCGTGCCGCTGTTGGACGTCAGCATCACGTCGTCCTCGTCGGTCACGCCCAGCGCGGCGACCAGGGGACCGTTCCGGCCCGTGGTCTGGATACCGATCACGCCCTGTCCGCCCCGGTTGTAGACCGGGAATTCGTCGAGCGAGGTCCGCTTCCCGTAGCCGTTCGCGGTGGCGACCAGCACGTCCTCGCCGCCGTCCGCTCCGTCGCCGACGACCAGCATCGACACGACCTCCTGGTCGTCCTGCAGGCGGATACCGATCACGCCGCGGGTCTGGCGGCCCATCGGTCGGACCTTGTCTTCGTGGAAGCGGATCGCCTTGCCCGCGGAAGACAGCAGGAGGATGTCCCGCGAGCCTTCCGTGAAGGCCACGTCGACCAGTTCGTCCCCGCCCTCGAGCTCGATCGCCCAGATGCCGTTGGACCGGATGTTGGCGAAATCCGACAGCGGCGTCTTCTTGACCCGGCCGGACCGCGTTGCGAAGAACACGAACCAGTCGTCCGGGAACTCGCGGGTCGGCAACACGGCGTTGATCCGCTCGTCGGGATCCAGCGGCAACAGATTGACCATCGGTCGTCCGCGCGAGCTGTGACCCGCCTGCGGCAATTCGTAGACCTTGGTCTTGTAGACCTTCCCGGCGCTGGTGAACACCAGCAGCGTGTCGTGCGTGTTGGTGACCCAGAAGCGCTCGACGAAATCCTCGTCCTTGGTCTTCGCCGCACTGCGACCGCGCCCCCCGCGTTTCTGGCTGCGGTAGCGATCCAGCGGCTGGTACTTGGCGTAGCCGGCGTGGGACAGGGTGACGACCACGTCCTCGGGCGTGATCAGGTCCTCCATGGTCAGGTCCAGCTGGTCGGCCACGATCTCCGTGCGGCGCTCGTCGCCGTAGAGGTCGCGGATCTCGGTCAGCTCGTCCCGGATGACCTGCATCAGCGCATCGGGGTCGGACAGGATCCGGATCAGCTCGCGGATCGTGCCCAGGATTTCCTTGTATTCGTCGGAGAGCTTCTCCTGCTCGAGGCCGGTCAGCTTCTGCAAGCGCAAGTCGAGAATGGCCTGCGCCTGGGCCGGCGACAGCTGGTAGCCGCCGTCCCCGAGGCCGAACTCGGGCAGCAGGTCTTCCGGCCGCGAGAGATCGGCGCCGGCTTCGCCGAGCAGCGCCGCGACCGGTCCCGGCTCCCAGCGCCGGGCCTGGAGGCCCTCACGCGCTTCGGCAGGCGTGGGCGACGCCTTGATCAGCTCGATGATCGGGTCGAGGTTGGCGAGCGCGACGGTGAGCCCTTCGAGGATGTGGGCGCGATCGCGCGACTTGCGCAGTTCGAACAGGGTCCGGCGGGTCACCACGTCGCGCCGGTGCATCAGGAACGCCTGCAGCACCTCGCGAATGTTGAGCAGCTTGGGCTGGTTGTCGACCAGCGCCACCATGTTGATGCCGAACACGCACTGCATCTGCGTGTTCTGGTACAGGTTGTTGAGCACGACTTCGCCGACCTCGCCGCGCTTGAGCTCGACGACCATCCGCATCCCGTCCTTGTCGGACTCGTCGCGCAGCTCCGAGATGCCCTCGAGCTTCTTCGCCTTGACCAGTTCGGCGATCTTCTCGAGCAGGCGCGCCTTGTTGACCTGGTAAGGAAGCTCGGTGACCACGATCTTGGTCTTCCCGGTCTCCTCGTCCTCGAAGTGGCAGCGCGCGCGCATGTAGATCCGGCCGCGGCCGGTGCGATAGGCTTCGCCGATTCCGGCCGCACCGTTGATGATGCCCGCGGTCGGGAAGTCCGGCCCCGGCAGGTGCTCCATGATGCCGTCGATGTCGAGCATCGGGTCGTCGATCAAAGCGAGCAGTGCCGCGGTCACCTCGTTGAGGTTGTGCGGCGGGATGTTCGTCGCCATGCCCACCGCGATGCCCGATGCGCCGTTGACCAGAAGGTTCGGCACGCGCGTCGGCAACACGGCCGGCTCATATTCCGACTCGTCGTAGTTCGGCAGCCAGTTGACCGTGTCCTTGTCGATGTCGGCGAGCATTTCGTGCGCGAGCCGGGCCATCCGGACTTCCGTGTACCGCATCGCGGCCGGCGAATCGCCGTCGACGGAGCCGAAGTTTCCCTGGCCGTCGACCAGCATGTAGCGCAGCGAGAACGGCTGCGCCATGCGCACGATGGTGTCGTAGACCGCGGTGTCGCCGTGCGGGTGGTACTTACCGATGACGTCACCGACGACGCGAGCGGATTTCTTGTACGGCTTGTTGTAGTCGTTGCCCAGCACGTGCATGGCGTAGAGCACGCGGCGATGGACCGGTTTGAGCCCGTCGCGCACGTCGGGAAGCGCGCGTCCGACGATGACGCTCATCGCGTAGTCCAGGTAGGACTGACGCATTTCGTCTTCGAGATTGACCGGGAGGATTTCCTGGGCGAGTTCAGCCATGCGATCGCAATCTGGAATGGGCCGGAGAAACTGCGTTCAATTCGTTGTTCTTGTTCGTTTTTATCAGGTCAAACCAGCATGCCTCCCGAGCCGGGAACCGGCCAGGAATCCGACCTGCAACAACCCTTGAATTCTACCACGCCGAGGGGTCCCGACGCACCCTGCTCATGCGCCGTCGAACAGCCCCCGGATCCGGCCGTCGAAGGGTGGCTCGATCACCCCCTTTTCGGTCACGATGCAATCGATCAGTTCGGCCGGCGTCACGTCGAAGACCGGGTTCCAGGCGTCGACTCCCGGCGGCGGCGCCTCGACCCCCGCCGCACGCCAGATCTCGCTCGCCTCGCGCTGCTCGATCTCGATCCCGGCGCCGTCCGGCGTCTGCGGATCCAGCGTCGACAGCGGTGCCACGACCATCATCCGCGCACCGAACCGCCTTGCCAGCACCGCCAGCATCAGCGTGCCGACCTTGTTGGCGACATCGCCGTTGGCGGTGATCCGGTCCGCGCCGGTGATCACCCAGTCGACACGCTCGCGCTGCATCAGGCCGGCGGCGGCGCCTTCGACGAGGACTTCGGCGGGAACGCCTTCGCGTGCCAGCTCCCAGGCCGTCAGCCGCAGGCCCTGCAACCAGGGCCGGGTCTCGCAGGCCAGCACGCGCTTCAGCCGCTGTTCGCGCCAGGCGCGCACGATCACGCCCAGCGCCGTGCCGGTTCCGCCCGTGGCCAGCGAACCGGTGTTGCAGTGGGTCAGTACCGTCGACCCCGCTTCGATCCGCCCTGCACCGTGCTGCGCCATCGCTTCGTTGGCCGATCGGTCCTCCCGGTGCAGTCGGCGCGCCTCCGCGCGAAGCGCTTCCAGCGCGGCACCGGGCGAGCCTTCGACCGCGCGACGCATCCGTTCGACCGCCCAGCGAAGGTTCACCGCGGTCGGACGTGCAGCGACCAGCGCATCGAGGTCCGCATCCCACGCCGCTCGGTCGTCGCCCCGGTGCCGGGCCGCCAGGACGCAGGCATAGGCGGCGGTGATGCCGATCGCCGGTGCCCCCCGTACCACCAGGTCGCGGATGGCCGCGGTCGCGTCGGCCGCCGACTCGATCGGCAGCCACCGCTCTTCCGCGGGCAGGCGTCTCTGGTCCAGCAGGTCGAGACGGTCGTCGGCGAAGCGAATGGATTCGACGCGTGCAGCACTCATGGCGGCAGTGTATCGCCGCGCGCCGGCGCCGGGGGCTCGCCGGGCGGACCGCGCCGGCGGCGAAGGGGTACGGATCGGGTATCATTCCGCGGTCGACTTCGATCGAGGACTACCACCGGATGAATGCAATCCAGAAACCCCTTGCCGCCGTCTTTCTTGCCCTTGCCGCCTTTGCTCCGTTCGTCGCGGCGCAGGACGATGCGTCGGAAAATCCGTTCATGAAACAGCGCCCCACCGTGGTCCTGCACACGTCCATGGGCCCGATCACCATCGAACTCTACGAAGAGGAGGCGCCGATATCCGTCGAGAACTTCCTCGAGTACGCCAGGTCGGGCCATTACGACGGGACGATCTTTCACCGGGTCATCCGCAATTTCATGATCCAGGGCGGCGGCTTCGATCCCGAGTTCAATCAGAAGTCCACCCGCGACCCGATCACCAACGAAGCGGACAACGGCCTGACCAACAAGCGGGGCTCGGTCGCGATGGCGCGCACCGGCATGCCGCACTCGGCCACCGCGCAGTTCTTCATCAACACGGTCGACAACCCCTCCCTGGACCATCGCGGCACCCAGTCGGGGCGCACCTGGGGCTACGCGGTGTTCGGCCAGGTCACCGACGGCATGGACGTGGTCGACGCCATCCGCGCGGTCGAGACGACCAGCCGTCCGCCCTACTCCGACGTGCCGGTCGAGCCCGTGGTCATCGAACGCGTCGAGATCGAGTGACCGGGAACCGCGGAACGACGCGTTGAGCGCCACGTCGCCGCACACCCTGATCATTTCCGACCTGCACCTGCAGGTCGGTCGACCCGACATCACCGAGCAGTTCCTCGACTTCCTGCGTCGGCGGGCGCGCTTCGCGCAGCGCCTGCTGATCCTCGGCGACCTGTTCGAGGTCTGGGTGGGCGACGATGCGGCGGGCCCCTTCGAGCAACGGATCGCTTCCGCCCTTGCAGACACCGCAGCCGCCGGCGTGGACATCGGCTTCCTGGCCGGAAATCGGGACTTCCTGCTTGGCGACGACTACTGTCGATCGGCGGGCATGGCTCGACTCGTCGAGCCGGTCCGCATCGAACTCGCCGGGGCGTCCTGCCTGCTCCTCCACGGCGACGTACTGTGTACCGACGACACCGCCTACCAGCGGTTCCGGGCCCGGGTCCGCGATCCGGAATGGCAGCGAAGACAGCTGGCGCGGCCGGCCTGGCTACGGCGCGGGCTGGCAAGGACTTATCGATGGGTGAGCGGGCTGAAGACCCGGCGCGCGGACCCCGCGATCATGGACGTGAACGACCGGGCCGTCATCGACCTGTTCGAACGCTCCGGGGTCGATAGGATCATCCACGGTCACACGCATCGGCCCGGCGTGCACGACGCCCGGATCGGTGGACGGCACGTCCAGCGAATGGTGCTCGGCGACTGGTTCGACCACGGGAGCGTGATCGAGGTGACGAATGGATCGATCGAACTGGTCGAAATGCCGCGGCACTGACGCCGCGGCACCGTCATCGCATCAATCCCAGCCTTCGGGGTAACCGTCGATCGGCTTGTAGCCGCCGTCGACGCCCTTGGTGACGATCGCGACGGCGTTGTGCGGATGCAGGCTCTCGAAGTGACGGCAACGGGCCCAGAAATCGACGATCCGGTCGTGAGCGTCGAGGGCGCCCTGTACACGACGCCCGGCGTCTTCGCAGAACATCAGGTTCTGGCCATTCAAGCGGGCGAACTCCTGCTCGTCCTCGCGCTTGACCGCGGTCTGCACCGGCGTCTTCAACGCGTTCTCCAGCGTGTCGATCAACTCGTCGAACGGGAACGCCTGGAAGCCCGGTGCGAAGCGGACCCGGACATCGGCGATCGAGCGCTGGCTGTGCGGCGTGGCCATGATGCCGTTCTCGCTGCCCAGCCATTCCAGCACGTCGGCGCGGTCCAGCGGGCGGTCGGCATCGAAATCCTTCTCGAACTGCTGCTGGATCAGCTGGCGGGCAAGCGCCGCCGAGCAGGGGCAGGTACTGGAATAGGTCACCTCGAAGGCCACTTCGACATCGAACTGGCGCCCATCCAGCGTCGCGATGATGCTGAACGGGTACGAACGCCAGCCGGCGTTGTCGCTGGCCAGTGCGGGACGGCGGACCTGGTACTCGAAGTCGATCCGGACCATGGCACGCGTGCTCAAATCCGCATGGGATTCGAGAAAGTCCCGCAGGAGATGATGCAGCGACATCGGGGTGACGCTGTGCTCGGCCAGTGTCCGGTCGAGATGCAGGTAGAGGCGCGACATGTGGATGCCTCGCACTTCGGGACGGGCCAGGTTCACGAAGGCACTGACCCGGGCCGGACAACGAATGTCGCCTGCGCCCCCGGCCGCCAGACGGATCGGGATCTCGATCTCGTTCATCCCGACCCAGTCCAGTGCGCCCGCAGCCTGCGTGTTCGGCTGCGAAGCGATGTCGGGCATCGATACGACCTGTGACTTGCTCTTCATGTCTGCGATCCTGGGTGATCCAAGGGCACGGCCGGTCGCCGTTGAGCTGCGAGTATGGCGACGCCCGATCAACGTCAGGTGAGCCTTCGGACAGGGAATTTCAACCCGTCCCGGCGCGCGGCCCGGGGGCGGCCGGCGCGAGTGAAAAGTGGTCGGAGCGGCGAGATTCGAACTCGCGACCCCCACAACCCCATTGTGGTGCGCTACCAGGCTGCGCTACGCTCCGACCGGAAACTGCGGGGTCGAACTTCTGCGACGATCCGTATCGTCGTACCGGGCGTGGATTATACCGGCTGGACAGGCACCGCGTCAGCGGCGAAGCACCTGGAGAATGTCTTCCAGTTCGCTTCGAACCTGCCGCACCAGCTGCTGGCTGCGCGAGACGTCGGACTGGGCCGCCTCGCCTTCCAGGCGCTGGCGCGCGCCGAGAATGGTGAACCCCTGCTCGTGGAGCAGGCTGCGGATCTGGCGGATCATGATCACGTCATGACGCTGGTAGTAGCGACGGTTTCCACGCCGCTTGACCGGCTTGAGCTGCGGAAACTCCTGCTCCCAGTAACGCAGAACGTGCGGCTTGACCGCGCAGAGCTCGCTGACCTCGCCGATGGTGAAGTACCGCTTCGCCGGAATCGGCGGCAGTTCCTGATTACTCCCCGGATCCAGCATAGGCCTCCACCCTTCCGCGCAGTTTCTGTCCCGGCTTGAACGTCACGACGCGTCGTGCGGAGATCGGAATCTCCTCGCCGGTCTTCGGATTTCGCCCGGGTCGCTGGCGCTTGTCGCGCAACTGGAAATTGCCGAAGCCCGACAACTTGACGTTGTCGCCGGCCTCGAGTGCGTCACGGATGGCTTCGAACCAGGCATCGACGAACTCCTTTGCCTCGCGCTTGTTCAGCCCCACTTCCTCGAACAGACTGTTGGCCAGGTCGGCCTTGGTCAATGCCATTGCTTACCCTCTCAGCATCACTCCGTGCGCTTCCTTCAGGGTCTTGATCACCCCGTCGACGACCCCATCGGCGTCGCCATCGGTAAGGGTGCGCGAAACATCGCGAAGAATCAAGCCTATAGCGATCCCTTTGAAGCCCGATTCTATCCCCTTTCCGCGGTACGTGTCGAATATCCTGCATTCGGCCAGCAGCGGACCGGCGGCCGAACGGACCGCAGCGACGAGATCGGCAGCCGACAGCTCGTCCGGAACGGCCAGCGCCAGATCGCGCCGGACCGACGGAAAGCGCGCCAGTCCGGCGTATTCCGGCAGCTCGCGGCGCTGGAGGGGTTCGAGATCGATCTCGGCAACGAACAGCGGAAGGTCCAGTTCGAACGCATCGGCCAGCGCGGGATGGAGCTGCCCCATCCAGCCCGCCGACCGTCCATCGATCGCGATCGACGCGCCCTGGCCCGGGTGGAGCCACGGGCGATGGTCCGGACCGACTTCGAGCGATTCCGGTGCCTGACCGGCCAGCGCGAACAACTGTTCGACTTCGCCCTTGAGGTCGAAGAAATCCACCGCGCGGCGCTCGACGTGCCACGCCTCGGGGACCGCGTCCCCGGCCATCGCCAGGCCCAGGCGGCGGGTCTCCACGAAGGAGTCGCCGTCCCGGCCCGCTTCGAACACGTGACCGGTCTCGTACAGGCGCAGGCGGCGGAGCTGGTGGCGCAGGTTGGACGACGCGGTCGCGATGAGCCCGGGAAGCAGGCTGGTGCGCAGCACCGCCATGTCGCGACTCAAGGGATTGGCCAGCGGTTGGGCGCGCTCGTCCAGGCCCAGTCGCTCCAGCGACTCGCGCGGAACGAAGCTCCAGCTGATGATTTCCCGGAATCCGCGCGCCTGGAGAGAATGGTCGATCACGGACAGCGGGGTCGAGCGCTCGCTGGGCGCCGCGGCACGGAGCCGGCCGCCGGGCGCCCGGGTCGGCAGCCGGTCGTAGCCCACCACGCGGGCGATCTCTTCGATCAGGTCGACCTCGATTTCCAGGTCTCGCCGCCGCGACGGCGGGCGAACCGTGACACGCTCATCGTCGGAACCCTCGTCGATCTGCATGCCGAGACGGCGCAGGACGTCGAGCATGTCCTCACGCACCAGGTCCGTCCCGAGCAGGCGATTCACGCGATCGGGGCGAAGCTCGATGGCCGGCTGCACAGGCCGATGGGCGTCCGATCGGACATCGATCGTCGGACCGGGCGTTCCACCTGCAATGTCGAGGATCAGCGCGGTCGCGCGCTCGAGCGCGACAGCCTGCAGCTCCGGGTCCACGCCGCGCTCGAAGCGGTGCGAGGAGTCGGTGGCGAGGCCGAAGCGGCGCGCCTTGCCGGTGATCACCGCCGGCGCGAACCAGGCCGATTCGAGCAGGATATCGCGGGTCGAATCGGTCACGGCGCTGGGCTGACCACCCATGATGCCGGCCAGGGCGACCGGACCGGTGTGGTCGGCGATGACCAGCAATTCGTCGTCGAGCTCGATGCGCTGTTCGTTGAGCAGCTCCAGCGTCTCGCCAGCTTCGGCGCGGCGCACACGGATTCCGCCCTCGAGGCAATCCAGATCGAACGCGTGCATCGGCTGGCCGAGTTCGAGCAGGACGTAGTTGGTCACATCGACGATCGGACCGAGGCTGCGGATTCCGCAGCGCTCCAGGCGCTGGACCATCCACGGCGGCGTCTGCGCGGTCGGATCGACCCCCTCGATGACCCGTCCGACGTAGCGCGGGCAGCCCGCAGGGTCGCCCAGCTCGATCGGCAGTTCGCGGTCACCGACCGCATCGACTGCTCCCAGCGCGGGCGGCGTGAGCTCGGCCCCTTCGAGGGCCGCCAGCTCGTGCGCGATGCCGCGAATCGACAGGCAGTCGGCCCGGTTCGGCGTTAGATCCAGTTCGATGACGTGGTCCGGCAAGCCCAGGGCGTCGGCGAGCGGTCGCCCGGGCTGCAGGTCGCCGGCGAGCTCGAGCAGGCCCGAGGCACCCTCGCCGAGACCCAGCTCGGGCGCCGAGCACAACATGCCCGCCGAGGCCACGCCGCGCAGCTTGGCAGCCTTGATCTTCATGCCGTTGGGCAGCCGGCTCCCGATCGTGGCGACCGGCGCGACCAGGCCCTCGCGCGCATTCGGCGCTCCGCAGACGATGCCCAACGGCTCGTCGGCACCGACATCGACGGTGCAGACCCGCAGGCGATCGGCGTCCGGGTGCGGCTCGCAGGCCGCGATCCGGCCGACGACGACTCCGTCGAGCCCATCACCGAGCCGGACCAGGTCGTCGACCTCGAGGCCGGCCGCGGTCAGCCGCTCGGCGGCCTGCTCGGCCGTCCGGCCGCTCCGGACCCAGTCGCTGAGCCATTCATAGCTGAAACGCATGGAAACGTCTCCAGGATTCGGAGTGCGTGCCCGGCCCGCTCAGCGGAACTGGGCCAGGAATCGCACGTCGTTGTCGAAGAACAGGCGAAGGTCGTCGACCCGGTAGCGAAGCATGGCGAACCGTTCCACCCCCAGCCCGAACGCGTAGCCGGTGTAGCGCTCGGCATCGACGCCACAGTGGGTCAGGACGTTCGGGTGGACCATGCCGCAGCCCAGGACCTCGAGCCAGCGCCCAGCGCTTCCGTCGGCGTTGCGCCAACGGATGTCGACCTCGGCCGACGGCTCGGTGAACGGGAAATACGACGGACGGAGCCGCATCTCGAGGTCGTCTTCGAAGAACTCGTTGACGAACGCGGCCAGCAGGCCCTTCAGGTCGGCGAAGGTGACGTCCTCGTCGACCAGCAGGCCTTCGACCTGGTGGAACTGCGGGGTGTGGGTCTGGTCCGAATCGCTCCGGAACACGCGCCCCGGCGCGACGATCCGGACCGGCGGCGCCTGCTCCTTCATCACCCGGACCTGGACCGGCGACGTGTGCGTGCGAAGCAGACGCCCATCGGGCAGGTAGAACGTGTCGTGCATCGCCCGGGCCGGGTGATGCTCCGGAAAGTTCAGGGCCTCGAAATTGTGGTAGTCGTCCTCGACTTCCGGCCCATCGGCGACCGCGAAGCCCAGTCCGCGGAAGATCTCGAGGATTCGGGACATCGCCCGCGAGACCGGATGCGGCCCGCCGGGATCGACCGCCCGTCCGGGCAGCGTCACGTCCAGCGTTTCCTCGGCAAGGCGAGCGTCCAGGGCGGCGCGATCGAGGTCGGCCTTGCGCGCCTCGATGGCCTGGGCGAGGTCCTGCTTCAGCGCGTTGACGGCCTGGCCGACCTCGCGCCGCTGGTCGGCCGGCAGGCCGCCCAGCGCCTTGAGCTCGGCGGTCAGCCGCCCCTTCTTTCCGAGCCAGGCGACCCGGACGTCGTCGAGCGCACGCGAAGACTCCGCCCCGGCCACGTCGGCCAGGGCGGAGCTGCGCATGGAATCAAGATCGGGTGCGGCCACGGCTGCAAGGCCGCCCGATCAGGACAGCTGAGCCTGTGCTTTCTCGGCCAGGGTCTTGAACGCGACCTTGTCGTTGACAGCCAGCTCGGCCAGCATCTTGCGATCGATCTCGATCTCGGCCCGCTTCAGCCCGTTGATGAACCGGCTGTAGGACAGGCCGTGCTCGCGGGCCGCAGCGTTGATGCGCTGGATCCACAGCGAACGGAAATCGCGCTTGCGCTGACGGCGATCGCGGTAGGCGTACTGACCGGCCTTGATGACCGCCTGCTTGGCGACGCGAAAGACCTTGCGGCGTGCGCCGTAATAGCCCTTGGCGCGACTCAGGACCTTGCGGTGACGACGGCGTGCAACCACTCCACGTTTTACTCGTGCCATGTCTCGTTCTCCTTAGAGCTTGGGAAGCATCTTGCGAATGGCCTTTTCATCGGCCTTCGCGACCAACGACGTCGAGCGCAGGCGACGCTTGCGCTTGGTGTCCTTCTTGGTCAGGATGTGGCTGTGGAAGGCGTGCTTGCGCTTGATGCGCCCGCTGCCGGTCTTGCGGAACCGCTTCGCAGCGCCCCGGTTGGATTTCATCTTGGGCATGTGCAACTCCTCGTGAATCAGGTCGCAGTTTTCATCGATGCCTTCGCTGCAGCGGCGGCTCGGTCGACGGGTCTGGCGACCCTCGAACCCGGGCCACGCTTTCCGTGCCCACGAGCTGCAGTCCGGCTTGTTTGGTACAGCAAGCCCTCAATTATACCCCCTGAAACCGCCGCGTGTCGATGCCCACAGCACGATTCAACGGCGAGGCCCGGCGCGGCGCCTTCGCTACAATCACGGCCAGGATCGAGCGCGGGAGACCGACCATGTGCGGCCGGGGAGGACTGGACTTCGACTGGCGCACCGTGTGGCGCTACCTGTCGCTTGCCGGTGCCCCCCCGGACGGCGGCGAGCGCCGCCTCAACATCGCACCGAGCACGCGGAGCCGCGACGGCGTCGACTGGCGGACGCTGCCGGCCGTTCGCAGCGCCGAGGGAGAACGCCGGGTCGATTCGCTGGTCTGGCCCCTCGTGCCCTACTGGCTCAAGGGCGACCTGCCCAAGTTCTCGACCGCCAATTGCCGGAGCGAGCCCGATACGCCGTTTGCCGAGACCGTGACCGGCAAGCCGACCTTCCGCACGGCCTGGAAGCGCGGCCAGCGATGCGTGATCCTGCTCAGCTGGTTCTACGAATGGGACCAGCGAACGCGGCCGCGGCAGCCCTGGCGGGTGCTGCCGACCGACGCGCCGATCCTTGCCCTGGCCGGCCTGTGGGACCGTAGTCCGACCGGCAACGACGAGACGATGGAAAGCTGCACCATTGTCACCACGAGTCCGAACGCCCTGCTTCGCGACATCGGCCACCATCGCGCGCCGGTGCTGCTCGACGGCCCGTCGATCGGGGCCTGGCTCGAGGGAAGCGAGGACGACGCACAGGCGGTCGTGCGGCCACCGCCGGACGGTTCGCTGCGCGCCCACCCGGTCACGACCCGCGTCAACAACCCCCACTACCAGGACGAGGACCTGCTGGAGGTCGCCGATGGTGGATGAGGCTCGCTCGTCCGGCGCACCGGAACTGCGGATCGAGGACGACGACGGCTCGACCGTGCTGCGCGCGATCGGGGACTGGACCCTGCCCCATGCGACCGACCTGGTCGAACCGGTCGAACGGGCCGCTCGCCGGGCGGCGCGCCTGGACTTCAGCGGGATCACTCGTCTCGATGCATCCGGTGCGCTGCTGCTGGAACGGCTGACGCTGCGCTGCGAGCACGGAGGTGCCCGCGCCGGCCTGCCCGAGCGCTGGCAGCGGGTGTTCGAATCCGTGGACTCGGCCTGCGACGACCGGCCGGCGGCCGCCCCGGACGTGGACGCCCAGTGGCGCCAGGTCCTCGAGCGCATCGGCCGCGCGGTGGCGGGCATCCTGCAGGCCACCCGCGAGCTGCTCGGGTTCCTCGGCCTGGTCATGCACCGGTTGGCCAGGACCGCGCTGCGTCCGGCCCGCCTGCGACTGACCTCGGTGGTCTACCACGTCGAACAGACCGGCCTCGACGCCGCCCCGCTGCTGGTCCTGCTGGCCTCGCTGATCGGCGCGGTGATCGCCTTCCTCGGTGCCACGGTCCTGCGCGACTTCGGTGCCGAACTGTTCGTCGTCGACCTGGTCGCCTTCGCGTTCGCCCGCGAGTTCGGCGTTCTGCTGACCGCGATCCTGCTCGCGGGACGCACCGCGAGCGCGTTCTGCGCCCAGATCGGCATGATGAAGTCGCGCGAGGAGATCGATGCGATCCGCACCCTCGGCCTCGATACGGTCGACGTGCTGGTCCTGCCGCGCCTGGTCGCGCTGCTGATCGCGCTGCCCTTGCTGACCTTTCTCGCCACGCTGGCCGGCCTGTTCGGCGGACTCGTGGTGTCGGTGGTTTCGCTGGACATCAATCTCGCCCTCTACATCGAGCGCGTCCAGCAGACGCTAACGCTGCAGCACTACCTGGTCGGGATGATCAAGGCGCCGCTGTTCGCCTTCGTCATCGCCCTCATTGGCTGCCTCGAAGGCCTGCGGGTGAGCGGTACCGCGCAATCGGTCGGCGAGCACACCACGACGGCCGTCGTCCGCAGCCTGACCATGGTGATCGTGCTCGATGCGTTCGCCGCGGTCTGGTTCATGGAGATGGGGTGGTGAGCGACGCGCCCGACCCGCTCGTCCGCGTTCGCGGCCTGGACAATCGCTTCGGCGACGATGTCGTGCATCGCGGGCTCGACCTCGACGTCCGCCCCGGCGAGATCCTCGGCGTCGTTGGCGGCTCGGGGACCGGGAAGTCGGTCCTCATGCGGTGCATCCTCGGGCTTCGCAAGCCGACCGCCGGTCGCATCGAGGTCTTCGGCGCGCCCATGGACGGTTCCGATGCGGCGCAGCAGCAGCTTGCCCGGCGGGCCGGCGTACTGTTCCAGGACGGCGCGCTGTTTTCGTCCCTGACCGTGCAGGAAAACGTCGAGCTTCCGCTGCAGACGCACCAGCCCGATCTACCCCTCCAGCTTCGACGCGACCTGGCCCGGTCGAAGATCCAGCTCGCCGGACTGCCGGAATCGACCTGCGCCAAGATGCCGTCCGAACTGTCCGGCGGCATGCGGAAACGGGTCGCCCTCGCCCGTGCGCTGGCCCTGGAGCCGGAGCTCCTGTTCCTCGACGAACCGACCGCCGGCCTGGACCCGATCGGCGCGGCCGAGTTCGACCGCCTGCTGCGCACGCTCCAGCAGGCGCTGGAGCTCACCGTCTTCCTGATCACCCACGATCTCGATACGCTGTACGCGATCACCGACCGGGTGGCGGTCCTGGCCGATCACCGCGTCCTGGCCGCCGCACCACTGGAGGAGATCGAAGGTCTTGACCACCCGTGGATCGAGGCATACTTCCACGGTGCGCGTGCGCGCGCCGCACAGCACGGCCGTCACTAGAAGGTCCCGGATGGAAACGCGAGCCAATTTCGTCATCATCGGAGCATTCACCGTCGTGGTCGCGTTGGCCGCGGTGGTGTTCGGCCTGTTCACGGCGCGCTTCGCGACCGACAAGGCCTGGGACCGCTACGAGATCCTGTTCGAGGACTCGGTGATGGGGCTGTCCGAGGGCAGCTCGGTGGTCTACAACGGAGTCAACGTCGGCCGGGTCGCCGATATCGAGCTCTACCCCGGCGACGTGCGCCAGGTCCGGGTCGTGGTCGAGATCGAGGGCGCGGTACCCATCCACCGCGACACGGTCGCCACCCTGCGCCTGACGGGCCTGACGGGGACCGCCGTCATCCAGCTCACCGGGGGCTCGCCCGATGCGCCCTTGCTCGAGGCGCAGCGACGGGGTCTGCCGCGGATCGAATCGCGGGTCTCACCGCTGAACCGGCTGGTCGAATCCTCCGAAGGCATCGTGGTCACCGCCAACCGCATCATGAACCAGCTTGGCGAACTGTTCGACGAGTCCAACCTGGACCGGGTCCGCGAGACCCTGGTCCAGGTCGAACGCTTCAGCGCGACGCTGAACGATCCGCAAAGCGACCTGAACCGGCTGCTGGCCGGCGCCGCCGAAGCCGGACAGGTCCTGCCCGAGCTGATCGATCGGCTCGACGCGACCATCGCGCGCGTCGATGGCGCGGTGGCGCAGATCGATCGCGGGCTGGTCGAAGGGCTTCCGGAGCTTCGGGGCCAGCTCGAACGCACCCTCGCCAATCTCGAGTCCTTGACCGGCCGCCTCGACCGGATCGTGGCCAGCAACCAGGACGAGCTCAGTCGCATCGGGGGTGTCGGCATGCGCCAGCTCGGCGGCGGACTGGAAGATATCCGCCAGCTGGTCCGACGCTTGTCGGACCTCGTCCGGCAGATCGAACAGGACCCCGCCCGCTTCCTGCTCGGCGGCGAGCAACCCGAGGAGTTCCCGATCCAATGACCCCTTCGATGCATGTTCGCGACGCGGCCCGCTTCGCCGGACGGTTCCCGATAGGCGGGGCGCGAGCGATACCGTCCCTGTCCCTGGCCCTGCTTCTCGGCGCGATCCTCGGCCTGGGCGGCTGCTCGATCCTGCCCGAAAACGAGCCGGTCCACCTGGTCGACCCGCGGCTGGAGGTCGAACCCGGCCGGCACGGGGCGTCCCGCCCCTGGACGCTGAACATCGCCCGACCGGAGACGGACCCGGTCCGAGATTCCGCACGCGTTCTCGTTCGCACCCCCGACGGACAACTCCAGGTCCACCCCACCGCACGCTGGGTCGCGCCGGCCCCGGAGCTGGTCCGGACCGCACTGGTCCGCTATCTCCGCGACGCCGAGGTGCTGGCCCAGGTCGGCGCCAGCGCCAGCGGCTCCGACCGGACGCTGGTCATCGATCTGCGCCGCTTCGAGATCGCCCGCGACGCCTCCGGATCGCTCGCCGTCGCAGCCCAGGCCGATGCACGCCTGTACGAGAGTGCCTCCGCCGACCGGGTGGGCCGGCTGTCCTTCGACCACGCCGAAGCGATCGACTCGGCGTCGGTGGCCGAGGTGGTCCGTGGGACCCAGGCGGTTCTCGAGCTGCTGGCCCGGCGCACCGGCGACTGGCTCGCGGAACACTGACCGCCGGCGCCGGAGCAGGCGCGTCCCGTTGATGCGATAATGGCCGGCTGACGCGGCCGCCGACGCGCGCCCGCAATTCCGGGTCCGGACGGCACGCCGCGTGTCCGACCGCCGATTCTCGCCGGTCGCCGCGGCTGGAAGGCGGAGCGCACGCAGGACTCGCAACGTCGAGCGCCGGCGAGCCGGACCACGAACCGAATTCAACCGACTCATTCACGACTTGCAAAGGAGCCCGCATGAACCAGCGCGCCAGCACGATCCTCGAAGCTCTTGGCCTGAAGGCCGAAAACCCGGGAGCCTGTTTCGGACCCGGCCAGTGGTCGACCACTACCGATGCCGGCACGATCGAATCGATCAACCCGTCGACCGGTGAGGTGATCGCGCGCGTTCACGCCGCGTCGGAGGCCGACTACGAGCGCGTCATGGACCAGGCCGTGGAAACCGCGAAGGCCTGGCGCCAGGTTCCGGCCCCCCAGCGCGGCGAAGCCGTGCGCCTGGTGACCGAAGCCCTGCGCAAGTACAAGGACCCGCTGGGCAGCCTCGTCTCGATGGAGATGGGCAAGATCAAGCCCGAGGGCGATGGTGAAGTGCAGGAAATGATCGATATCGGCGACTTCGCGGTCGGCCAGTCGCGGATGCTGTACGGCAAGACCATGCACTCGGAACGTCCCGGCCACCGGATGTACGAGCAGTGGCATCCGCTGGGCGTCGTCGGCGTTGCCACGGCGTTCAACTTCCCGGTCGCGGTCTGGGCCTGGAACGCGCTGCTCTCGGCGGTCTGCGGCAACGCCACCGTATGGAAGCCGTCGCCGAAGGGCGTGCTCTGCTGCGCGGCGGTCCAGAACATCGCCAACGAAGCGCTGGAGGGCACGGACTTCCCGCCGATCTTCACCAGCTTCATGGAGAACGGCCACGAGCTGTCGCAGAAGTTCATCGACGACAAGCGGGTCGACCTGATGTCGTTCACCGGCTCCAGCCAGGTCGGACGGATGGTCGGCGAACGCGTGGCCGCGCGCATGGGCAAGAGCCTGCTCGAACTCGGCGGCAACAACGCGATGATCGTCGACGAGACCGCCGATCTGAAGCTGGCCGTGCCGGCCATCGTGTTCGGCGCCGTCGGCACGGCCGGCCAGCGGTGCACGTCGACGCGACGCCTGTTCCTGCACGAGTCGATCGCCGACGACGTCATCGCAACGCTGGTCGACGCCTACAAGCAGGTGCCGATCGGCGATCCGCTCGACGAAGGCACGCTGATGGGGCCCCTGACGGACCAGGCCGCCGTCGATCGGTACCTGGACGCGCTGGAGGCCGCGAAGGCGGCCGGCGGCGAAGTCCTGACCGGCGGCAAGCAGCTCGACCGGGACGGCTTCTTCGTCGAACCGGCCATCGTGCGCGCCGAGAACCACTGGGACATCGTGCAGGAAGAAACCTTCGCACCGATCCTCTACGTCATGACCTACAGCAAGCTCGAGGACGCCATGGCCATGCACAACGACGTGCGCCAGGGCCTCTCGTCGGCGATCTTCACCACCGACCTCCGCAACGCCGAGTACTTCCTCGGACACCTCGGCTCGGACTGCGGGATTGCCAACGTCAACATCGGCACCTCGGGCGCCGAGATCGGTGGAGCCTTCGGTGGCGAGAAGGAAACCGGCGGCGGGCGCGAATCGGGCTCCGATGCCTGGCAGGCCTACATGCGCCGCCAGACCAACACCATCAACCACTCGACCGAGCTGCCGCTGGCCCAGGGCATCAAGTTCGACCTGTAATGTCGGTCCCCCGACCCGGGACCGGCATCGCCGGGACCGGGATCGGAATCCGGATCGGAATCCGGATCGGGGACGTTACAATCCGGAGCACCCGGCCGCGCCGCGCGGCCGGGTCGATTCCCTCCCGCGAGGCCGATCGTGACCGACCACTCGACGCCATCCTCGAACGACACGCACCCGCTGGCGCTGCTCAGCCTGATTTGCGGCGTCCTGGCCTGGGTCGCCTTTCCGATTCTCGGTTCCCTGGTCGCGATCGTGGCCGGCCATGCCGCGCTGGGCCAGATCCGCAGATCTGCCGCGCAGCCGTCGGGCACCAACCTGGCTCGAGCCGGCCTGATCCTCGGCTGGCTGCAGATCGGCCTGATCGTGATCGTGGCGGCGTTCTGGATCGGCCTGGCCCTGCTGGCGGGCGCGCTCGGCGGACTGGCGATCGTGGTGCTGGTCGTGCTCGGCGTGGCGCTGGCCGCGGGCCTGCTCGGCCTGCTGGCGATGTTCTTCGTCGGCGGCGTCGGTCTCTGATTCCGTGTACGCCTGGCTTCGAAACGGCCTGTTCGCGCTTCCTCCGGAAACCGCGCACGACGTTGCCCTGAATGCGCTCCGGATCGGCCGAGCGGTCGGCCTGCCTCGTCTCGTGGCCGGCTGTCCCGTCGACGCCCCGGTGGATCTGCTCGGCCTGCGCTTTCCGAACCCGGTCGGACTCGCCGCAGGCCTGGACAAGAACGGCGACTACATCGACGCCCTGGGTCAGCTCGGTTTCGGATTCATCGAGGTCGGCACGGTCACGCCGAAGCCGCAGCCCGGCAACCCGAAGCCGCGGATGTTCCGCCTGACCGACCACGAGGCCCTGATCAATCGGCTCGGGTTCAACAACAAGGGGGTCGACCACCTGGTCGAACGGCTCCGGGCGCGCCGTTTTCGCGGCCCGGTCGGTGCGAACATCGGCAAGCAGAAGGACACGCCCGTCGACGAAGCGGCGGGCGACTACCGCTTCTGCCTCGAACGGGTCTACCCGCACTGCGACTACGTCACGATCAACATCTCGTCGCCGAATACCGCGAACCTCCGTGCGCTGCAGGACACCGGCCCGCTGCGCGAGCTGCTCGATGAACTGACCGCCGCCCGCGACGCGCTCGATGCCGAGCACGGTTCGTCGCGGCCGATCCTGGTCAAGATCGCTCCGGACTGGGCCGCCGACGCCCTGGTCCCGTCGCTGGAGGTCATCGCCGGGTCGACCGTCGACGGGCTGATCGCGACCAACACCACCCTGTCCCGCGACGCGGTGGCTGGCGATCGCCATGCGGATGAGGCGGGCGGACTGAGCGGCGCACCGCTGCTCGAACCCGCGAACCGCGTGCTGGAGACCGCGCGCGACGTCCTCGGCGGCGATCGCCCGATCATCGGCCTCGGCGGCATCACGCGAGGCGCGCACGCCGCCGCGAAGCGCGCGGCGGGTGCCGACCTGGTGCAGGTCTACACCGGCTTCATCTATCGCGGCCCGGCACTGATCCGCGAATGCATCGACGCGTGGACGCAGGCCTCGACCGGTGCCTGAAGCGCCCGGCCCGGAGCGCCTCGGCGCGCTGTCGACCTTCCGCCTCCCGGCGGCCGCCCACGAACTGGTCGTTCTCGAGCACCCGGAGCAGATTCCCGCCCTTCCGGATCCGACGTCCGGCTCCGACCTGATCCTCGGCGGCGGCTCGAACACCGTGTTCCTCGCCGACTGGCCCGGGCGCGTGCTGTTGAACCGGATCCGCGGCCTCCGCTTCGAATCCGCCGGCGGCGATGCGGTGCGCGTCTTCGCCGCGGCCGGGGAGTCCTGGCACGGACTGGTCCGGCGCTGCCTGGACGAAGGGCTGCACGGCATCGAGAATCTCGCCCTCATCCCCGGCAGTGTCGGCGCCGCGCCGATCCAGAACATCGGCGCCTACGGGATCGAGCTGGACCGGGTCTTCGAGGGGCTCACGGCCTGGGATCGCGAGCGGTGTCGCTGGCTGCGCTTCGGCCGCGACGACTGCGGCTTTCGCTACCGCGACAGTCGCTTCAAGTCCGGCGAACCCGACCGGTACCTGATCACCGAGGTCGTGCTCCGGCTTTCGCGCAGTTTCGATCCGGACCTCTCCTACGCAAGCCTGCGCGGCGCCCTGGACCGCGGCGGTATCGCGCGACCCGATGCCCGCCAGCTGGTCGCGACCATTCTGCGGCTGCGTCGCCACCGCCTGCCCGATCCGGCGCGCCTGGCCAACGCCGGAAGCTTCTTCAAGAACCCGATCGTCGACCCGGCCGTGGCCCGCGACCTGCTCGACGACGAGCCCGAGCTGCCGCACTGGACCCTGTCCGGCGGCGCGGTCAAACTGGCCGCCGGCTGGATGATCGACCGGCTCGGGTTCCGCGGCGAGCGGATCAACGACGCCGGCGTCTACGCCAATCACGCGCTGGTTCTGGTCAACCACGGCAACGCGCACGCCGAGGATCTCCTTCGACTCATCGACCGGATCGTCGGCGCGGTCGAAGAGCGCTTCGGAATCCGACTCGAGCCCGAACCCCGCCTGGTCGGCGGGTCGCCGGCGCTCGTCGAACCGCAGCCCCGGGCGGCCCGGCGATGAACGGGGCGGTGTTTCCGGCCATCGACACGTCCACCCTGGCGCTGGCCCGGGCAATCATCCAGTTGACGCTCGCCGGCCTGATCATCTGGACCGGCAGCCGCCAGGAGCAGCGGGCGGGCACGCACTGGTGGGCCGCCGGTCTCGCACTGCACGGCATCAGCCTGCTGTTCTACCTGGTCCGCTACGCGCCCCTGGACAGTCTGATCACCGCGGCCAATCACCTCACGCTCGGCGTGAGCTCGGCCTGCTTCCTGGTGGGCTTCTGGCGCTTCGGTCACCGGCCCGTGCGGTATGGCCTCGTTGCCCTGATCGTCGCGATCCCGGCCGTCAGCCTGCTGGTGTGGGAATGGTGGATGCCGATCGCGCGCTGGCGAATTCTGCTCACCGCGTCGAGCCAGCTGATCTTCCTGGCGGTCCTGCAGGCCGTGCTGGCGTCCGCGCCGCGCCGGGAAATGGCCGGTATCTACCGCGTGCTGCGCGCCTGCACGGTCGCCTATGCCCTGCTGCTGTTCTGGGCCTACGGCAGCCTCGTGGAGCTTCTGCCGAACGCCGCACGGGTCCCGCCCGGGTACCACGGCGTGCTGTTCAGCGTCGGTTCGATGCTGTTCCTGCTGGCACTGGCCGTCGGCGCCCTGGCCCTCCAGTACGCGCAGCTGGCCTGCGGCCACGCCGACCAGGCCCGCACCGACTGGCTCACCGGACTGCTGAACCGCCGCGGCCTCGCCCAGGCGGCCGACGAGATGCGCGCCCGGCGGGCGGCCACGAGCACCTCGGCGGTGCTCGCGCTCGACATCGACCGGTTCAAGGCGGTCAACGATCGCCACGGCCACGCGGCGGGTGATCGCGTGCTCCGCATGATCGCCTGGGAACTGACCCGGCGCGCCGGGCCGGAGGCCGTGGTCGCACGCGTCGGCGGCGAGGAGTTCCAGGTGCTGCTGCCGGACACCGACATCGGCCGCGCGAACCGCTGCGCCGAGTCGCTTCGCGACGCCTGCTCGAGGCTGGAAGTTCACACCGGGTCGGAAGTGATTCGTCCGTCGGTCAGCATCGGCGTGGCGCTCCTTGGCCGGGACGAAGCGCTGGACGACGCGGCTCGCCGCGCGGACGCCGCGCTGTACCGGGCCAAGACGGCCGGCCGGGACCGGGTCGAGATCGATCCCGCTGCCCAACCGGCCTGAACCTCGATGAAGCGGACCGCCCGGGTCGGCGATCCGGGCCGGCGCCCTACTCGGCTTCCATCGAATCGGCGAAGAAGGCTTCACGCAGGCGCTTCGCCGCGCCCTGGAAGACGATCACGCCG
The DNA here is from genome assembly GCA_019800895.1 of Halomonas denitrificans. NCBI lineage: Bacteria > Pseudomonadati > Pseudomonadota > Gammaproteobacteria > Oceanospirillales > Halomonadaceae > Halomonas > Halomonas denitrificans. The sequence goes on from JAHVKF010000001.1 coordinate 157,160, forward strand.
TCGTCGGGCGTGGCGTCGCCAAGGGCCCCGTCGACCAGCGTGAACGTCCAGGTCGTCCCGACCACGCTGCTGCCCGCCAGGTCGAACCAGCTCGTCGTGTCTTCGTCCGGGAAGGCCAGCCCGTAGGCTCGCACGCGATAGGACGGGTCGGAGAACTCGGCGTCCGGGTCGTGATAGGTCAGCGCGATCTGCGCTTCTTCGCAGTCCGGAATTCGCAGGTGGAGGCCGCTGTAGGTGGCTTCCATGGCCGACTCGATCGGAACGTCGTCGAGCAGGTCGAGCCCGAAGCTGTTCTCCAGGCCAGGACAGGTCCCGACGAGACCGACCAGTTCGGCGGTGATGTAGCTGCTGGTGCCGCGGAACGGGTCGAGCACCTGGGGCGATGCGACCACGGCCTGGTCCCGGTCGGGCACCCCGTCCCCGTTGCCGTCCCCGGCGTTGGGCGCCCCTTCCTCGACCGGATTGGTCGCACCGTCGGTGTCGCCGTCGGGAATGACCTCGAAGCTCTGGACGCTGCGCGTCGTTCCCGCATGGATCAACAGGTTCGAACCCGTATTGTCGAGTTCGAGCTTGAGCGCAACCGCCGCGCCCGGAAACCCGGTGCTGATCGACGACCACGTCGCACCGCCGTCGTCGCTCACGAACACGCCTCCGTCCCCGTTGCCGAGGGGGTCCGCGATGCCCGCATAGACGTCGCCGGTCAGGGGATCGACGATCAGGTCCCGGACGTCGCGATTGGCCAGTCCGGCCCCGGAGAAGGTCCAGTTCAAGCCCCCGTCGACGGTCTTGTACACGGTCCCGAGCACCGAATTGGACAGGTCGTTGGTCGACGCATAGAGGGTCTGCCCGGTCGGGTCGGTCGGGTCGTAGGCCAGCGACAGCACGTCCGCAGCCGCTGCGCCGGGCATCCCGTTCGCCCGCGGCAACCCGTTGGTCACGTTCGACCAGGTCGCGCCACCATCGGTCGACTTGAACACCCCGTTGTCGATCGCCATCGGCACATCGCCGTCGCCACGGCCGATGAAGGTGGCCATGTACAGCGTGTTTCCGGTCAGGTCGGCCGTATCGACCACGATCTGCACGCCGGACGCGTACATGACTCGCCCCGAGGCACCGGTCTCCCCTCCGCCGATCCCGGTGTCGGACGCCACCCACGTGGCACCTGCGTCGACGCTCTTGTAGACCCGCGCGGCCTCCTGGGTGAAGCCGCCCATGCCGTCGTCCGTATACCGTCCCGAGCCGACCGCATAGAGCACCTGGGAATCCCCCATCGGTCCGGCGCTGAAGGGGTCGACCGCGATATCGCGGACCGTGCCGAACAGGGAAAACTGGAACGGCGGGGGCGTCTGGGGGATGCCGTTGTCGATCGTCGACCAAGTCAATCCGCCGTCGACGCTCTTGTAGATGCCACCGTTGCCCGGGTCGGTCCCGCCCATGCCGTCCGATTTGGGCCGGAACAGACCGCCGGCGTAGATCGTGTCGCTGTCGTTGGGATCGACCACCAGGGCCCGGAACTGGTCTGCGGCCAATCCGCTGTTTGCGGTCGGCCAGGTCAAGCCGTTGTTCGTCGAACGGAAACTGACGAAGGTAGCGCCGAAGGCATCACCGACGCCGGCATGCACCTTGTTGCCCACGTTCGAGGCCACGGCGCGGATATTCTGGGCGTTGAAGCCGGTCACCCCGGGTACGAAACTGTCGGTCGGCGGCAGGGCATTCCGCCGATAGACGCCGTTGCTGATCGTGCCGACCAGCTGCCGGGCGGTATCGAAGGGCTTGTAGACGACCACCGTGCTGGTTGCGGCCTGGAGCAGGTCGTTGCCGGCGAATCCGGCCACGACGTGGGTCCAGGTCGCCCCGTCGTCGGTCGTGTACTGGATTCCTTCCCCCCCGGCCAGGTAGATCTCGGTGTTGTCGCCGGGCTTGATCGCGATGGAGTCGTTGAACGTGCTCGGACTGGCCGGCGTCGCCGTCCAGGTGGCCCCTCCGTCATCGCTTCGTGCCACGCCCTGGCCGCCGACGGCCCAAACCCGGCCCGCCGAGCCGAACTCCATCGCGCGGAACGATTGGGAATCCCACGGACAGCCGGGTGCGCAGGCCACTTCGGTCCAGACCGTGGGCGGTGCCGGAAGCGTCAGGTCGCCGCGGAACACGCGATGATCGTTGCTCGCGAAGTCGCCTTCGGTCGCGATGAGCACTTCGCCGGGCGCGGCCGGGTCGGCCGCGATCGCGGTAATGAAGAAGTCGCCCGGTTGGGGTACGACGGGCGAGGCGCTCCAGCTCAGGCCCGAGTCCGAGGTCCACAGCACACGGCCGTCGTCCAGCACGACATAGTAGGTGCCCGCGAGCGTCGGCGACACCTCGAGGCGCCCGAGAAACGCGCCGGAAAGCAGTGCCGCCGGCGGCGTCCGGTCCTGCCAGGTCGTCGCTCCGTCGTCGCTGAAGAACAGCTTGGTCGAGCCGCTGACCATCAGGCGGCCGATTCCCGTCTGGCTATGAGCGATATCGAAGACCTGACGGTTGATTCCGGCACTGCGGTCGGTCCAGGTCACGCCGCCGTCGACCGACTTGAAGACTCCGCCCCGCGACACGGCGTAGACCTCGTTGGCGACGAAGGGCGAGGCCGCCAGTCCGAGCACCCATCCGCCGTCCGGCCCGTTCGACGTCCAGATTCCCGGGCCCGCGTCCAGCCGGGCAGCGGGTAGCGCGAAAAGAAGAACGGCCGCGAGTGCGCCGGCAAGAACGAGGGGGGTCGACATGCGAATCATGGCAAGGCTCCGGCATCGTATTGGACTGGATAACGACAGGAAAAGTACCCCGTCCCGTCAATGAACGCAATTCGTCATCGATCCACGCCACACGGGTCGACGCGCTCCATCACGACGCGGCCCGACCGGCATCGTGACCCATCGCCGGCTCGTGCATACTCGGACGCTGCTGTCCCGTCCGAGCATCGATGAATCCGATAACTCCCGACCCCGTTCTCTTTTTTCGCGCGTCGTGCATCGCGGCCGCAATCGTGTTGCTCCTGGCCGGCCCGGGCATGGCCGCCCCGTCCGGCGGCACCCCTCCCGCTCCGGAGCCGGTCGGCTTCGAGCAGGCCACGGCGGAACTCGACCGGCTCGAAGGGCTGTTCGAGGTCTATCTGGACCGCGACCGCGGCCGTGTCCTGGCCGCCCTGCCCGCGCCGTCGGCCGACGGTACGCTGCTGCGATTCCTGCACGCGCTGCGGCTCACGCGCGGACTCGGCTCGAACCCCCTCGGCCTGGATCGCGGCTGGGGCGACGCCGGCCGCATCCTGCGCTTCCGCAGGGTGGGCGAACGGGTCCTGGTCGAAGCCGAGAACCTTGACTACCGGGCCGAGGGCGCTGCCGAACGGGAACGGTCCGCGGTGGCCGAATCCTTCGCCCGCTCGTTCCTCTGGAGCACCGAGGTCCTGGCCGAAGACGATTCCGGCCGGGTGCTGGTCGATCTCTCCGGTTGGCTCGTCCGTGACGGACTCGGGCTGGCCCGACGCCTCGGCGCGGACGGCGGCAGCTTCAAGCTCGCGGACGATCGCTCGATGCCCGACCCCGGATCGCTGCTGGTATTTCCGGACAACGTCGAGATCGATGCTTGGATCACGTTCGCCGGCGACGACCCCGGCCCGCAGGTGCGCGCCACGGCTGCAGACCCGCACAGCGTCACGCTGGTCCAGCACCACAGCTTCGTGCGCCTGCCCGATGACGGCTACCGCGTCCGCGCGGCCGATCCCCGCAGCGGCAGCTTCGAGCTGGCGTTTCGCGACTACGCCGCGCCGCTCGATGCCCCGATCGTGCGCCGCTACGCGGTGCGTCATCGCCTGCAGTACGCGGAACCCGGCGACCCCGCTTCCGGCATCGTCGAACCAATCGTGTTCCATATCGACCCCGGCGCACCGAAGCGGATCCGCGATGCCCTGGTCGACGGCGCCTCCTGGTGGGCGGACGCCTTCGAAGCCGCGGGATTCCCGGACGGCTACCGGGTCGAACTGCTGCCCGAGGATGCCCATCCACTCGACATCCGCTACAACGTGGTCCAGTGGGTGCATCGCCAGACCCGCGGTTGGTCCTACGGCGGCGGGGTGATCGATCCGCGGACCGGCGAGATGATCAAGGGCCACGTCATCCTCGGTTCCCAGCGGGTCCGGCAGGACCGCATGATCTTCGAAGGCCTGGCCGGCGTCGAGGCCACGGGGACGGGCCGCGAGGACGACCCGGTCGAGCTCTCGCTGGACCGGATCCGCCAGCTGGCCGCCCACGAGGTCGGCCATGCGCTGGGCTTCGGCCACAATTTCGCCGCCTCGAGCAACGACCGGGCTTCGGTCATGGACTACCCCGCGCCCTGGGTCGACCTCCGCGACGGCGAGCTGGACTTCAGCCGGGCCTACGGTCGGGGAATCGGCGACTGGGACCGGGTCACGGCCCGGTGGCTGTACGGCGAGTTTCCGGCCGGGGTCGACGAAGCGGAAGCGCTCGACGCCGTCCTGGAAGACGCGTTTGCGCGCGGACTGCGCTACGTCGCCGACGAACACGGGCGCGATGTCGCGGAGGCGCACCCCCACGCGTCGGTCTGGGACAACGGCAGCGACCCGGTCGAGGAACTGCGGCGCACGATCGCGGTGCGCCACCATGCACTCCAGCGATTCGGTCCCGACCGGATCGCGCCCGGTCGACCGCTGGCGGAACTCCGCGAGGTCCTCGTGCCGATCTATCTCTACCACCGCTACCAGGTCGACGCGGCGGCCAAGCTGATCGGCGGCGTTGCGTTCCGCTACGCCGAGCGCGACCCGGTCCGTGAACGCCGGAACGACGTCGTGGAACCGGTCGACGGAGCCGCCCAGCAGCGCGCGCTCGACGCGCTCCTCGAGACGCTGGCGCCGGACCTCCTCGACCTGCCCGACGACTTGCTGGCCCGGCTGCCGCCGGGTACCCGCGGGTTCGGCTTCGAGGATGCGCCCGCCGAGACGCTGGCCGCTCGAACCGAGCCCGCCTTCGATCCGTTCACCGCCGCCGAGACGGCCGCCGACCTCACGCTCGCCGCACTGCTGGCACCGAGGCGTGCCGAGCGCCTGGTCCGCCAGCATGCGCTGGACAACGAATTACCGGGCCTGGAACACGTGCTGGACGCGATCGAACGCCGTGTCGTCGGCGCGCTGGCCGACCGCGATGGCGCTCGCGGCGGGCTGATCGCCCAGCGGGTCGCGGGCCGCTTCGCCGCGGCCCTGATCCACCTCGATGCGCCGAGCGCGTCGCCCGAGGTGCGCGCGTCGAGCCGGGCCGCCCTGGAATCGCTGCTCGAGGCCCTACCGCGGCGTACGGATCCCGCCTTCGCGGCGTGGCTCCAAGGCCAGGTCCGCGGCCACCTCGACCGACCGGCGCCACCCATGGACCCGGCACCGCCCGGCCCGGCCGTGCCGCCGGGCAGTCCGATCGGAAGCGCAAGCGGCGGTTGGAACGGCGGTGTCGGCACCGCGCCGATGCGCGGCGAAGCCTGCTGGCATTGCGGCTGAAGCGCGACGACCTCAGCCCAGCGACTGGGCGATCCGGAGCAGGTCGGAGAACACCCCGGCGGCGGTGACGTCGGGCCCCGCCCCCGGGCCCTGCACGATCAGCGGGTTGTCGCAGTAGCGGCGGGTCCGGAACGCGACCACGTTGTCGGTCAGGGCCAGGTGGGCGAAGGGATGGTCGCCGGGCAGCTGCTCCAGGCCGACCCGGGCGCTGCCGTCGGATGCCAGGCGCGCGGTGTATCGCAGGCACCCACCCGCAGCACGCGCGGCCTCGAGCCGTCGGCTCATCGCCTCGTCCATCTCCGGCAGCGCGTCGAATACCGCCTCGGCACCCGACAGGTCGGCGGTGGGCAGCAGTGGATCGATTTCGATGGCGTCCAGGGTCAGCGGAAGACCGAGCTCGCGCCCGAGGATCACGAGCTTTCGCGCCACGTCCATGCCGGAAAGGTCGTCGGCCGGATCGGGCTCCGTGTAACCGGCGTCGTGGGCTTCGCGCACCAGGCCCGAGAAGGTCATGCCGGGCTCGAACCGGTTGAACAGCCACGCCAGCGTGCCCGAGAAGATGCCTTCGATCGAATCCACCCGGTCGCCGCTGTCGACCAGGTCGCGGAGCGTCTGGACCACCGGCAGCCCGGCCCCGACCGTTGCCTCGTAGCGCCACCGCGCCGGACCGTCCGCGTCCAGCCGGCGCAGCTTGCGGTAGCGTTCCAGGTCGCCCGCCCCGGCCTGCTTGTTCGGAGTGATCACGTGAATGCCCGCTTCGAGCCACTCGACGTAGCGGGTCGGCGGGACGTCGCTCGCGGTGCAGTCGATCAATACCGCGTGCGGCAGCCGCTCGGCGCGGACGTGGGCCGCCAGGCGCTCGTAGTCGAGGGGTTCACCAGCCGACAGGTCGCCGGCCATGGCAACGTCGGAGACCTGCGCATCGTCCAGGACCATTGCGCGGGAATTGGCGACCGCGCGAATCTGCAGGTCCAGCCCGGCGGTTTCGGCCAGGCGCGGCGCGGCATCCCGGAGTTGACCGAGAAGCGCCCGCCCGACCTGGCCGGGGCCGATCACTCCGATCGACAGGCTGTGGCGCGACAGGTAGAACGCGGCGTGCAGTGCGCGGAGCGCACGCTCGGACTGGTCGCGGGTCACCGCGATCGAGATGTTGCGCTCGGAACTCCCCTGTGCGATCGCGCGGACATTCACCCCCGCCCGCCCGAGCGCACCGAACAGCCGGCCGGCCACGCCCGGCGCACCGGCCATGCCGTCGCCGACCGCCGCCAGGACCTCGATCCGGTCTTCCTGGCGCACGGCCTGGAGCTGGCCGGCGTCGATTTCACGGGCAAAGGCCTCGGACAGCAATTGTCGGGCCCGGTCCGCATCGACGGCCGGGACCACGCAGCAGATCGAATGCTCGGAGCTGCCCTGGGAAATCATCGTCACCGAGATCGCGCCGCGGTGCAGGGTGGCGAACACCCGCTCGGCGGTCCCCGGCACGCCGAGCATGCCGGCGCCCTCGATGTTGACCAGCGCGAGATCGCGGATCGCCGTCATTCCCTTGACCGGCGGTGTGCCCGAGCCCGCCCGGTCGATGAGCGTGCCCGGCCGATCGGGATGGCGCGTCGACCGAATGCGGACCGGCACGTCGCGCTGCAGAAGCGGCGACAGCGTCTGGGGATGGAGCACGCGCGCACCGAAATAGGCCAGCTCGAACGCTTCTCGATAGGAAAGGCGCTCGATGACCTGCGCATTCGGAACCCGGCCCGGATCGGCATTCAGGACGCCGTCGACGTCCGTCCAGATCTGCACTTCACCGGCGTCCAGCAGGGCCGCCAGGATCGTCGCAGTGAAGTCGCTGCCGTCGCGCCCCAGCGTCGCGATCCTGCCCTGCTCGTCGCGACAGCAGAAGCCGGTCACGACCAGGCGATCGGGCGCGTCGTTCGTGATCGCCGCCAACCGTTTCCGGCTGTCGTCGAGCAGCGCGATCGGGCCGAGCTCGCCGCGGCGGATCCGGATCACCTCGCGCGCATCGACGAAGCGACTGGCCTGGCCGCGAGCCCGGAACGCACCGTCGAGCAGGCGCGCCGACCACTGTTCGCCCAGGGCCGAAACGAGTTCCAGGGCCTCCTCCGGCACCGAGCCCAGCAGGCCGAAGCTTTCGAGCAGGTGTCGAAGGCGGCGGAAGGACACGGCCATCGGCTCGATCGCCTCGGGCTCCAGACCGAGCATCGTGGCGCATTCGAGGTGGCGCGACCGGAGGGCTTCGAAGGCCTCCGGCCAGTCGGCGGCGTCACCTGCGGCGCGCTCGGCCAGGTCGATCAGGGCATCGGTGGTTCCCTGCATCGCCGAGACCACAACGGCCTGGCGCCGAGCGCCGCTCTCGGCCGTCATCAGGCCGACCACGTGCTCGAACGCTCGGGCATCCGCGAGGCTGCTGCCGCCGAACTTGTGGACGATCCAGTTCATCCGCGTTCCGGGTTCACGTCAGCATCGAGGATAGCCGACCTCGGCGGCGGAACGGCCCGGTCGGCGGAAACGAAGACGCCGGGGCGACCCCGGCGTCCTGCAACAGGATAGTGCGCGTGATCGTGCGATCAGTGGTCGTCGTGCGTCCAGCCCAGCGCCCGCGCCATCGCCTCGAAGCGCTGGTGGGTGGCTTCCTGCCAGGCATCGCCACCCGGGCGCTCGAAGAAGAACGGTTCGCGCGGCTCGGAGACCGGGGCCACCTGGTCCATCGTGGCGGCGTCGTAGAGTCGGCCGTTGAGCATCGTGTAGGCGACGTTCTGGCTTTCGCGGATGTTCTCGAGCGGGTTGCCGTCGATGACCACGAGGTCGGCCAGCTTGCCTTCCTCGATCGAACCGATTTCGCCGTCCATGCCGAAGTAGGCCGCCCCATCGATGGTCGCACCGCGGAGGGCCTGGAACGGCGTGAAGCCGCCCTGCTCCATCATCCAGAATTCCCAGTGCGCTCCGAGACCGGCGAGCTGACCGTGCGCCCCGATGACCACCGGCACCCCGAGCTCGTTGAGCTCCAAGGCCTCTTCGGCCACGGCGATGTGGTTGTAGTGCTCGTCCGGCGCGGTCGGGCGACGGATCGAGCGCGGATAGACGATCGACCTGGGCGTGAAGGCCATCAGCCGGTCGTTCTTCCAGACCTCGGTCCGGTCGTACCAGTACTCCTCGCCCATGAGGCCGCCGTAGGCCACCACGAAGGTCGGCGAATACACGACCTCGGTCTGGCTCCAGAGCTGGTCGATGTCGGACCGGATGCGCTGCACCGACAGGCTGTGCTCGATGCCTGTGTGGCCGTCGACGATCTGGGTCAGGTTCTGTTCCAGGCGCATGCCACCCTCGGGAACGACGAGCATGCCGAGCTCGCGACCGGCGCGGAGCACCTGCTGACGCTGATCCCGACGGAGATAGTTGTAGCTCTTGACCGAGATCGCTCCCTGCTGCTGCTGTCGCCGCACGTGGAACAGGGCGTCCTCGTAGTCGTCGATCCGGGCGGTCGCTCCGGGGAACAGGCCCGCATAGAGAATCCGGCCGGTCGAGAAGATGCGCGGGGCCAGCGAGCGGCCGGTGCGCTGCAGCTCGGCCATCGAGAAGATGCCCCAGTTGTCGTTCGACGGATCGTGAACGGTGGTCACGCCGAATGCGAGGTTGGCGTACTGCATCCAGTTCTGTTTCGGCTGCAGTTGCTCGTTGCTCATCGCGCCGTGGGCATGGGCATCGACCAGGCCCGGAATCACCGTGTGGCCGGACACATCGACGACGCGGTATCCGTCCGGGATCTCGACGTCGTCGGCCGCGCCCACCGCTTCGATGGTGTTCCCGCGGACCAGCACGACGCCGTTCTCGATGATTTCCTCCCGTTCGTAGGCGTCGCGCATCGTGACCACGCGGCCGCCGGTCAGCGCGATCCGGCCGTCCGGTACATCGGCATCGACCTCGAAGGCGAGGTCCCGGCCTTCCGTGACCGGCTCCGGGAGTTCGTCGGGCGCGCCTTCGAGAAACGCGAACGCATCGTTCAGCGGTCGCCGGTACAGCGTCGAGCCGTAGGACCAGCCCAGGGTCGAGCCGTCGTCCAGCCAGTGCAGCACCTCCCCGGCTCGCGCCGAGACCTGGCGCACCGGATACGCCGACGTCGATGAACTGATCGAGACCGGCTTGCCCGCGGCGAAGAACGGGGCGACGTAGGCGTTGTAGTCCTGGGTGAAGGCAACCCAGCGGCCGTCGGGTGAAACGCTGTACTCGGTCACCCAGTCGCCGTTGAGGTGCGTACGTTCGTCGTTGCCGTCGAGATCCACGCTCTTGAGCGCGAGCGTGGTCGTATCCGTCCGCTCCGTGTACAGGATGCGTTCGCCGTCGGCCGAGAACTGCGGATTGCTGCCGCCTTCGACGACCCGGACGGGCTCGCCGCCGTCGACCGGGACACGGTAGATGCCCGGTCGCTCGGACCAGGTCGGCGAGGTCAGGTAGCCGCCCGTGGTCTTGCGGAACACCACCTGCCGACCGTCCGGCGAGAATGCCGGTTCGACGTAGTGCCCGGGCTCGTCCGTGAGCACCCGCTCGCCACCACGCCCGATGCGACGGACCCGGACGCTGCCCAACGCTTCGTCGTCGAAGGTGGTGTAGACCACCGATTCGCCGTCGGGCGAGAACCGCGGGTGGAATTCCCAGTGCTCGTCCTGGTCGGTCAGCCGGCGCCGGCGATCCGAATCGAGATCGTGGACCCAGACATGACCCAGCGCCTGGTACAGCGCCCGTTCGCCGTCCGGCGAATGCTGGTTCCAGCGCAGCATGCGCAGGTCGACGGTCTCCGGCGCGACCGGCGTTTCGAGGCGCAGCGCCGGCTGGACGCGGCGCGTATCGCGGACCCGGAAGGAGATCGCGGAGCGCTCGCCGTCCAGGTTCACGCGATGCAGCCCTCCGTTGCTCCAGAGGACCAGGCCCTCGCCGTCGGGCAGCCAGGCGAAGCCCGGATAGTTGCCGCGATCTCCGCTGGTCTCCTGCATGTCGCGCGACAGGCCGTCGAACAGGGTCGTCTCGACGCCCGACTCCAGGTCCTTGATCATCAGGCGGCTGGAGAGTTCGGTCGGGTTGCGCCGGACGAACGCGAGGTAGCCGCCGTCCGGGGAAGGCACCGGGCGCACCGCGCCGCCGGGCCCCGAAACCACGGTTTCGGTCTCGCCGGTCTCGCGATCGAGGCGCCGGATCGCGAACACGCCGGCGTTGGCATCCTTGTTGTACTGCCAGACCGTACCGGAGGTCACATCCTGGCTGAAATACAGGTAGCGGCCGTCGGGCGAGAATGCAGGCTCGGCGATGTTCTTCTGCGACTGCTCGCCGTGCAGCCGTTCGACCAGTTCCACGCCCCCGCCGCCCGAGCGGTGGTACATCCAGATCGAGCCGGCCGGGATCGAGCGCGCCGAGACGTAGCCCTTGCGCGCCGCGATGAACTCTCCGTCGGGCGTCCAGGCCGGATTGTGCAGCAGCTGGGCCTGCTCGTCGGTCACCTGCTCCAGGTCCTCGCCATCGGCCGACATGGTCCAGATGTTCTCGGCACCGCCCCGGTCGCTGATGAACGCGATCCGGCGACCGTCGGGGCTGAAGGTCGGCTGGAAGTCCCAGGCGATGCCCGAAGTCAGCGGTCGGGCATCACCGCCGCCGACGTCGACCCGGTAGAGGTCGCCGAGGAGATCGAACACCACGGTCCGGCCGTCCGGGCTGACGGTCACCGTCGACCAGGTCACTTCGTCGGTGTCGATGTCGACCTCCACCCATTCGTCGGGCGGGTCCTGCACGTCCCAGGTCTCGCTGCCCTCGGCGTCGATGCAACCGTCGCTGTCGGCCGGCGTTTCGCAACCGCCCGGCGTCTCGACCTCGACGGGCGGCTCCTGGGCCAGCGCCGGCGGAACGAAAAACGCGATAAAAAACAATGCAATCAGAATCTTGTGAAACATATCTATTCCATGACTTGAAGTAAGGCCGAGCGCTGGGCGAATGCCGTGGGTCGGTCAGGATGGCGTGCCGGCTCCGTCGTCGTTGCCGTCGTCCCGTCCGTCGTCACCGGCCTCGTCGGCCGACGCTTCGTCCGGGCCGGAGGACGCCGGTTCGTTGGCCACGCCGTGCGGGACGTGACCGGTGGCGATGACCTGGCTGGCGCTCTCGCAATGCAGCGCCTGGTCGTCGAAGAAGATGTCCGCTCCGAATGCCCGCAGGAACGTGGCCTTGTCGCGACCGCCGAGGAACATCGATTCGTCGATGCGGATGCCCCACGCGCGCAGGGTCATGATCACCCGCTTGTGCGCCGGCGCCGAGCGCGCCGTGACCAGGGCGGTGCGGACCGGCGTCTCGTCGGCAGGGTACGCCGACTGGATGCGGTGGATCGCTTCCAGCACCGCCTTGAACGGTCCGGCACGCAGCGGCGTCATTGCCGCCTCGCGTTCGCTGGACGAGAACGCTTCCAGGCCCTGGGTCTTGTAGACCCGCTCGGCCTCGTCGCTGAAGATCACCGCGTCCCCGTCGAAGGCGATCCGCAGCTGCCCGGAACGATTCTCGCGGGTCGCCTGGGGAAGAATGGTCGCCGCTGCGTAGCCGGCCATGAGCACCTTTCGAACGTCTTCGGCATTGGCCGAGAGGAACAGGTCGGCGCCGACCGGCTCGATGTAATTGGCCGGGCTGGCCCCGTTCGTGAACACCGCACGCTCGATCTTCAGCCCGTGGTGCTCGATCGAGTTGAAGATTCGCAGCCCCGTGTCCGCGCTGTTGCGGGAGAGCAGCAGTACCTCCACCCCGGGGTGATCCATCTCGTCGTCGTTCAGCGCGAGCAGCTTGGTGACCAGGGGGAACGCCACGCCCGGCTGCAGCACTTCATCCTCTCGCTCGCGCTGGTAATCCATGTAGGCCTGGAGGCCTCGCTCCTCGTAGATCTGGTGGGTGGAATCCAGGTCGAACAAGGCGCGCGAGGAAATCGCGACCACCAGCGGCTTGTCACTGGAATCGATCATCGGCGCGAGACGCGGCACGAGCGGCGACGCAGGAATGCGCGCATCGAGGAGGGCATCGACATGGCCGAAATGATAGCGCAAGCGCGCCACGCGCAGGCCCGGCCCCGCTCACGGCATCGGCGCGTTCCGGACGAATCGAACGGCGAGGCGGGACGTCGACCGGCCGCCGAGGCGGCTTTTCAAGGCCGGCGCCAGCGGCTATGCTGGCCGACCAGCCTCGCCACGCCGTCCGGACCCCGCCCCTCATGCCGCGCCTCCGCCTTCTATCGTCGCTGATCCTGCTTGCGACGCTCTCGCTGGCCACGGCCCAGCCGAACGCGCACGACACCACCAACGAAGGGTCCCTGGATCGCCTGCTCGACGACATCGAACGGGCGACCTATCGCTCGTCCTCGGTCGACGTCGAGCGACAACTCGAAGCACTCGAGACCCGGATCGACGACGCCACGCCCCGTCAACAGCACCGCTTCGAACTGCTGCGGATCCGCATCCTGGCCCGAAGCGGGCGGCTCGACGAGGCGGCCGAGCGCTCAAGCCGCCTGGTCGAATCGCTCGGGGCCATGGATCCGGACCTGGCCCAGCGCGCGCTGAACCTCGCCACCAACGTCCTGGTCGTCGACGGCCGCTTCGACGAGGGCTTCCGCTACTTCCGGCGGGCGCTCGATCACGCGCCCGCGGTCGCCGACCCGCAGATGCGTGCTGACACCTACAGCGTTGCGGCCGAGTTCTACGACCGGATCGGCGAAACCGCGACCGCGGTGTCGTATGCCGATCAGGCGCTGGCCCTGGCCCGTCAGCACGGGCTGGACCGCCAGGCCTGCATCGCGCTGGAGCGAGGGGCCCGGGCCCTGCTGCACAGCCGGGGCCTGGTGGAGGCCGCTGCACGGATGAACTCGGCCATCACCACCTGCGAGCGAGCCGGCGAAAGCGTGTTCAAGGGCCAGGCCGAACTCGGCCTGGCGATTGCGCGTCACGAACTGGGCGAGCCGGAGCAGGCGTCGGCGCTGATCGAGCAGGCCGCGACCACCTTCGCCCGGGCCGAGTTCCCCGAGGGCCTCCTGGAACTGCGCGTGACGCGCGCCGAGTGGGCGCTGGCGGACGGCGACCTGGAGCGGCTGGAAGAATTGCTTGCGGAGATCGAACCGCAGCTCGACCGCCCCGGCGAACTGGACGTCCGCGCCCGGGCATGGCACCTGCGTGCGGAGCTGGCCGAACGCCTCGGCGATCGCTATGCCGCTCTGGACGCGTTTCGCCGCGCGATGACGCTACGGCAGGAACGCTCGGAGCGACAGCGCACGATGCGGATCGCGCTGCTGATCAATGAACAGGACACCGCGGCGCGCTCCCAGGAACTGACGATGCTGCGCGACCGGAACCGGGCGCTGGAGCTCGAGCACGAGCGACGGCAGCAGGCCGACCTCGGCCTGATCTACGGCGGCAGCGGAGCGCTGGTGGCTGCCATTCTGGTGATCGTCCTGCTGTTCAAGACCGGCAGCGACCGCAAGCGCTTCCAGCGGATGTCCCAGCGCGACGGGCTGACCGGCCTGCTCAACCACACACGATTCTTCCAGCTGGCCCACCAGGCCTACCAGCGCTGCCGGCAGCAGGAGCGGCCCTTCGTCATCGTCGTGGCCGATATCGACCTGTTCAAGCAGATCAACGATGAGCACGGTCACCTGCTCGGCGACGCGATCCTGCAGCGGACCGGCACCTGCCTGCGCGAGGCCTTCGGCGACGATGCGTTGATCGGCCGGCTCGGGGGCGAAGAGTTCGGTATCGCGCTGCCGGGTGAGGACACCGACGCGGCGGTCGCGCGCATCGAGCACCTGCGTGCCGTGATCAACGAATCGCGCGCCGAGAACGAACCGTCGATCACCCTGAGCTTCGGGGTTGCGGAGCGAGGCCGCGAGCGCGATCTCGATGCACTGTACGCGCGCGCCGATCAGGCGCTCTACGACGCCAAGGACGCCGGACGGAACCGCGTCGTGACCGTCGCCCGGCTGGTCCTCGAATCGGCGCGGTTCACGACCTGAGTCGGACTCAGGCGACCGGGACCAGCCGTTCCTCGTCGCCCAGGTAGCGCCGCAGCGCTTCGGGCACGATCACCGAACCGTCCCGCTGCTGGTAGTTCTCCAGCACGGCGACCAGGGTCCGGCCGACCGCAAGGCCCGATCCGTTGAGCGTGTGCACGAGCTCGGGTTTGCCGGTTTCCGGGTTGCGCCAGCGCGCCTGCATCCTGCGCGCCTGGAATTCGCCGAAGTGACTGCACGAGGAAATCTCGCGCCACGCCTGCTGCCCGGGCATCCAGACTTCGAGATCGTGGGTCCTGCGCGCCGCGAACCCCATGTCGCCAGCGCACAGCAGCATGGTACGGAACGGCAGGCCGAGGGCCTCGAGCACCGCTTCGGCGTCGGCGGTCAGCTCGTCGAGGGCCTGCTCGGCCTCCGCGGGCGTCGATATGCGCACCAGCTCGACCTTGTCGAACTGATGCTGCCGGATCATGCCCCGCGTGTCCTTACCGTAGGAGCCGGCTTCGCGCCGGAAACAGGGGGTGTGCGCGACGAACTTCAGCGGCAGCTCGCCGGCATCCAGGATTTCGTCGGCGACCAGGTTGGTCACGGGCACTTCCGCGGTCGGAATCAGGTAGCGCGGTGGATCGTCGTCGATCCGGAACGCGTCGTCCTCGAACTTCGGCAGCTGGCCGGTGCCCTGCATCGCCTCGGCACCCACCAGGTACGGCACGTAGACTTCGCGATAGCCGTGGCGGCCGACGTGCAGATCGACCATGAACTGCGCGAGCGCGCGGTGCAGACGGGCGAGCGGGCCGGACAGCACGGCGAAACGGCTCCCGGCCATCTTCGCGGCGCGTTCGAAATCGAGTCCGCCCAGGGCCTCGCCGATCTCGACGTGGTCGCGCGCCTCGAAGCCCAGCTCCGGAGGCTCGCCGCTCCGCCGCAGTTCGACGTTGTCGGACTCGTCGCGACCGTCCGGCACATCGTCGGCCGGCAGGTTCGGCATGTCGAGCAACAGGTGATCCAGCGCGGCGCGGACCTTGTCGAGTTCGGCGGCGACGTCCTTCAGTTCCTCGCCGATCCGCGCGACCTCGGCCTTCAACGGCTCGATGTCCTCTCCGCGTTGCTTCGCCTGGCCGATCGACTTCGATCGCGAGTTGCGCTGGTTCTGCAGCTCCTGCTGGCGGGTCTGCAGCGACTTGCGTCGCGTTTCCAGGGCGGCGAAGTGCTCGCGGTCCAGCGGGTAGCCCCGACGGGCCAGGCCGGCCGCAACGCCTTCGAGGTCGTTGCGCAACAGTTGAGGATCAAGCATGGTCGATGTCCTTCTGGATCGTCGAATGGCGGTCCCTGGCCCGGGCCTCGGGACCGCGCGTCATTGGTACGGGTGGCGGAAGATCACGTTGGCTTCGCGCTCGGGCCCCGTCGAGAGCATGTGGATCGGCGCCTCGACGAGAGCCTCGATGCGGTCGAGGTAGGCTCGAGCACCGGACGGCAGTCGACCCTCGTCGGTAATCCCCCGCGTGTCGCCCTCCCAGCCCGGGATCGTTTCGTACACCGGCCGCGCCCTGGCCCACTCCTCCGCACCGAGCGGGAACGCATCGACGCCTTCGTAGGCGACGCAGACCTTCACTTCATCGAATCCGTCGAGGACGTCCAGCTTGGTCAGGCACAGGCCGCTGACGCCGTTGACGCGGACCATCCGGCGCAGCGCCACCGCGTCCAGCCAGCCGCAGCGCCTCGGCCGACCGGTGGTCGCGCCGAACTCGACGCCGCGCTCGGCCATCCTTCGTCCGTACTCTTCGTCGAGCTCGGTCGGGAACGGCCCCGAACCGACCCGGGTCGTATAGGCCTTGGTGATGCCGAGCACGTAGTCGATGTCGCCCGGACCGACGCCTGCACCGGTCATCACGCCGCCGATCGTGGTGTTCGAGGACGTGACGAACGGGTAGGTGCCGTGATCGATATCCAGCAGCGCACCCTGGGCACCCTCGAACAGCAACGCCTTGCCTTCGCGTCGAAGCGTGTGCAGTTCATCGGTGACGTCGCACAGCATCGGCTTGAGCAGTTCGCCGTAGCGCGCCGCGTCGTCGGCGACCTGGGCCACGTCCAGCGGTTCGGCCTTGTAGTAATGCTCGAGCAGGAAGTTGTGGTAGTCGAGCACGCCACCAAGCTTGTCCTCCAGGCGGGCCGGATCGGCCAGGTCGGCAAGGCGGATGCCGTGGCGCGACGCCTTGTCTTCGTAGACCGGGCCGATGCCGCGACCGGTCGTGCCGATGGCCTTCTTGCCGCGCGCCTTCTCCCGCGCACGGTCCAGCGCCTCGTGGCAGGCCAGGATGGCGGGACAGGCGCTCGACAGGCCCAGGCGGCCGCGGACCTCGATGCCGGCCGCCTCCAAGCCTTCGATTTCCTTCATCAGGGCATGCGGTGCGACGACGACGCCGTTGCCGACGAGGCAGCGAGCGCGGTCGGTAAGAATGCCCGAGGGAATCAGGTGCAGGACGGTCTTCTTGCCGTCAACCACCAGCGTGTGACCGGCGTTGTGGCCGCCCTGGAAGCGGACCACTGCATCGGCGTCATGCGCCAGCAGGTCCACGATCTTGCCCTTGCCCTCGTCGCCCCACTGGGTTCCGAGGATCACTACGGATCGACTCATCTGATCGACTCCATGAATCTGTTTCGTTAGCGCTGTTCGCGGCCCTATCCGGCCGCCGTCGCGGTGGTTCGGTTCAGCGTGCGAGGTGGAAGATCACGGCACCGACCACGATCAGGCCGATACCGAAACTGCGCAAGGAGCTGTCGGGCAGCTCGCCGAGCTGCTCGACGAGGCCGCGCCATCCGCGCGGGTTCAGCGCCGGCATCAGCCCTTCGATGATCATCGCCAGGCCCAGCGCCAGCAGCAGGTCATTCCACATCGCGCGCTATCGCTGCTGGTCGAGATACCGGAAGAAGTCCGAGCCCGTATCGAGCAGCATGACGTCACGCTGGCCGCCGAAGCTGGCCTCGTAGGCCTCGAGACTGCGCAGGAACGCATAGAACTCCGGGTCGCGCTGGTAGGCATTGGCGTAGATTTCGGTCGCCCGTGCATCGCCCTCACCACGAATTCGCGCCGCATCACGCTCGGCTTCGGCGAGCAGGACCCGCACCTGGCGATCGGCCTCGGCCTGGATTTCTTCGGCCCGTTCGCGACCCAGCGACCGCAGCTCGTTGGCGAACTCGGTCCGCTGCGTTTCCATCCGATCGAACACCGAGTCGAGCACTTCCTCGGTCAGCTCGATCTTCTTGATCCGGACATCGTTGACTTCGATGCCGAAGTCGCCGACCCGCTCGTTGGCGCGCGCCTGGATCGTGCTCATCATGTCGCGACGCTGCTCCGACACGACCTCCGACAGCGTCCGCTGTGCAAACTCGTCGCGGAGGTCGTTGCGGAACAGCTGCGCCAGACGCGAGCGGGCGATCGCCAGATCGCCGCCGGACGTCGACGTGTAGAAACGCGACGGATCGACGATCCGCCACTTGACGTAGTAATCGACCTCGACGAACTTCTGCTCGGCGGTGTTCATTCGCTCCGGCGGCATGTCGAG
The DNA here is from genome assembly GCA_019800895.1 of Halomonas denitrificans. Lineage (NCBI taxonomy): Bacteria > Pseudomonadati > Pseudomonadota > Gammaproteobacteria > Oceanospirillales > Halomonadaceae > Halomonas > Halomonas denitrificans. Next base: position 175,275 of record JAHVKF010000001.1, read on the forward strand.
GGTGATCAGGCGGCGGTCGAACTTGACCACGTTGTTGATGAACGGCGTCTTGAAATGCAGCCCGGGCGAATAGTCGTCGCGGATGATCTCCCCAAGGCGGAATTTCAGCGCCGACTCGGTTTCATCGACGATGAACACGCTCTGCAGGCCGACCACGAGGGCGATGACGACCAGGATGGGAATCAGGATTCTCATGGATCAGCGCCCCTCGCGGCCCGTGCGGCCGCGCGTAGGAGTGGGTGAATTCGAACGGCTCTGTTCTTCGCTGGACATCAGCGGCGGCGGCGGAACCGAACGGGCCGACGAGGCGCGCTCGCCTCCGATCAGCCCGTCGAGCGGCAGGTACAGCATGTTGTTGCCGTCCTCGACGTCCAGCAGCACCTTGGGCACGGTCGAGTAGAGGTTCTGGAGCGACTGGAGGTACAGGCGCTGCCGGGTGACTTCGGGTGCCTGGGCGTACTCTTCGTAGAGCGCGATGAAGCGATCGGCTTCACCCTCGGCCTGGGCGATCAGCGACTCCCGGTAGCCCTGCGCCTCCTCGCGAATCCGCGCAGCCCGCCCTCGGGCCTCGGGCACGACCTGGTTGGCGTACGCCTGGGCCTGGTTGGCGAAGCGGATCTGGTCCTCGCGGGCACGAACCACGTCGTCGAAGGAATCCTGGACCTGGTTCGGCGGCTGCACTTCCTGGAGGTTGAACTGGGTGATCTCGATCCCCGAATCGTAGCGATCGACGATCTGCTGCAGCAGTTCGCCGGCCGAGGTCGCGATCAGGCCACGCCCGACCTCGAGAATGAAGTCCATGTTGTTGGTGCCGACGACTTCGCGGATCGCGCTGTCCGTCGCCTCGCGCAGCGAGCGTTCCGGTTCCTGGACCTGGAACAGGAATTTCTCCGGCTCGACGACCCGGTACTGGACCGCGTAGCCCAGATCGATCAGGTTCTCGTCGCCGGTCAACATCCGGGATCGATTCTCGATCGAGCGGACCTGCTCGACATTGACCTTGCGCACCGTTTCGACCGGCGCGGGCAGAGTCAGGTTGAAGCCCGGCATCAGCGTGCGGGTGTAGTCACCGAAGCGCAGCACGACGCCCCGCTCCGATTCGTCGATGATGTGGATCGAGTTCCAGACGACCCAGATGCCTGCGAGCACGACCAGCAGCATGAGGATGCCGCCGAATCCGGGGCCGCCCTCGGAGCCACTGGACGAGGGCTCGCCGCCGCCGTCGCCGCCGAGAATCTTCTTCAGCCGCTTCTGCACATTCGCGAAGACTTCGTCGAGGTCCGGCGGGCGTTGCCCGTCGCCACCCTTCCAGGGATCCTGTCCGTTGCCGCCGCCGCGGCCCGGTTCGTTCCAGGGCATTCCGTTCTCCGATTGATGAACCGCTCCGAGGCAGCGGTTCGTGGGTTCGTTTCGCGATCGGATCGACCGATCGTGCGACCGGGCACTGGTACGCGCAACCCCGTTCGGGCCGCGCGAACCAACGCCGGAATCCAGGTCAGGATTTTAACAGGTGTTCGTCGACCCACGATCCATCCCGACCGCCGAGTCGCTGGAGTTCGCGCGCATCACGCCGGGCCAGGTCCACGGTCAGGCGGCTGGACCCGTCGTCGTTGACTTTTTCGTCCTCGATCGCGCCGAGCGCGAACAGGCGCGACCGCAGCCGCTGCAGACCGGCCGGCAGCGTCACGTCGGCGTGGATCCTGCCCCCGCCCACCGCGTCGACCAGGGCCGTGCGCAGCAGGTCCAGGCCCTCGCCGGTCATCGCCGAAACCCGCACCTGGACCGGCCGACCATCCGGCCCGTGCTCGACCCCGGCCGCTTCGTCGCTGCGGTCGATCTTGTTGTAGACGCGCAGGCGCGGAAGCTCACCGGCGCCGATCTCGTCGAGGACCTCGTCGACCGTGGCGATCTGCGCATCGCGCTCCGGATCCGAGGCATCGATCACGTGGACCAGCAACGATGCCGAAAGCGTTTCTTCCAGCGTGCCGTGGAACGCGGCAACGAGCTCGTGCGGGAGATCCTGGATGAACCCCACCGTGTCGCTGGCGAGGATCGCACCGCCGTCGATCGAGTCGATCCGACGGACCGTGGGATCCAGCGTCGCAAACAGCTGGTCGCGCTCGACCACCTCGGACTGCGTGAGCCGATTGAACAGCGTCGACTTGCCGGCGTTGGTGTAGCCCACCAGGGCCGCCAGCGGCAGCGCGCTGCGCTCCCGGGCCCGCCGGCCCTGCGCCCGTCGCTGGGCGACCCGCTCCAGGCGGCGCCGCAGCTGGCGGATTCGCCCGGCCAGCAAGCGCCGGTCGGTTTCCAGCTGGGTTTCCCCCGGACCCCGCATGCCGATCCCGCCGCGCTGTCGCTCGAGGTGCGTCCACCCGCGCACCAGGCGGGTGGCCAGGTGCTCGAGCTGGGCCAGTTCGACCTGCAGCTTGCCTTCGTGGGAGCGTGCACGCTGGGCGAAGATGTCGAGAATCAGCGTCGTCCGATCGAGGACGGCGACGCCGACGTCGCGCGACAGGTTCCGCTCCTGGATCGGACTGAGACGGTGATCGACCAGGACCAGGCCGGCCTCGTGCGCGGCGACCGCCGCCTTGATCTCCTCGACCTTCCCGGAGCCGACGAGGGTCCGCGCATCGGGTTGGTCGCGCCGGGCGCCGAGCGCAGCCACGACCTTGCAGCCTGCCGATTCGGCCAGCAGGCGGAATTCTTCCATGGCTCGCTCGGACAGCGGCGCACCGAAGGTCGGGTGGAGCAGGACCGCTCGCTGCCGGTGCGCAGCGGGACGATCAACGGGTTCGGAGCCGATCAATCGTCGTCCGTCTCCCCGCTCGGCGCCAGGCGCACGTTGCGCGCCGGCACGACGGTCGAAATCGCGTGCTTGTAGATCATCTGGCTGACGGAGTTCTTCAACAGCACCACGAAATTGTCGAAGGACTCGATCTGGCCCTGGAGCTTGATTCCGTTGACGAGGAAGATCGAGACCGGAACCCGCTCCTTGCGGAGCGCATTCAGGAATGGATCCTGGAGCGATTGACCCTTGCCGGACATTGGAAGTCTCCTTATTGTTTTATCGTGATTTCGGATCGATTTCCGGTCACGGAAAGTCTGCTTCGAACCCGTGATGGACGCGTCGCGGCTCGTTCGTCCCTCCGCGCTCGCCGCCGCAGCCTCACCCCCGACTGTCTGCGACGTCCGGCGCTGCCTCATTGCATACCGAGCGAGGCTGCGAAACGTCCTGTTCTTCGGATTATGCGGTCGATCGTTGCAGGGTTCAACGGGTCGTACCATCGGGCGCCGGTCCACTGGCGCAACGCGGTGAGCTGTCGCTTGGCCAGCCGACGGGTCGCTCCGGCACCCCGCCGCACCAGCCCTTCGTCGTCGAACTCGCCCCTCAGCCGCTGCACCGCCTGGCGGTAGCCCACCGCGCGCAGGACCGGCCCGTCCGGGTCCAGGCCCGGCCGACGCAGCAGCGCTTCGACTTCGCGCAGTAAGCCGGCCGCGAGAATGCTCGACCACCGACGGTCGATGCGTTCGTGCAGTCGCGATCGATCGGCCGGCGTGAGGACGATCATCAGGCTCTCGCGCATCCGGTCGGCGCCCCGGCCGGTCCACAGCGACGACGGCGCTCGCCCCGTGAGCTCATGGATCTCCAGCGCCCGGACGATCCGCTGTGGATCGGTGGGCCGGATCCGGCGGCCGGCGATCGGATCGATCGAGAGGAGCCGGGCGTGAAGCGCGGCCCAGCCAGCCTCTCCGGCCTCGCTCTCCAGCCTCGCTCGCACCGCGGCATCGGCGGCGGGAAGCGCGTCCAGGCCGTAGCGCAGCGCTTTGAGATACATGGTCGTTCCCCCGACCAGCACCGGCAGCCGGCCGGCCGCGTGCGCCGCCTCCATGCACCGCCGTGCATCGCACACGAAGTCCGCGGCCGAATAGGGGTGCTCCGGATCACGAATGTCGATCAGGTCGTGCGGAAACCGGGCCAGCTCGTCCGCGGTCGGCTTGGCCGTGCCGATGTCCATGCCGCGGTAGACCTGGGCCGAATCGACGCTGATCAAGCGACAGGGGAAGGCCTCGGCCAGCGCCATGGCCAGCGCGGTCTTGCCGGCCGCGGTCGGGCCGGCCAGGACCACGCAGGGCGAGAGCCGGTCGGCGTCCTGCGTCAGCGCTCGAGCGTCCGCCACAGGCAACCCGCGTCGCCGGCCGCCGCCTCGATCGCGTCCAGGCGCTGCTCGTGGGCGGCACGCTCGCACGGCTCGGCGCGGCGGACCTTCAGCCGGCTCGAATCGATGTCCAGGGGCGTCTGCGCGTGCTCGACGGACGAGGCGGTCGACAGGTCGAGCCCGAGGTCGACCTGGCCGCCGGTCATCAGCAGGTAGACGTCGGCGAGCAGCTCCGAATCGAGCAGCGCTCCGTGCAACGTTCGATTCGAGTTGTCGACCTCGTAGCGCCGGCACAGGGCGTCGAGACTGTTCCGCTGCCCGGGATGCAATTCCCGGGCGAGTTCGAGCGTGTCCAGCACCTGGGCCAGGTCGGCAATGCGCGGTGCGTCAGGCAGCCGGGCCAGTTCGGCATCGAGGAAGCCGACGTCGAAGGCCGCGTTATGGATGATCAGCTCGGCGTCGCGGATGAAACCAATGAACTCGTCGGCGATCTCGGCGAACACCGGCTTGTCCTCGAGGAAATCATCGCTGAGGCCGTGGACCTCCAGCGCGCCGTCCTCGACCGAGCGCTCGGGATTGATGTACTTGTGGAACTGACGGCCGGTGAGCGACCGATCGATCAGTTCCAGCGCGCCGATCTCGATGATCCGATGGCCCTCCTGGGGTTCCAGGCCGGTGGTTTCCGTATCCAGCACGATCTGGCGCATGGTGGTTCCTCGTTCGAAATCCGGTGCGGGCAGGAGGCGGCGGATCAGCCCCTGCGGCCGATCGCCTCGGTGGCCAGGCGGTCGGCGCGCTCGTTCTCGGGATGACCCGAGTGTCCCTTAACCCAGGACCACTCCACCTCGTGGCGCGACGCGGCTTCCTGCAGGCGCTGCCAAAGATCGGCGTTCTTCACCGGCTTCTTCGAAGCGGTCTTCCAGCCGTTGCGCTGCCAACGCGGCAGCCATTCGGTGATGCCCTGGCGCACGTAGTTGGAGTCGGTCGTCAGGTGCACGCGACAGGAACGCTTCAGCGACTCCAGCGCGCGGATCGCGGCCATGAGCTCCATCCGGTTGTTCGTGGTGTCGCGCTCCCCACCGGACAGTTCCTTCTCCGAGTCGCGATAGCGAAGCAGTGCGCCCCACCCGCCGGGCCCGGGATTGCCGCTGCAGGCGCCGTCGGTCCAGATTTCCACGTGATCGCTCATGCTGCAGGCTTCCTCATGCGGCGCGGCAACTCGTGCCCTGGGCCGCACCGTACGCTCCACCGGCGCCGACGAAGCCGCGACGCAACTCCAGGCGGCGGACCGTCGCTGCCCGCGGCGGCTTGCGACCGACCACGAGCAGCAGCGGAGAAACGCCCGGCAGGACGCTGGCCCAGTGGCGGCGGCGCGGAATCTGGAGTTCGAGATCGTGGCTGGCATGCTGGTACACGAAGCGCGGCCAGACCGGTAGCTTCAGGGCGTCGCGTCCGAGCTCCCGCCAGCTCGCCCGGTGCCACGGGTTGGCCGACACGGAGACCACCAGGCCGCCCGGAGCGAGGACCCGCAGCACTTCGTCGAAGCGAGCGCGCGCGTCGAAGTCCCAGAACAGGTGACGGACCAGCATCGCCGGCACGCTCTCGTCGGCGAACGGCAGCAACGCGGCAGTCGACCGCACCGGCCAGATCCAACCGGTCGCGTCGAGCAGCATCCGATGGCGGGGCACGTCGATGGCCGGCGAGGGGCTGCTGGCCGGCGACAGCTCGAGCACCCAGTCGACCCCGGCGCCGTGCAGCACGCGGGGAACCAGGGCGTTCTCGGCCTGCTGAAGCGACGCGAATCCGGCGGACATGACGACGGGTCGTTAGAATCCAGAAAGGCTCGAAGCATAGCAGAAGGGACAGTCCATGACGCTCCAGGTCGACGCCGTTCCCGCCTTCGACGACAACTACATCTGGGTCCTGCACGACGGCCGCCATGCCGCCCTGGTCGACCCCGGCCAGGCCGAGCCCGCGCTTCGCCATCTGGACCGGCACGGGCTGAGCCTGGGCGCGATCCTGCTCACCCACCACCACCACGATCACGTCGGCGGCGTCGATCGACTCCTGGAGACCGCGGAGGTTCCCGTGTTCGGCCCGCCCGACCCGCGCATCCCCCAGGTCTCCACGCCGTGCCGGGACGGCGACCGGATCTCCATCGATGCGCCGGACCTGAAATTCCGGGTGCTGGAGACCCCGGGCCATACCCGCACGCACATCGCCTTCTACGGTCACCGCAGGCTGTTCAGCGGCGACACGCTGTTCTCGATCGGCTGCGGCAAGCTGTTCGAAGGCACGCCGGAGCAGATGCAGGCCTCCTTCGACAAGCTCGCCGGGTTACCCGAGGACACGGCGGTCCACTGCGGTCACGAGTACACCCGCGCGAACTGCGAGTTCGCGCTGTCGGTCGAGCCCGGAAACGCGGAGCTTCGCCGCCTGGCCGAGCACGTCGACCGCCTACGGGACGCCGATCGCATCACCCTGCCGTCGACGCTCGGCACCGAGAAACAGTGCAACCCGTTCCTGCGGACGCGCAAGCCGGCCGTCATCGACGCCGCGCGCCGGCGCGATCCGGATTGCTCCGGCCAGCCCGCATCGGTGTTCGGCGTGCTGCGCGCATGGAAGGACGCCGGCTGAGCCCGAGGCCGGCCCGGCCCGTCCCGGCGTCGCATCCGGGCGGTTGCGAAGGCACGCCAGACCCCGTATCCTTTGGTGTATCTTTTGATCCCGATACAAGGATAAGGTCATCGAACTGGAACGCGTCGGGCGTCACTGCTCCCTGCTGGGCGATCCCACCCGCCTGAGGCTGCTGGCGCTGCTCGATCTCGAAGAGTTGACCGTCGCCGAGCTGGCGCAGACCATGCGCCTGGCCCAGCCCCGCGTGTCCACGCACCTGGCCAAGCTGCGTTCCGCCGGGCTGGTCGCGGACCGGCGCGAAGGCGTCTCGGTCTATTACCGGTCGATGACCTCGAACGAGGACTGCGCCCTCTGCCAACTCTGGAATCTCCTGCGCGAGCGCCTCGACGATCCGCAGGTCGCCGCCGACGCCGAGCGGCTGCCGGAGGTCCTGGCCCAGCGCGCCCGCGGCCGCAACTGGCCCGACAGCGTGGCCGGCGACATGGAGCGTCACTACTCGCCGGGACGCAGCTGGGAAGCCACCGCGCGGGCCGTGGTCCAGCTCATCCAGCCCGGCCGAGTGCTCGACATCGCCTCCGGCGACGGCGTCATGGGCGAACTGCTCGGCCGCCGCGCCGACTCCATCGATTGTGTCGACGTGTCGCCGCGCGTGGTCGAGGCCGGCCAGGCCCGGCTCGAATCGCTCGCCAACGTTCGTTTCCACCAGGGCGACATGCACGCGCTGCCGTTCGACGACAGCGCCTTCGACACCGTGCTCCTGCTTCACGCGCTGACCTACAGCGAGCGGCCCGCCGACGCCGCGCGGGAAGCCGCTCGCGTGCTCTGCCCGGGCGGCAGCCTGGTCGCGGCGACGCTCAAGGCCCACCGCCACACCACGCAGGTCGAAGCCTTCGGTCACGTCAACGACGGCTTCGAAGCCGACGAACTGTCCGCGCTGTTCGATGCCTGCGGACTCGACGTGACCTTCTGCGACGTCACGTCGGTGGAAAAGAAGCCGCCCAACTTCGAAATCATCACGCTACTGGCCACGAAACCATGAGTCGAACCGAACCGACCGCCGACCGGCGCGAGCGGGCCTGGCACGACGAACAACGCGTCGGCGCCCTGTTCGACGCCCTCGACCAGCGCATCCTGCTGCTCGACGGCGCGATGGGCACGATGATCCAGTCCGAGAAGCTCGACGAGGACGATTTCCGCGGCGAACGCTTCGTCGATCACCCCGAGGACCTGAAGGGCAACAACGACCTGCTGTCCCTGACCCGACCCGACGTGGTCAAACGCATCCACAAGGCCTTTCTCGAAGTCGGTTGCGACCTGGTCGAGACCAATACCTTCAACGCCAACCGGATCAGCCAGGCCGACTATGCACTCGGAGACCTGTCCGCCGAACTCAACCGGGTATCGGCGGAGCTGGCCCGGGAAGCCTGCGACGAGGTCGAGCGCGAAACCGGCCGAAGCTGCTTCGTGGTCGGCACGTTGGGTCCGACCAACCGGACCGCGTCGATCTCGCCGGACGTATCCAGTCCGGGCTACCGCAACATCACCTTCGACGACCTGGTGGCGGCCTACGCCGAGGCGGTGAAGGGCCTCCTCGACGGCGGCGCCGACCTGCTGATGATCGAGACCATCTTCGACACCCTGAACGCCAAGGCGGCGATCTTCGCCATCGAGGAGGAGTTCGACCGTCGGGGCGAGCGCTGGCCGGTGCTGATTTCCGGCACGATCACCGATGCCAGCGGCCGCACGCTGTCGGGGCAGACCGCCGAGGCGTTCTATTATTCGGTGCGCCATGCCTCCCCCACGGGCGTCGGCTTCAACTGCGCCCTCGGCGCGGACCAGCTCAGGAAGCACGTCGAGGACCTGGCCCGCGTCGCCGAGTGCCTCGTGACCGCGCACCCCAACGCCGGCCTGCCGAACGAATTCGGCGAATACGACCAGTCCCCGGAGGAAATGGCGTCGATCGTCCGGTCCTACGCCGAAGACGGGCTGGTCAACATCATCGGCGGCTGCTGCGGAACCACCCCGGCGCACCTGGCGGCCATCGCCGGCGCGATCGAGGCCTTCCGGCCGCGGACCCTTCGAACCAAGCAGGCGGCATGACTTCCACCCGATCGAACAGACCGCATACTCGTCTGAGCGGGCTCGAACCGCTCGTCATCACCCCCGATCTCGGCTTCGTCAACGTCGGTGAGCGGACCAACGTCACCGGCTCGGCGCGTTTCAAGCGCCTGATCGCCGAAGAGAAGTACGACGAAGCCGTCGAGGTCGCGCTGCAGCAGGTCGAGAACGGCGCCCAGGTCATCGACGTCAACATGGACGAGGGCCTGCTCGACTCCGAACGGGCGATGACCGATTTCCTCAACCTGATCATGGCCGAACCGGACATCGCACGCGTTCCGATCATGGTCGACTCCTCGAAATGGACCGTGATCGAAGCGGGCCTGAAGTGCCTGCAGGGCAAGGGAATCGTCAATTCCATCAGCCTGAAGGAAGGCGAAGAACAGTTCCTCGAGCAGGCCCGCAGGATTCGCCGCTACGGCGCTGCCGTCATCGTGATGGCGTTCGACGAAACCGGCCAGGCGGACTCGGCCGATCGGATGGTCGAGTGCCTGTCCCGGGCCCACGACCTGCTGGTCGAGGAGGTCGGCTTTCCGCCCGAGGACATCATCTTCGACCCGAACATCTTTCCGGTCGCGACCGGCATGGACGAGCACAACAACTATTCCATGGAGTTCATCGAGGCGACGAAGGAGCTGAAGAAACGCTTTCCCGCCTGCCACGTCTCCGGCGGCGTGTCGAACATGTCGTTCTCGTTCCGCGGCAACAACCCGGTCCGGGAAGCCATGCATTCGGTGTTCCTGTACCACGCCACCCGCGCCGGCATGGACATGGGCATCGTCAATGCCGGGCAGCTGGCCGTCTACGACGACATCGACCCCGAGCTGCGCGAACTGGTCGAGGACGTCGTCCTGAATCGACGCGACGACGCCACCGAGCGGCTGCTCGACGCCGCCGACAGGTACAAGGGCGAAGGCCAGAAGCAGGAGAAGGACGAGGCCTGGCGCGAGAAGCCGGTCGCCGAACGCCTGAAGTACGCCCTCGTCAAGGGAATCGACAAGCACGTCATCGACGACACGGAAGAAGCGCGGCAACAGCACGACACCGCACTCGAGGTCATCGAAGGCCCCTTGATGGACGGCATGAACCACGTCGGGGACCTGTTCGGCGACGGCAGGATGTTCCTGCCCCAGGTCGTCAAGTCGGCACGGGTGATGAAGAAGGCCGTCGCCCACCTCGTGCCCTACCTCGAGAAGGAAAAGAAGACCGGCGAGAAGAAAGGCAGCGTGCTGCTTGCGACGGTCAAGGGCGACGTCCACGACATCGGCAAGAACATCGTCGGCGTCGTGCTCGCCTGCAACGGCTTCGAGGTCCACGACCTGGGCGTGATGGTTCCGGCCGACAGGATCCTCGACGAAGCCGAGAAGCACGACGTCGACATGATCGGCCTGTCGGGCCTGATCACGCCTTCGCTGGACGAAATGGTCACCGTCGCCGAGGCGATGCAGAAGCGCGGCATGGAGCTCCCGCTCCTGATCGGCGGCGCGACAACCTCGCGGGCCCATAGCGCCCTGAAGATCGATCCGGCCTACGAGGGCCCCGTGGTCTGGGTCAAGGACGCGTCGCGCTCCGTCGACGTCGTTCGCAAGCTGGCCAGCTCCACCCACCGGGACGCCTACGCGGCCGACGTTGCCGAGGACTACGACGCTTTCCGCGACCGCCACGCCAACCGCAAGCAGCGCAAGCCGCTGATCCCGATCGAGGACGCACGCAAGCGGGCTCTTGAAATCGACTGGAGCGACTGTGGACCGGACAGGCCCCTGAAGCCCGGCATCCACGTCATCGACGACTGGCCGCTCGAGGACCTCGTCGAGGTCATCGACTGGACGCCGTTCTTCCAGACCTGGGAGCTGGCCGGCCGCTACCCGGACATTCTCGAAGACGAGACCGTCGGCGAAGCGGCCACGAGTCTGTTCAACGACGCCCAGGAGATGCTGCAGCGGATCGTCGAGGAGAAGTGGCTGCAGCCGAAGGCGGTCTGCGCGCTGCTGCCCGCGGCGCGCGACGGCGACGACATCCTGCTCTACAAGGACGAGGCGCGCGACGAAGTGCTCGAACGCATGGTCTGCCTGCGCCAGCAAGCCGACAAACCCTCTGCCAACCTGTGCCTGGCCGACTTCGTCGCGCCGAAGGATTCCGGCGTCGAGGACTGGACCGGTCTGTTCGCCGTAACCACCGGCCACGGGCTCGAGGAGGCGAAGAAACGGCTGCCGGACAACGACGACTACGCGGGCATCCTTCTCCAGGCGCTGGCCGATCGCCTCGCCGAGGCGCTGGCCGAGGCCCTGCACGCGCGGGTTCGCCGCGAACTCTGGGGCTACGCCGCCGACGAGGAGCTGTCGAACGAAGAACTCATCAAGGAGAAGTACCGCGGGATCCGGCCGGCGCCCGGCTATCCGGCCTGCCCGGACCACAGCGAGAAGATCAAGCTGTTCGACCTGCTCGACGCGCCCGGCAACATCGGACTGGAGCTCACCGACTCCTTCGCGATGCGTCCGGCGGCCGCGGTCAGCGGCTACTACTTCGGCCACCCCGAATCGAAGTATTTCGTCGTCGGCAAGATCGGCCGCGACCAGCTCGAGGACTACGCGGAGCGCAAGGGCATCCCGATCGAGCAGGCCGAACGCTACCTCCGCCCGATCCTCGACGATTGACGCCGCCGCAGGCGCCCGACCCACTCCGGCACCGGACCGCGTCGCGCGCTGCCGGCAGAGCCCCGTCCTTGCACCGGTTCGTACCGCGCAGGGACGGGTGGTCGAGTTTGAATTCCGTGGGGCACGGCCTTCTGCCCGCTCGCACCCTGCACTGTCCTCATCCGGTCGACGACGCACGGCGCCGTCGTTCTTCGCGTCCCACCGGACCGGTTTTCCGCTTCGCGACGCGCGTCGGGTACCGAAACACCCCGCAGGGACCCATCGATTCCGGCGATTCCGATCCTTCCCGCCGAGCCAATGTGACAATTTTTGTCACTTTTTGCGTGATGGCCGTCACATTTCCGAGAATCGGATCGGAAATTCACTGGATTTTCACCTCCGGCTTCCCGTATAACCAAGCGGTGCATGTAGGGATCCGGTAAACGACACAACCGGCAACAATTCCAGCTCGAAACCGCCGCAGCGTGGGAACTGCGGGCAGGAAAGAGCGTGTCGAATCCGGAAATCCCACCGAATTCCCGAATTCGGCCTCTTCGTGCACAAGGGGAGTTCGTTCCAAGGGGACTCAAGCAGTACACATGGGAGACAACTAGATGATCTGGAAGAAACTATCCGTATGCACCGCCACCGTCGGCCTGCTGGCCGCCTCGGTCGGCGCGCCGGTGTTCGCGTCCGAGCTGGTCTCGGGCTCCGATCACAACGCCGCGTACCGCATCGCCAAGCAGCCGATCGAAGGGCAGTACATCGTCGTCCTGAAGGACGATGCGGCCCGGCTGGCCGGCGAGCGCTCTTCGGCCCCCGAGGTCGCGCGGGTTGCAAGCGACCTGGCCGCGCGCCACAACCTCAGCGTCGCGCGCTCCTACTCGCACGTGCTGAAGGGCTTCGTCGCAAACAAGGTCGACGAGAAGGGCCTGGCCGACCTGCTGGCCGATCCGCGCGTGGCCTACGTCGAGGAAGACGGCGTGGTCTCGATCAACGCCACGCAAAACGGCGCGACCTGGGGTCTCGACCGGATCGACCAGACCGACCTGCCCCTCGACGGCAGCTACACCTACAACACCACCGCGTCGAACGTGCGGACCTACATCGTCGACACCGGCGTGCTGTCGTCGCACAACGACTTCGGCGGGCGGGTGCTCAGCGGCTACACGGCCATCAACGACGGCCGCGGCTCGAACGACTGCAACGGCCACGGCACGCACGTCGCCGGCACGGTTGCCGGTTCGACCTGGGGCGTGGCCAAGCAGGCACTCATCGTTCCGGTCCGCGTGCTGGGCTGCAACGGCTCGGGCACCAACTCCGGCGTCATTGCCGGCATGGACTGGGTCGCCGCCAATGCGCAGCTGCCGGCCGTGGCCAACATGAGCCTGGGCGGTGGCGCCTCGACCTCGACCGACAACGCCGTGGCCAACATGCGCAACGCCGGCGTGACCGTGGTCGTGGCCGCGGGCAACGAGAACCAGAACGCGTGCAACGTGTCGCCGGCACGCTCCGCGGCGGCCATCACGGTCGGTTCGACGACCAGCAGCGACTCGCGTTCGAGCTTCTCGAACTACGGCTCCTGCGTCGACATCTTCGCACCGGGTTCGTCGATCACCTCGGCCTGGTACACCAGCAACTCGTCGACCAACACGATCAGCGGCACGTCGATGGCCTCGCCGCACGTGGCCGGCATCGCCGCCCTGTACCTCGCCGCCAACCCGTCGGCCAGCCCGGCGACCGTCGAGAACGCGATCTATTCCGCCGGCATCTCGAACACGCTGACCGGCGTCGGTAGCGGCTCGCCCAACCTCATGGCCTACTCGCTGTTCGACGGCGGTGGCGGTGGTGGCGGCGGCGGTGGCGGCGGCGGTGGCCCCACCGAGCTGACCAACGGCGTGCCCGAGTCCAACCTGTCCGGCGGCCAGGGTTCGGAGATCTTCTTCACCCTCGACGTGCCGGCGGGCGCCAGCGACCTGGCCTTCGACATGGCCGGCGGTTCGGGTGACGCGGACCTCTACGTGCGCTTCGGCGCGGCTCCGACGACCTCGTCCTACGACTGCCGTCCGTACATCGGCGGCAACACCGAGAGCTGCGATTTCGCCAGCCCGGCGGCAGGGACGTGGCACGTTATGATCCGCGGCTATTCGTCCTACTCCGGCGTTTCGCTGACTGGCAGCTTCACCGAGCCGGGCGGTGGCGGCGGTGGCGGCGGCGCCCCGTGCAGCAACTGCGATCTCTACACGGGCTCGCTGAGCGGCTCCGGCGACTCCGACGTCCAGCCCAACGGCACCTACTACTACTCCGGTTCCGGCACGCACAACGGCTACCTCCGTGGCCCGAGCAACGCCGACTTCGACCTGGAGCTGTATCGCTGGAGCGGCCGTCGCTGGTCGCGCGTCGCCAACAGCGCGAGCGCCGATTCCAACGAGGACATCAGCTACAACGGCTCGGCCGGGTACTACTACTGGCGGATCCGGTCCTACTCCGGTAGCGGCAGCTACGACTTCTACCTCGATCGCCCGTAAGGGATCGCGGAAGTCCAGGTAGCACCGAGAGCCCCGGCCCCGCCGGGGCTCTCTCTTTTCGGGTACGCTGGCCCGGTCCATCACCGGCCCGTCTCGATGACCCCCCGTCCCGATGACCCCCGTCTCGATGAGCCAATTCGCATGAACCGCCTGGATGCCCTGCGCGCTCGCGCCTCCGCCTCGACCCGCCAGCAGGCCGCCGACCGGCTGCCGGCCCGACCCGACCAGGCCCTGCGCCAGGTCCAGCGCGCACTCGAACTTCGAATCCGCGAGCTTCCGCGCGACGACCGCGGTCCCGTCGCCTGTGCGCCGGGCTGCGCCTTCTGCTGCCACCTCCGGGTCATGGCCACGGCGGTCGAAGTCTTCGCCTTCCTCGACTACCTGCGCGACACGCTCTCGGCTGCCGAGTTCGGGGCGCTCGGGGAACGCGCGCGGAGCACGGCGGCCCGCTTGTCGGCGCTGCCGGCAGAGCGGCTGCTGGCCGTGAACCTGCCCTGCCCGGCGCTCGTCGACGGACGCTGCAGCGGCTACGCGGGCCGTCCACTGAACTGCCGCGCCTATCACTCGCTATCGGTCGAGGCCTGCCGCGAGTCCTTCGACCACCCCGAGGACCTGCATCGAGGCCATCCCCAGCTGGCGCCGCTGGCCCGCGTCCACGGCGGAGCGCAGGCCGGGTTGATCGACGCCCTGGCCAGCCACGGCCTGGACGCGCGCCAGTACGAGCTGGCCTCGGCGCTGGCCGAGGCGCTGGACGAACCGGAGGCGACCCGTGCTCGCCTGGCCGCCGGCGAACCCGTGTTCCGCCGCGCCCGCACCATCGACTGACGCCGCACGGAACGCTTGCACCGCCATCACCGAACCGAGGTTTACCGAAATGCGCCTTCAACTCGCGACCTGGCCCGATATCGAGACCTATCTCGAGTCCTGCGATGCGATCCTCGTCCCGATCGGCTCCACCGAGCAGCACGGCCCGACCGGATTGATCGGCACCGACGCGATCTGCCCCGAGCGGATCGCCGCCGGACTGGCCGAGGAAGGCGCGCTGGTCGCGCCGACGATCAGCATCGGGATGGCCCAGCACCATCTCGGCTTCCCGGGCAGCATCGCGCTGCGCCCGTCCACGCTGATGGCCGTGGTCGAGGACGTGGTCCGATCGCTGCAGGCCACCGGTTTCCGCCGGGTGATGTTCCTCAACGGCCACGGGGGCAACATCGCCACGATGCAGGCGGCGTTTTCCGAGATCTGGTCCCGAGCCAGCCTCGAAGCCACCTCCTCGCCGCTGTCGTTGAAGCTGGTCAACTGGTTCATGCTGCCCTCGGTGCGCCGGCTCTCGCGGGAGCTCTACGGCGACGCCGAGGGCAGTCATGCCACCCCGTCGGAAGTCGCGCTGACCTGGTTCGCCTACCCGGACGCCCGTCGCGACGCGACGCTCAACCCCCGCCTGGCACCCGACGGACCGATCCGCGACGCCGCGGACTTCCGACGGCGCTTTCCCGACGGCCGCTGCGGCTCCGACCCGACCCTCGCCACCCCGGAACACGGCGAGCGCTTCTATCGAGCCGCCCTCGACGACCTGCGAACGATCTGGACCGAGTTCCGGTCCTGACCGCGTCCGCGAACGCGGTCACCCGGCTGCACGACAAGACCTTGCTGAAGTCGCGGCCCGCGTTTGGTACGGTGGTCGGCTGTCCTTGATGACGAGGCGTCCATGAAGGAGCGTCTGAACGAGCTGCTGAGCGAACTCGGCGTCGAGAACGTCGAGCTGGTCTACACCCTGTCGGTGATCGGCTTGATCGCCCTGGTCAGCCTGGTGATCCACCTGGTCCTGCACCGCGGCCTGCTGCGCTTCCTGGCCCGCTTCTCGCCGTCCCGCCCCCGGGGCGCCGCCACGCTGTTCGATCGCCGCCTGGCCGCCCGCCTCGCGCTGGCCGCCCAGGGCGTCATCGTCTACGTGTTGGCACGCGCGTTCCTCGACGCGGACAGCTGGGTCCTGGAACTTGTCGAGACGCTGACCAACCTGTGGATCGTGCTGTTCGGCGTGCTCGCCCTGTTCTCCCTGCTCGACGGCTTCGAGCGGCTCGGCCAGCGCACCGAAGCCAGCCGCCGTGTTCCGCTTCGTGGCCTGTTCCAGGGGGTCAAGCTGGTCGCGGCGATCCTCGGCGTGATCATCGCGATCGCGTTCCTGATCGGAAAATCGCCGCTGATCCTGTTCAGCGGCCTCGGCGCGATGACCGCGGTGGTCCTGCTGGTCTTCCGCGACCCGATCCTCGGCCTGGTCGCCGGCATCCAGCTTTCGGCCAACGACATGCTGTCGGTCGGCGACTGGCTGCAGATGGACGACTACGGCGCCGACGGCGACGTGATCGACATCAGCCTGACCACCGTCAAGGTGCGCAACTGGGACCAGACCATCACCTCGATCCCGAACTACGCATTGATCTCCGACTCGTTCAAGAACTGGCGCAACATCGACATCGTCGGCGGCCGGCGGATCAAGCGCTCGATCCGGCTCGACGCCAGCTGCGTCGGCTTCGCGACCGATGAGGACCTGCAACGCCTGCGCAAGGCCGAACTGCTGGCCGACTATATCGAGGAGAAGATCGAGGAACTCGACCGCGACAACGAAGAGCGCGGCGTGGACCCCGAGTCCATCACGGACGCGCGCCGCCTGACCAACATCGGACTGCTGCGCGCCTACCTCACCCAGTACCTCGGCGCCCACGACAGCATCCGGTCCGATCTCACCTACATGGTGCGCCAGCTGCAGGCCGGCGACGACGGCATCCCGCTCGAACTCTACGGCTTCTGCACCGAGACCAGCTGGATCCCCTACGAGACCGTGCAGGCCGACATCTTCGACCACGTCTACTCCGTCCTGCCGGCCTTCGGCCTCCGCCTGCACCAATCGCCGACGGGTCACGACGTGCGCGACGTCGGACGCGCGCTCGCCGCGGCAGGCGAGCAGCGGAGGAAGGACGAGACCAAAAACCTAGAATCTGACTGAGAAAGGCCAGCTCGGGATCGGGCGCCGGGGGCCGCAAAAGAATGGCTTGGACCTGTCAGGAAAAAGCGGGGCGAATCACAGGGTCTTGCCAGCCCGTGGCCGCCATCTAGCAGAAAGCCTCATGCATAGCTCTAATAAAGCCGTTGACGGCCGGAAGGTGTAGAACCTGAGGGTTGTCCTCTAGGTACTTTACCAACACGGCTCTCAACTGTTCCAAATTCGCGCCACTTGGGATGCAGTCGGCGCTCCTTAATGCCATGTCTTCTGGTGCGTCCGGCGCATATCTACCGAATACCGCTTCAAGGACGTTAAGAGAGTCCCATGCTCCAGCGATGAAGCCGTAGCAAAACCCCATTGTTTGAAAGTAGAGTTCATCACTCTCATCAATGGTGCACTCATTTAGCACGTACTGCGAAGTTCTGGCTGCCGCTGGTGACGCAAAGCTGAGCGACAGAAAGGCAACAACGATAAGTGTACGAGCAGCAAGCATGGCAGCCTCAGCGGAATCGCTTCAATGTTTGAGAACGAGATTAACAAAGACAAAAAAAAACGAAATAGGCCGCCCGAAGGCGGCCCCAGTCGCTGCATAGGGTTCACTAAGCCAACGGCTGCACCCTGACTTCGCGACCTAGAAATTTTGAAAGTCACCACCCATCCCGTCAGACGGAAAGTTGCTCATATATCCGTAGGAAATCCCTGGAGGTTAAGGTTGGGGAGTTTTGCTGCTGGTCCCTGAAGTCTGCGGGAACGCTGTTACCGGGCTTCTCTCCATGGAGCTTTCATCAATCGTCGAGACATCAGCAAGGGTGCTCCCAGTATTTCTCTCAAGCTCTCCGACAGCCGAGTCGAGCACATCCTTCAGAGTTTGAAGAGTGGTGAACAAATGTAGTTGCCGCTCGGGGGACAGATATGCGGGGCGCGATTGCCCGTAGAGTTGGATCGCTCTATTCCAAGCGATGATGACGGTCTCTAAGCTACTGATCAGTCGGACGGTTTCAGGCTTCATCAATGGAGCCAACTGAAACGCCTTCTCAGCCGGAAATATACTGTCAAAAATGAAATTGAACTGTTCATCGTGAAAGAGGTTGGTTGAGTGGCTAGCCAGCTGACGGCTCATGCGGTCGCTGCCAAATTCCTCATCGAACTTCTCAGTCGCAATCATGTACCGAGCCTCAATGGGGATCATTCTGGAAAGCAGATAGATCTCGCACGATTCCCGTTGCCGCTTGACTTCTCTTCCTCTTCTCCAAGAATCGTACAGCCAATTTCCGATCCCCAATAAGAGCGCGACGAATGCTGCAACCAAAGCGGAGTCGATGCCGTCCAAGAACGCTGACTCGGAGACCCCCTTCAAACCCTGACCACTTGCCCAATCAAGCATTTTGCTACCCGATCTACCTGCCAACCGAGCCTAAACTTTACCTACCTTTCGACTAACTCGGCTTCAAAACGTACGAAATTTGTTACGCAATTGTTACGCAGGGGCGATTAGGGCAAGAAAAAAGGGCCCGCGAATTGCGTAAGCCCTTGAATTTTATGGTGCTGGTGGACGGATGGCTGTCGCTGCGCGCCAGCGAGCTCGCGGCTGCGCCGCTCGGTTCGAACCGATTGTCGATTGGTCGGCGGTTCGAATCGTTCAATTAGCGCCGACGGCGGACCGGGGACGCAGCGGAGTGATTCCGGGAAATATGGTGCCGGTGGACGGATGGCTGGCGCTGCGCGCCAGCGAGCTCGCGGCTGCGCCGCTCGGTTCGAACCGATTGTTATGGTCGGCGGTTCGAATCGTGGCGAAAGCGACCACGGTGGATCGGAGAGGAAATCGTTCGGTCCTGGAAAATGGTGCCGGTGGACGGATGGCTGGCGCTGCGCGCCAGCGAGCTCGCGGGCTGCGCCCGCTCGGTTCGAACCGATTGTTGATTGGTCGGCGGTTCGAAAACGTCGTAGCGACCCTGGCGGATCGGAAGCGAAATTGCTGAAACTGGGAAATGGTGCCGGTGGACGGATTCGAACCGCCGACCCACGCATTACGAATGCGTTGCTCTACCACCTGAGCTACACCGGCACGGTGTTGCGGGCTGCCATTGCGGCAAGCCGGGTATTTTAAGCGAATTCCGGGCCCGGTGAAAACCCCGGGCGGGTCGAAATTGGGGAACTGGGCAAACTTTGCCCAACATCCGCCAAAATGCCCACCGCCGGACGCCCCGCGTCTGCGGGAAAAATCGCTGAGAGTACTGTCGAGCCAGCGCGTGAGCGTTGCCGCCACCGGATCGGGGTCCGGGGCAGGCTCCGCAGTGTACATACGGGTACACGAGGAATCCGAGCACCGCCGATCCTCACTCAGCAATGAAAATCGATCAGATCGCTGCTGAGCGCCTGCCTGGCGGTGACCGCCGGAGCGCAGGAACCGCAGCGTACATGCCGGTACTTGAGGATTCCGAGCACCGCCGTAAGCCCCCGTTTCTACGGTCAAAAATCGTTCAGGGTGTCGCTGTGGGGCGCTTCTCGGGTGGCCGCCGGAGCGCAGAATCCGCAGTGTACATAGGGGTACATGAGGATCTCGAGCAGCGCCGATCCTCACTCAGCGATGAAAATCGATCAGATTGCTGCTGAGCGCCTGCCTGGCGGTGACCGTCCCCGGATCGGAGTCCGGGGCAGGCTCCGCGGAGGCTCCGCACTGTACATGCCGATACATGAGGAATCCGAGCACCGCCGAAGCACTCGGTCACTACGAGAAAATCGTCGTCAGGGTTTCCGAGGCAGCGCACAGCGGCGGCCGCCGGAGCGGACCACCCGCAGTGTACGTGCGAGTACATGAGGAGTGGGAGCACCGCCGGACGCCGCTGTGCGCTGCCTCGGGAAGCCTGGCGGCGATTTTCTAGTCTTTGGTGACTCGGTTCATTTCCACCAGACTGATCAACCCGTCCTTCACCTTGTTCAGCGCCGAGCGGCGGAGGTCGTTGACGCCTTCCTTCTTGCTCTGCCGCTCGATTTCCAGCGCGGTGCCGCCGGACAGGATGACCTGCTCGATCTCCTCGGTGATCGGCATGACCTGGAAGACGCCGGAACGGCCCTTGTAGCCATCGTTGCAGAGGTTGCAGCCCTTGTTGGTGTAGATCTCGAGGCCTTCCTCGATCTCCTGCTCGGTGAACCCGATCTTGCGCAGGGCCTCGGGCGGGAGGTCCTCTTCGGGCACCTTGCACTTGTGCAGGGTCCGGGCCAGGCGCTGGGCCATGACCATGTGGACGGCGGAGACGATGTTGTAGGGCGGCACGCCCATGTTGGCCAGTCGGGTGATCGACTGGGGGGCATCGTTGGTATGCAGCGTCGAGAGCACGAGGTGACCGGTCTGGGCCGCCTTGATCGCGATTTCCGCGGTTTCGAGGTCGCGGATTTCCCCGACCATGATGATGTCCGGATCCTGGCGCAGGAACGAACGCAGCGCAGCGGCGAAGGTCAGGCCCTGCTTCTGGTTCTGCTGGACCTGGTTGACGCCGGCCATGCGGATTTCGACCGGATCCTCGACGGTCGAGATGTTGACGCCTTCCTGGTTCAGCAGCCCCAGCGCGGTGTACAGCGACACCGTCTTACCGGAACCGGTCGGGCCGGTGACCAGCACCATGCCGTAAGGCTTGCTGATCGCATCCATGTAGACATCCTTCTGCTCGGGCTCGAAGCCGAGCTTCTCGGGGCCGAGGTAGGCGCCCGAGGAATCCAGGATACGCAGCACGACCTTCTCGCCCCACAGCGTCGGACAGGTGGAAACACGGAAGTCGAAGGCGCGGCCCTTGGAGATGTTGAGCTTGATGCGGCCGTCCTGGGGGACGCGGCGTTCGGCGATGTCGAGGTTCGACATGACCTTCAGGCGCGCAGCCAGGCGGCTGGCCATCTTGGTCGGCGGCCGCATCTGGGTCTTCAGCACGCCGTCCATCCGGAACCGGATTCGGTACGTGTCCTCATAGGGCTCGAAATGGATGTCGGACGCGTCCTTGCGGATGGCGTCGACCAGCACCTTGTTGACGAACCGTACGATCGGCGCGTCGTCGGAGCCGTCGTCCTGCTGCTCCTGCTCCTGCGTCTGGTCGAAGGTCAGCGACTCGAGATCCTCGTCGCCCTCGGTCAGCTCCTCGAAGGCCTGCGATGATCCGGAGATGATCCGGTCCATCGCCTGAGTGATCGCATCGGACGGCGCGAGCACGGCCTCGACGTTCATGCCGGTCGTGAACGCGACCTCGTCGAGCGCGGACTGGTTGGTGGGATCGGCAATGGCGACGAACAGACGCTTGCCGCGAAGCATGATCGGGCAGACCAGGTGCTTGCGCATCAGGTCTTCCTTGATCTTGTCCGACGGCGCGTGGCGGATGTCCAGCGCGTTCAGGTCGATCAGCGGCAGCCCGAACTCCTCGGCCGCGACGTGCGCGAAGCCGGCCGGGTCGACCAGGTTCTCGCGAACGAGGTGGCTGGTGAACGTGCGCCCCTTCTCGGCCGCGTCGGCCAGCGCGGAAAGCGCCTGTTCCTCGTCGATCAACCCTTCGTCGATCAGCCGACGGCCGGTGGTCGGAAGGCGTGATGCGCTTACGGTTTCAACGGTCGATGCCATGCGATTGCTGTCCCGGTCGAAGTCCCTGCGGAGCCCATCGACCCCACGGTGAATGCGAAGAATACACCGCAGGCGCGCGACGTGCCTGATACTCGTTTGCAGAAGTTACGCTCAAGCAACTGAATTGTCAACGATTCCACCACAGTCTGCTATCGGTCGCTCTCGGGCGATTCCGGCTCGGGAAGGCGGTAGTCGACGCGATACGGGGGCGGATCGCCGCCGTCGTCGATCAGATAGTGCTTCATCCATCGCATCAAGCGCAGCGAGTAGTCCCAGCGGCTGGCCGCTCGGCGGTTGCCGTGCCCTTCGCCCGGATACAGCACCAGCCGGACCGGCGGCGGATCGTCCTGCAGCGTCAGGAACCGGTAGAACATCCGCGACTGGGTCGGATCGACCCTGGGGTCGGCATCACCGTGGAGGATCAGGATCGGCGTGGCCGCCTCGGTCACGTGATAGAGCGGCGAGGCCTGCTGGAACAGGTCCCAGTCTTCCCAGGGCCACTTGCGAAGGTGGACCAGATTGAACTCCCAGGGAATGTCGGACGTTCCGAACGCGGCGATCTGGTTGCTCAGGCCCACGTTCATGACCGCCGCGGCGAAGCGCTCCGACTGCACCGTGGCGCCCCATGCCGTGGCATAGCCGCCGTAGGATCCGCCGGTGATGCCGACCCGGTCGGCATCGACCAGCCCCCGGTCGATCAGGTGATCGACGCCGTCGACCAGGTCGTCGAACTCCTCCATGGCCGGCCGCCCCTGGCTGGTCAACGAGAAGTCCACGCCGCGCCCGGTCGAGCCCCGGTAGTTGGGGAAGAACGTGAAGAAGCCCTCGGCCGAGGCATGCTGCGCAGGGGAGCTGTAGCCGGTCAGCCATCCGTTCGAGTAATGCGCCTCTGGGCCTCCGTGAACGTGAAGGATCAAGGGGTAGCGCTGGCCGCTGCGGTAGTCGAGCGGGTAGACCAGGATGCCCTCGATGGACAGGCCGTCGCGGGCCTCGTAGGTCACGACTTCCTGGCGGGCCAGGTCCACGTCGGCCAGCCACGGGTTGGTTTCGGTCCGCCGCTGCCATCCGTCATCGGACAGTTCGAACAGCTCGTCCGGGTGGGCCGGCGAGTTGGCAGTGACCACCACACGCTCGTCGGCGATCGACAGGCCGGTGAGGATCGGACCCGGTTCGGCCAGGTCCACCGGGTTGCTGCCGTCGGGCGCCAGCGATCCGAGCCGGGTGCGCACGCCTTCGGCCGCGACGTAGGCCAGCCGTTCCGGGCCCAACCAGGCCAGTCGCAGCACGTGTCCGGCAAGCCCCGGCAGGAGGTCGGTGAACGACCCGCCTCCGGCCCGGACGATCAGCAACCGACCCTCCCGCGGGTCGTTGACGATGTTGGTGCCGATGAACGCGAGATGACGCCCGTCGGGCGACCAGGCCATATCGCCGAGCTTGCCGGGGTTGTCGACGCGGCCGATCACCTCGCCGTCCGGCGAAACGATGCGGATGCGCGTGAAGATCAGCGTGTCGTCGACCCGCTCGTGGGGTGCGACCTTGATCGCCAACCGGTCCCCGGCCGGCGACCAGGCCACGTCCTGGACCGACCCTTCGACCGCCAGCGGTGCCGGCTCGGATTCGTCGCCGGGACGGACGATCCAGATCCGGCGCGGGCGCTCGCCCTCCTCGACCACCACGGCGTCGAAGCCCAATTCCTCGAGCCGCTCGATCTCGTCGTCGACCGGCTCGAAGGCCAGCACGGCGACCCGCTCTCCGTCGGGAGCGAAGCTGTAGGCCGAAATGTCCGTCTCCAGCGCGACCAGGACTTCTGCCTCGCCGCCGTCCACCGGAAGCGCGTAGAGCCTGCGGGTCTCGTCATCGTCGCGCTGGGCGAGAAACGTGATGCGCTGGCCGTCCGGCGTCCAGCCGATCGCGCCGACGTCCGCCTCGCCTCCGATGAACGAACGGCTTCGACCGTCCGCGTCCAGCACGTGCAGCTCGTTCCACGCCGGACCGTCCTCGTCCACGCCGGGGCGCCGCTGCACGTTGACCGTGTAGGCCGCGTAGCGTCCATCGGGGCTGAGCACGACCTGGCCGACCTGATCGAGGTCGGCGATCTGTTCCAGCGTCATTCCATCGGCTCGGGCCGCGGAAGCACAGAGCGCGAACAATGTCATCGCCGCGGCGGCGAAACGAATCGGGTTCCACATGGGCAAGACTCCTGGTTTGCAACGGATTCCGCAACGACGGGGCCGCGACGACCCCTGAATCGCGGGCCGGCGGTTCAGCCGGCACGGGGCGCCGGACTATAGCAAAGCGCCGTCCGTGCGGCGCAGGCAGCGCCCGCTGCTCAGTCCGGCCAGGCGCCGAGAATCAGCCCGTAGACCAGGAACTGGACCAGGTTGAATCCGGAATTGATGGCCCAGTAGTACAGCGGCCGGCGCTCGAAGGCGTTGTGGATGGCCAGCGAGGTGGCGACGAACAGCAGACCGATCCCGAGCCCCCAGTGGACACCCGCCGCGATCCCGGCACCCTGGCCGAGGACCAGCGAGAACCCGGCGGCGGCCACAACCATCGCGATGAACGCCGACACGAAGATTTTCCCGACGTGTCCCGAGCGGATTTCCTCGTCCGTGAGGCCCAGGGCGCGCTGCCACGGGCGGGCGAACAGTAGCGGCGAATACCAGATCGCGCCGAGCACGAACGCGACGACCGCGGCGACCAGCGCGCCGAGCCAGTTGATGTCTTCGAACAGGATGTGCTGCACCATGACGACTCTCCCGATGGGCTCCCGCACCAAGCGTCACGGAATTTCCGCTGCGGGTCAAGTGGGGTAAGGTGGACCGATGGCGCGAGCGAGCTCGCCGCGCCGGCATGGAATGGCGCTGCGATGCTGAAACTCAAACACCTGATGGCCGGCCTGATGCTCGGCGCGCTGGGCCTGACGGTCGTGTCGTGGTCGAACCGGGATGCCTTCAGCGATCCCCTGCCCTGGGATCCGGCGCTGGACGAGCCGCCGCGCCAGGTCGCCGTCCAGCGAGATGCCTTCGTCACCCGCGCGAACGGGGTGGATTACCTCGTCCAGCCCCTGTACCGCTACGAACTCACCGGCCTCGTGGTCTCCTTCAAGCGCTTCAAGCCGGGGATTGGCATCCACGAGCGCTGGAACGACTAC
The DNA here is from genome assembly GCA_019800895.1 of Halomonas denitrificans. Taxonomy (NCBI): domain Bacteria; kingdom Pseudomonadati; phylum Pseudomonadota; class Gammaproteobacteria; order Oceanospirillales; family Halomonadaceae; genus Halomonas; species Halomonas denitrificans. The sequence continues at coordinate 200,106 of JAHVKF010000001.1, forward strand.
ATCAACGTGGCCGACCTGTGCGTGGTCTGGGGCGACAACGCCAGCCAGCTCGATCTCAACGAGTTCGACTTCTGGAACCTGGAGTTCACCTGCATGGTCCAGACCGACGACCTGGCCACCTGGAACCGCTTCGACCAGGACGCGCTGGCCAACAATCACCTGCTGACCACCGACCCGGCCGTCCAGGCCGTCATCGACGAACTGCGAGTCGGCGACATCGTCTACCTGAGCGGCCATCTGGCGGAATACGGCCAGCCGGGCGGACCGATGCGCGGGACCAGCACCACGCGAAGCGATCGCGGCAACGGCGCCTGCGAGACGGTTCATGTCGAACACGCGCAGATTCTCGCTTCGATGCACAACGGCTGGAGAACGCGTTTCCGCCTCGGCCTGCTTTCGCTGGTCGTTCTTCTGGTCGCCTGGTTCGCGATCCCCCACCGATACCTCCGCTGACGCCGGCGTTTCGGAACCGGAATCACCGAAACGCCCGAATGGCGTTCAGCCGTCGCCCCCGGCGCCTTTCGATGAAGCACGCTTCGATGCGCGCATCGCCATGCGATAGCGCTCGGCCATTTCCGGCGCTGCATCGGGTCCCGGGACCATCGCGATCTCCCGCAGGTCCAGCGTGCGTCCGTCGGCGGCCTGGACCACGACCGGGCGGACCGCCTCGCCGCTCGAGCGCTCGACGATCTGCAGCGCCTCGCAGGCATCGCCCAGCCAGCGCTGCGACCATTGGGCCAGGGCGATCAGCACCGGATGCAGCGCCCGGCCGGACGGCGACAGGCGGTATTCGTGCACCCGGCGATCGTCCGGGCACGGCACCCGATCGAGCAGGCCCGCATCGACCAGGCGCTTCAGGCGTCCGGACAGGATGTTCCGGGCGATGCCCAGGTGCGTCTCGAACTGCCCGAAATGCACCGTTCCGAGGAAGGCCTCGCGCAGGATCATCAACGCCCAGTGGTCGCCGAGAAGCTCGGTCACCCGGGCGATCGGACAGTGTTCGATGGAAGCCGGTTTTCTGCTCATGGACATAGTCTGCCGAATTGAGTTGCAATTTGCAACTTTTCTGCTAGACTGCATCTAGGTTGCCCTTTGCAACTCACTTTTCCGGCCACGCCACGCGGCGTCCGGACGGCTTCGAACCACCGGCGCGATACCGCCACGGAGACTTGCGATGCTCATTCCCGACAGAGAACCCGGCCGAGACCCCGATCCCCGCTTCAACGCACGACGCGTCCTCGCGCTCCTGGTCGTCTACGGCCTCCTCGGCCTCGCGCTGGCGGCCTGATCGCTCACGGCCCCGGCAGGTCCGGCAGCGGAATCCGCTCCGGGTCGCCGGGCACCGGCGGGAACCGGCCTTCCGTCCAGTCGGCCTGGGCGGCGCGGATCCGGTCCCTGGACGAGGAAACGAAGTTCCACCAGAGGTACCGTGGACCGTCCAGGGGCTCGCCGCCGAGCAAGAGGACCCGTGCGGCCCGATCGGCCTCGAGCTCGACCCGGGCGCCGGGCGCCAGCACCAGCAGACGGCCCGCGGGCCCCGGCCGGCCGTCGACGCGCAGCGCTCCCTGATAGACGTAGAGCGCGCGTTCCTCGGTCACGGGCTCGATCAGGATCCGGCCGCCGGTCTCCAGGCGCAGGTCCACGTAGACCGTCTGGGTCGGCGTCACGACCGGCGAGCGCACGCCGAACGCCTCGCCGACCACCACGGACGCCGTCCAGCCGGCATCTTCGGCCTCCGGGACCTCTGCCGCGGAATGGTGGCGGAACTCCGGTTCGCAGTCCTCCAGCGCTTGCGGCAAGGCCAGCCACGCCTGCATGCCGGCGAGCACCGTTCCGGCCTCGCGGAGATCGTCGGGACTGCGCTCCGAATGCACTACGCCCCGGCCCGCGGTCATCAGGTTGACCGCTCCGGGCTCGATCCTCTGCTCGCAGCCCAGGCTGTCGCGGTGCACCAGGGCACCCTCGAAGAGCCAGGTCAGGGTGGACAGGCCGATATGGGGATGCGGGCGGACATCCAGCCCCGAGCCGGCCGCGAAGTGCCCGCGTCCCATCTGGTCGAGGAACACGAAGGGCCCGATCGATCGGCGCTGGCGGCTCGGCAGGGCCCTGGCCACTTCGAAGCCACCGATGTCGCTGGACCTCGGCACGATCACCTGGTCGACACCCGCCGGCCGCGGCGCATCGTCCTGCACCCGGGCGTCGGGACAGTCCGACCAGCTCACGATCCGGCCCGGAGATCGTTCGCCCGGATCTCGTAGCGGAAGCGCTCGACACCGTTGCTGTCGTGCAGGATCAGGGTCGCGACGCGGTCGTCGCGCGGCCCCGTGACCTCGACCCGGCCGAAGTTGCGTTCGGTGAACAGACTTCCCTCGACGCGGTACTGGCCTTCGCCGTCATGCGGCGTTCCGGGACCGGCCGTCAGGGGGGAGACGGTCCAGTCGTACAGCGGGTACTCACCGCGCCGGTCCATCTTGAGCAGCACCGAGTGATGCCGGTCGCCGGTCAGGAACACCACGCCGGGAATGTCCTCCGCCGCGATCCGGTCGAGGATTTCACGGCGTTCTCCGGGGGCCAGGTGCGCGTAGTTCTCGAACAGCTCCGCGCTGTTGATGAACTGGCCGCCCATGACCACGAACTTGAACGTCGCGTTGCTCTTCTGCAGTGCGTCGATCAACCATTCGGCCTGCGCCCGGCCGAGCACCGTGCGCTCGCCCGTGACCCGGTCGTTGGCCGAGCGGAAGTAGCGGTTGTCGAGGAGGAAGAAGCCCGCGTCGTGCCACTCGAAATAGGACATCACGCCGCCGCCTCCCGCCCCGCTGAAGGGTGGATTCGGGAAGAACGCGTCGAAGACTTCCTTCGCCGTGTCGCGCAGCGCGTAGCTTCGATCCGAGTTGTTCGGGCCGAAATCGTGGTCGTCCCAGGTGCCGAAATGGTGCATGCCGGTCAGCAATCGCTGCATTTCCGGCAGCTGCCTCGAATGGCTGACGCGCTGGTACATGCCCCAGCGCGAGTCCCAGTCGACCTCGCGGTAGTAGAAGTTGTCGCCCATCCACAGCATGAAGTCCGGCTCGGCTTCGGCGATCGCGTCGTAGATCTGGTAGTCGCCGCCGTAGGGGCGGCCCGGCCGGTCGTACTCGGGCTGGTTGACGTAGGAACAGGAGCCGAGCGCGAAGCTGAAGTCCGGCGGGCTTTCGCGCCACTGCCAGAGCGGCTGGGTCTGGAAGCGAAGCGCCAACTCGCTCTCCTGGGCCGTGCCGTCGAGCAGCACCCGGTACTCGTACTCGGTGCCCGGCTCCAGGCCCGTGACGTCGATCTCGGCGGTGAATGCGGTCCCGGCGTCGGTCCGGACCGGCTCGGTCACCCGGTATTCGTCGTCGCTACCGACCGGGCGGAATGCCAGCCTCGCCTCCGCCGACCGGTCGGTCTGCAGCCAGACCTGTACGGCGCGCATCGCCGAATGGCCCGGCATCGGTCCGGCCACGACCTGCTGCGCCGCCGCGGATTGACCCAGCGCACCGGCCAGCCACAGCACGCAGCAGAGCAGAACGGTTCGAAACGGCATGGTGAATTCTCCTCGTCGATCGGGACGACCGAGCATACCCGGACTGAATGACGCGGCGATGGCGCGTGCCGACCGTCCGGTCATACCGTGGGGCAGGCGAGCGAGCGCTGCGCCCGGGAGCCCGAAGGATGGAACGATCCGATGAAACCTTTCGGACGATTCGCGCGTCTACCCCACAGGGAGACCCGACCGCCGGCCCCTACGAAGGAACGCGCCATGAGCATGAACCGAGAACACGCACTCGAACTCCTGACCCTGCTTGCGGTGATCGCCATCGTCCACGTTCCGCTCGATGATTCCGACCGTTCCTCTGCACGAACCGGATCTGCCGATCGAGTCTCCGCCGCCGAGCCGATCGACCGCGCACCGGGCGGAAATCCGTGGCTGGCCTCGACTCGATCGAGTCCCGCGATGGCCAACGAGCGCCCGCCCTCCGGACCCGCGGCGCCGCATCGCCTCGACCCCCTCGGTCTGCTCCAGGCGAGCGTGCCGGACACCTGGCGCGTCGCGATCCCCGTTGCGCGCGCCGCGCCGCTTCACGAGATCCGGAATCGGTCGGGTTCGCGACCGCCCCCGGCGATCGAGGCCCGACCGGACATGACCTGCTGAAGCGGTCCGGCGCCGACCGGCCGCAGCGCCGCCCCCGGGGCCGTCATCGGCGAGCCGCGTGCAGCCGACGACGACCCGTACTGCGCGTCGCATCGACCACCCGAGGCGTTGGCAGGACGAGCGCCAGCGTTCGGCATCCACGCGTCGTATCGCAACCGGCATTCGTATCGAAACCACGATGAATGCACTGGGGACGGAATCGGCTTGAATTGCCGGTCCGCATGTGGTCCACTACGCTCCTTTGGTTTCTTTCTGTGAGCTGCATCACGCTCCGGGCCATCAGGCTCGCGGCAGCAGCCCGGGTTCGAGCGGGGAGATCGGATCATGCGGATCGGCTATCAGCTTCTGCTCCTGGCCTTGCTGGGCGTGCTACTGCTCGCGGCCATCGACCTGCGCGGGGAGCTCCGGGACCTGCGCGCGGCGGTCCGGAATGCCGAGACGCCGGAGGAGCGCTTCGATCTGCCTGGCCGCGGACAGGTCGCCGATGCGGCCTCGGGGGAATGCGTCGCCGATGGACCCGCGCTGCGCAGGCTGATCCGGGAAGAGCTGCGCGACTTCGACGCGCGTTGGACCGCTTCGCACGATGCCGGCGACCGCTCGAGTCGAACGCGTGGCGCAGCGAACGGGGCGCCCGCTGCTCAGCCCTGGAACGACTCGCAGACCCTTTCATCGCCTGAACGGACCGCCGAGCTCGACCTGCAGTTCGAGCTCGTCCACCAGGAAATCGATCTCTACCTCGACCACGGCGAAATCTCGAACGCGGAGATGGCCGTGCTCCAGGGCGAGATTGCACGACTTTCCCCGTCCCAGCGCATCGAGGCGATGCGCCGCCTTGTGGCCGCGATCAACTCGGGCGAACTCGACGGCAGGCTCTGAGCCCGCCGATTGCCAGACCACAACCCAATGGAAGGAGTCGACTCATGAAACGTACACCGCTTGCTCTTGCTCTTCTGCTCGCCTGCGCTTCGGCGCACGCGGGCTTTGTCCAGCCCGCGCCGGTCGATGTGGACCTCGACAACAACCGGGCTTCGGGCGACATGGTCACCGCCCGCTTCGCCGACGACGAAGTCACGTTCATCGGTTGCGGCACCCGCAATTTCTCCGATCCGACCGTACCGGGAAGCGAGTTCCAGTTCGGCTTCTGTCAGGCCGGGGACGCCGACGAGGAACAGTTCACCTGCTTTACCGAGGACCCGTTCCTGCTCGACAAGATCAAGAACGTCAACGATTTCTCGTTCATCACCTTCGCGTGGAACGAGGACGGAGACTGCACGTCCGTCGGCTCGTCGACACAGTCCTTCTACATTCCCGTGTTCACCGAAGGCGACGGCGCGTTCCCCGGCCAGGGCAACGGACCGGGCAGCAACAGCGGGAATGGAAACGGCAACGGCGGCGGCTGACCGCCCGCGTTCCCGAATCGGAAGGCGCCTCGAACCGAGGCGCCATTTCGGGGTTCACCGCAGCTGGCTGTCCTTGCTGCCGCGACGATTCACCCCGCCTCGATCCGCAGCGGAATCGGCTTCGGCCTGGCATTCGATGCACAGGCGCACCCCGGGCACGGCGCGCCGACGGGCCTCGGGAATCACTTCCCCGCACTCCTCGCATTCGCGCAGGCTCTCGCCCTTCCCCATCCGGCTTCGCGCCCTGCGCACCTCGTCCTCGACGCTGGCGTCGATCTGATCCTGCACGGCCCCGTCTCGGGCCCATCCTCCGGCCATGGCTTGACGATCCTCGGGTCGAACCGTCCTACAGTCTAGCGCGAACGCCTCGACCAGCCGTCCTCGAACCGCTCGCGAACCGCCAGGGCGGGAAATTGTCCAAACCATTGATCTGGTTTAATCTTGGGCCATGAACCGACTTCGAAACCTGCTTTCGCTGCTCCTCCTCCTGGCGTCGACCGCGGCGCTCTCCTCGACCGATCCCGGCCCCACCCTGACGCCCTCCGACGTTCACCAGCTGCGGGTCGGCGCGGAGCGCGAGCTGGCCGCCGTCGCCGCCCGCGTCGACAGCGCCGCGCAGCCGAAGCGCCGTGCCGCGCTGGCGGCTGCCGCGACGCTGGCGCGCGCCGACGCGGAACCCGACCCGCAGCGGCGCGAGGCGCTGCTCGAGCGCTGGCTGCGCGACTGGGCGCCGGAGCGGCGGACCGGTCCCTCGGCCGATGCCGCGACACTGGACCGGATCGAATCACTGACCCGGTTCGAGCCGGTCGTGCACGTCCGCCACCACGAGCACCCCGGTCGTTCCGTTCCCGCGTTCAATGTCGCGGGCCAGGCGCGCAATCGACTGCACCGCCTTGCCGTGCGCGACCGGGCCGAGGAACTGCTGCGCCGACCTCAGGAACTGGACGCGCTGCTGGTCGGGTCCAAATCGGCACAGCTGTCCGTGTCGTCGACTCCGGTGGCCTTCGAGGCGGCCGTCACCGCATTGGCCGAACGCCCCATCGACCAGAGAACCCCGCTCGTCGATGCGCTGCGGTCGCGGCTGAACGCGGCCGGGGCCGATCGAGCGACGTCCGCAGGTTCGGCGCTACTCCGACTGCACGAGCTCGGCGCGCTGTCCGACGACGGGGTGCTGCTGGATCTGGTCCGACATGCGGACGCCTCCGTCGCCGCAAGGGCGCTGCGCCGCACGGACCGGACCGACGACCCGACGCTGCGGGCCTCGGCGGTGCAGGCTGCGCTGGCACGGCCCGCCCTCGCCGGCCTCGCCCTGGCCCGGGCGGCCGCCAGTCCCGAGCCCGAACTGGCCGCGGCACCCTGGTCCGTCCTCGATGACCCCCGCCTCGGCGGCGACGCCGCCCTGGCGCTGGCCCGGAGTGCGCCCGCGCTCGAAACGAGCATCGAGGAGCGCTTTCCGACGGCCTCCCCCCGCGAGCGGCTTCGCATGCAGCTCGCGCTGCAGCTTCGCGACACCCCGGCCAGCCGGGCGCTGCTGGCCCGCTTGACGACGAGTTCCGACGCGACCGACGGGTCGCGCGCGAAGCGTTCCGAACGGGAGATCGAACGATGAGCCGACTGCAGGCCGCCTTGCTGATGACGCTGACCCTGGGCCTGGTCCCCGGCGCCGACGCGCAGCAACGGTTCACCTACGTCGAAGCACCGTCCGGTGGCAACACCTTCGCCCTCGGCTATCCGCCGCCGATCCCCGAGGCGACGGCGCTGCCCTTCGACGGCTTCCGGACCTGGCAGGCGCTGCACGCGCGTCACCAGGACCTGATGATGATGAACGACTTCATCGACGGCGAGATCGTCGGGCAGACACGGCTCGGCCGCGACATCTGGGCCTACGCGCTGACTTCACCGGACCCGGCCATGCCCGACGGGCGGCCGAAGTCGTCGGTGCTCATCAACGGCGGCATCCATGCCCGCGAGTGGGGCACGCCCGAACTGACCACCGGCCTGATCGAGGGCTACGCGGACAACGCGGGCGACGGCTGGCTGTACGACTACCTGCTCGATCACGTTCGCTTTGTCGTGCTGCCGGTGAACAACATCGACGGCTTCCTGCAGACCCAGCGGTATCCGACCGAGGTGCTGGTCGGCCAGGACCCGCGCTTTCCCGACGACTGGCCGCGCGACGGCCGCATGCGACGCAAGAACCTGCGCGACGCCGACGAGAACCTCGACACCTTCGGGGATCACCTCAACGGCGTCGACCTGAACCGCAACAATCCGCCCTTCTTCGACCCGGGCGGCTGGACCGATGTCGAAACCGACCTGACCTGGCACGGACCGTTCGCCCACAGCGAACCGGAAACCCAGGCACTGGTGGCCGCCGGCGTCTACGCCGACGGCGATCGCCTGCGCTGGTACCAGGACACGCACTCGTTCACCCAGCTGTTCTTCTCGAAACGCACGTCGAACACCCGGCGCAACGCCATCCAGGCCCGGCTCCTGTCGACCTTTTCCCGCTTTCACGATGCGCTGTCGCTGGAACGTCACGGTACGGGCCGCCTCTACATCGACCAGCCCGACCCGATCGACACCGGGATCGGCGTTACGCCCGAATACTTCGCCTACACCTACGACATCCCGGCGTGGACGCTGGAGATCGAGCCGGACAACGGCGGCGAGGACTACGGCGGCTTCGGCGCCAACCACGACGGGTTCATCCTTCCCGAATCCGAGGTCGCACGCCTGCGCGACGACATGGCGATCACCCACGCGGTCCTGGCGTACCAGATGGCCGGCCCGCCGTCGATCCGATCGGTCGAGATCCGCACCACCGACGGCTTCCCGGCGCTGACGGCAAACTGGGTTCCCGCCGCCGACGGCAGTCGTACGCTCGACGCGCGCATCTGGGAACCGCTGCTGGTCGGCCTGCAGTATCGACTCCGCGTGACCTTCGACAAGCCGATGCGCTGGCTGGATATCGACGGCGACGGGTCCGTCCGCGAAACGCCGGGCCAGTCGCTCGCCCTGAATCCGCTGATCTGGTTCGGCACGCCGACCGCGTCCGAGTTCGCGATCGACACGGACGCCGGTCGCTGGTTGATCGCGGAGGCGGACCGCTATGCCACCGATACCTTCGAAGTGACCTTCGAACTTCCGCCGACGATGGACCCGGAGGACGCGGAACTGGGCTTGCACGGCCTGGTGATCAGCGCCAGCGACATGACCGGCCAGCTTCTCGACACGGATCCGTCCACTGCGGCGGACTGGGACAACGGAGCCTGGACCGGCTACGAGAACAGCCAGGGCGTTGCCGGCGATTTCGGCGGCTCCGATTCGAACCTGCAGGTCCTCACCGTGACTCGCGATGCGGCCCGGATCTGGCTGCGTCGGAGAGGCTGACCGGTAGGCCCGGGCGGTCCGGTCGAGGTCGTCGCCCTACCGGTCGAGTCGGACCATCCGATCGGGTACGGGCCTCGTGAGACGGGTTCGTGAATTCCGATCAGCCGCTGAGCGGCAGATCCTCGAACGAACCGCTCACCGTCAGCGGCAGGCCGGGTAATGGGACGGGCTGTCCGGTCGTGCCGTCGCTGCAGCGCTCGAACACCACCTCGAAGCGACCGCTGATTCGGCCGTCCTCGAGTCGAGTGCGTTCGAACACGCCTTCGACGGGGTCGCCCGGCTTGCAGATCACCGATCGAGCCGGGCCGTCGAACCGGACGACACGACTGTAGGTGGTGTTGTTGAAACCCAGCGTTACGGTCGAGGCCGCGCCGGCGTCCGGCAGCCCGCGGCCGTCGACGCTGATCCGCACGCCCTCGGCGCGCAGATCGACCATCGAAGCGTAGGCCCAGCCGATCCTCGCGCCCGTCGATTCACTGTCGAACCCCCCGCCCAGCGAGTCCGCCACGGAGAATCGCCGCTGAGGTCCGAAGGCCGCTACCGATCGCGGATCCTGCGTCGAATCCGGCCCGGACAGGTGCTCGACTCCGTCGCTGTCCGGCGCCTCGGCGCTGCAGCCTGCGATCGCCAGCATCGCGGCGGCCAGTCGTAGCGAGGCCGTCATGCCCGGCTCCCTTCGCGAATGGGCGTATCCCTCGATACGCGATCCGCGCCACCTCTGCGCCAGCACCGGCCGTGGGTCGGCCTACATGTTGCGGCGGTACTCCCCTCCGACCTCGTACAGCGCGTGGCTGATCTGGCCCAGCGAGCAGCGCTTGACCGCCTCGATCAGCGCCTCGAAGGTGTTGCCGCGCGCCCGGGCCACGTCCCTGAGCCGAGCCAGGCGCTCGCTCGCCGCGGCCTCGTTGCGCCGCTGGAACGCCCGGACGTTGACGACCTGCTGGTCCTTTTCTTCCGTGCTCGACCGCATCAGCTCGATCTCGCCGCCTTCCTGCGCCGACCCCTCGGGCGGACGGAAGGTGTTGACGCCGACCAGCGGCAGGGAACCGTCGTGCTTCTTGTGCTCGTAGTACAGCGACTCTTCCTGGATCTTGCCGCGCTGGTACATCGTGTCCATCGCGCCGAGCACGCCGCCGCGTTCGGAAATGCGATCGAATTCGGCGTAGACCGCATCCTCGACCAGATCCGTGAGCTGATCGATGACGAAGCTGCCCTGGAAGGGGTTCTCGTTGTAGTTCAACCCCAGTTCCTTGTTGATGATCATCTGGATCGCCACCGCGCGCCGGACCGATTCTTCCGTCGGCGTCGTGATCGCCTCGTCGTAGGCGTTCGTATGCAGGCTGTTGCAGTTGTCGAAGATCGCGTACAGGGCCTGGAGCGTCGTGCGGATGTCGTTGAACTGGATCTCCTGGGCGTGCAGCGAGCGGCCCGAGGTCTGGATGTGGTACTTCATCATCTGCGATCGCTTGTTGGCACCGTAACGCTCGCGCATCGCCCGCGCCCAGATCCTGCGCGCGACCCGGCCGATCACCGAGTACTCCGGGTCCATGCCGTTGGAGAAGAAGAACGACAGGTTCGGGGCGAAGGCGTCGATGTCCATGCCCCGGGCCAGGTAGTACTCGACGATGGTGAAGCCGTTGGACAGGGTGAAGGCCAGCTGGGAGATCGGATTCGCCCCGGCCTCGGCGATGTGATAGCCGGAAATCGACACGGAGTAGAAGTTGCGCACGCCGTGGTCGATGAAGTACTGCTGGATATCGCCCATCATGTGCAGGGCGAACTCGGTCGAGAAGATGCAGGTGTTCTGCGCCTGGTCTTCCTTCAGGATGTCGGCCTGGACGGTACCGCGGACCACCTTGAGCGTGTCGGCCTTGATCTTCGCGTAGGTGTCGGCATCGAGGAGCTGGTCGCCGGTCACCCCGAGCAGGCCGAGGCCCAGCCCGTCGTTGGTCTTCGGAAGATCGCCCGCATACTCGGGCAGATCGTCGCCCAGCAGTTCGGCGCGCTTCTTCTGCGCCGCTTCCCACTGGCCCGATTCCTTCAGGTGCTTTTCGACCTGCTGGTCGATCGCGGTGTTCATGAACATGGCCAGGATCATCGGTGCCGGACCGTTGATGGTCATCGACACGGAGGTCGCGGGGTCGCTCAGGTCGAAGCCCGAATAGAGCTTCTTCATGTCGTCCAGCGTCGCGATGGAGACGCCCGAATTGCCCACCTTGCCGTAGATGTCCGGCCGCTCGGCCGGGTCTTCGCCGTACAGCGTCACCGAATCGAACGCGGTCGACAGCCGGCGCGCCGGCTGACCCTCGGACAGGTAGTGGAAGCGGCGGTTGGTGCGCTCCGGCGTGCCCTCGCCGGCGAACATCCGGATCGGGTCCTCGTTGGTCCGTCGGTAGGGGTAGACGCCCCCGGTGTAGGGATAGTGCCCCGGCAGGTTCTCCTTGTGCAGGAACACCAGCAGATCGCCCCAGTCCGATGTCTGCGGTGCGGCGATCTTCGGAATCCGCAGCTTCGACAACGACTCACGGTAGTTCGAGCCCGAGATCTCGCGGCCGCGGACCTCGTAGCTGTACTCGTCGGCCTCGACCGACGCCTTCAACGCCGGCCAGTCGCGCAGGCGATCGCGGGCCTCCTCGGGGATCGCCTTCAGGGCCTCGTTGTAGCGCTCGGCCAGCAGCTTGCGGTCGCCGGTCGACGGCAGCGCGTCGAACGTGCGTAACGGGTCCGGCAGATCGTCGGTTTCCAGTTCGCGCATCACCTCGTAGTAGTGCTGGGCGCGACGTGCTTCTTCGGCCCAGCGCGCGATGGACGCGTTCAGCCCGCGGCCCTGTTCGGCGATCTCGGCGAGGTAGCGTACGCGTTGGCCCGGGATCAGGACCGAGCCCTTCGGCTCGGCCGCCTCGGCCTCGGAGCCCGGCTCGAAGTCGCAGCGCGGGCCGCGCCGGCCGAGATCGCGGATCAGGCGGCACAGATTGGCGAACATCCAGGTCACACCCGGGTCGTTGAACTGGCTGGCGATCGTGGGATACACCGGAACCTGATCGTCGGCGAGGTCGAACTTCAGACGATTGCGCTTCCACTGCTTGCGAACGTCCCGCAGCGCGTCCTGGCTGCCCTGCCGGTCGTACTTGTTCAGCACCACGAGCTCGGCGAAGTCCAGCATGTCGATCTTCTCGAGCTGGCTGGCCGCGCCGTATTCGGACGTCATCACGTAGACCGGCAGGTCGACGAGATCGACGACTTCGGAATCGGACTGGCCGATCCCGGCCGTTTCGAGCAGGACCAGGTCGAAATCGCAGCGGCGAAGGAATTCCAGGCTGTCGCGAACGACCTCGGAGGTGGCCAGGTGCGCCCGGCGCGTCGCCATCGAGCGCATGAACACACGGTCCGAGCGAAGCGTGTTCATGCGGATCCGGTCGCCGAGCAGCGCACCGCCCGTACGCCGGCGGGTCGGATCGACCGCGAGCACCGCGATCTTCATCTCGGGAAAGTGCTGCAGGAAGCGGTTGATCAGTTCGTCGGTGACCGACGACTTGCCGGCGCCCCCGGTGCCCGTCAATCCGATCACCGGAATCGCGCCATCGGCCGGCTTGGCGAGCTGCGCCTGCTGGTGTTCGGACAGGGTTCCGGTCTCGATCGCCGACAGGGTCGCGGCGACCGCCCCGGCATCCAGCGGATCGTCGCTGCCCGGCAGGCGCGGCGCAGGGCGCTGGCGCGATCGGCGGGCCTTCTCGGTCCGCTCGACCAGGTCGCCGATCATGTCGGCCAGGCCCATCTTCATGCCGTCGTCCGGGTGGTAGATCCGGTTGACGCCGGCCGCCTCCAACTCGCGGATTTCGCCCGGGGTGATCGTCCCGCCCCCGCCGCCGAACACCTGGATATGCGAGGCACCCTGCTCTTCGAGCATGTCGACCATGTACTTGAAGAACTCGTTGTGGCCGCCCTGGTAGGAGCTGATCGCAATGCCGTCGGCGTCCTCGCAGATCGCCGCCCGGACGATCTCGGCGACCGAGCGATTGTGGCCCAGGTGCACGACTTCGCACCCCTCGGCCTGGATCAGGCGTCTCATCAGGTTGATCGCGGCATCGTGGCCGTCGAACAGGCTGGCCGCGGTCACGAAGCGCAGCGGCGTGTCGGAGCCCGGTGCGGACTGGTCGGAAAGGGATTCGGCGGTCTGGTTCATTCGGGGACCTCGGTAACGGACGGTCAATCCCCTATTTTAGCGCGCCCGGGGTCGACGCCGCGCCGGACGCCGGCTCCCCGACGGGACCGCGCGACGAAGCCCGCCGGCAGGCGTCAGTCTTCCGGGTTGAACAGGCGGCGGGGCCGCAGGCGTCCGTCCTCGTCGATACGCCCGAGGCCGACGAACACCTCGCCATGACGGATGCGTACCGGATCGGCGGGCTCGACGCCCAGCGCGACCGACTGGCCGTGGCGGATCGCGCGCTCGCCCTCTGCGTCGATGCGGACCTGCGGAAGGTCGCTCAAGGCGGTCTCCGGCGCCCGCAACAGCGCTCGCCGTTCCGCCTCGGAATCCAGGGCCTCGAGCTGCTCCATCGTGACCGCGTCACGCAGATCGAAGGGCCCGGAACGCTCGCGGCGCAGCGCCGTCAGGTGAGCGCCGCAGCCCAGGCGATCGCCCAGGTCCATCGCCAGCGAACGGATGTAGGTCCCCTTGCTGCAGTGCACGCGGAGGGCCAGGCGGTCGCCTTCGAGATCGAGCAGGTCGAGGCGGGAGATCGTGACCCGGCGCGGCGGACGATCGACTTCGATGCCCGCCCGCGCGAGCTCATGAAGGCGCTTGCCCTTGTGCTTCAGCGCCGAATACATCGGCGGCACCTGGTCGATCGGGCCGCGGAACGCGTCCAGCGCCTGCTCGACGCGCCCCCGGTCGAGGGCCGGAACGTCCTGGCGGGCCACCACCTCACCATCGGCATCGCCCGAGTCCGTGGCGATCCCGAGGCGGGCCTCGGCCAGGTAGCCCTTGTCGGCGTCGAGCAGAAAGGCGGAGACCTTAGTCGCCTCGCCGAAGCACAGCGGCAGGAGGCCCGTGGCCATCGGGTCCAGCGCGCCCGTGTGGCCGGCCTTGCGCAGGCCCAGCAGGTACTTTGCCCGGCCCAGCGCCTGGTTGGATGTCAGCCCGGGCGGCTTGTCGAGGAGCAGGATTCCGGAACGGGGCATGGCAGGACAAACGGCGTGCGAGCCGCCCGACAGGCGGCTCGCGGGTTCAGTCGTCGCGCGGCTTGCGCGCAGCGGCCAGCAGCTGTTCGATGCGCTGGCCGGACTCGGTCGAGGTGTCGTGAACGAAGCGCAGCGCCGGCACGATGCGCAGTCGGACGCGACCGGCAAGTTCGTGGCGGATCTGCGGTGCGGCCTCGGCCAGCACCGAAATCGCATCGGCCGCCTTGTCGATCTCGAGGACCGACACGAACACCCGGGCATGGGCCAGGTCGCGCGAGACCTCGACATCGGTCACGCTGGTCAGCGACGGAAGGTCGTGCTCGAACTCCCGACGGATAATGTCGGCCAGCTCACGCCGCAACAGCCCCGCTACGCGATCGGCGCGACCGCTCATCTCAATCGTCCAGCGTGCGCGCGACTTCGTAGCGCTCGTAGCACTCGATCTGGTCGCCCGGCTTGACGTCGTTGTACTGCTTCACGCCGATGCCGCATTCGGTCCCGGCCTGCACTTCCTTGACGTCGTCCTTGAAGCGGCGCAGGGACTCGAGCTCGCCCTGGAAGACCACGACATTGTCGCGGAGCACGCGGATCGGGTTGGTCCGCTTCACCGTGCCCTCGACCACGAGGCAGCCGGCGATCGCACCCAGCTTGGAAGAACGGAACACGTCCTTGACCTCGGCCAGGCCGATGATCTCTTCCTTCGTCTCCGTGCCCAGGAGACCCGAAATGGCCTTCTTCACATCGTCGATCGCCTCGTAGATGATCGAGTAGTAGTTCAGGTCGAGGCCGGCTTCGCTGATGACCTTGCGCGCCGAGGCATCGGCTCGAACGTTGAAGCCGATGATGATCGCGTTCGAGGCCTGGGCCAGCGATGCGTCCGATTCGGTGATGCCGCCGACGCCGGACGAGACCACGTTGACCTTGACCTCGTCGTTGGACAGCTTGGTCAGGGCATCGCGCAGCGCTTCCGCCGAACCCTGCACATCGGCCTTGATGACCAGGTTGACGGCCTGCTGGTCGCCGACCGCACCTTCGCCCATCTGGTCGAACAGGTTCTGCAGCTTGGCGGCCTGGCGCTCGGCCAGCCGGCCTTCGCGGGCCGAGGACTTGCGCTGGTCGGCCGCTTCGCGCGCCTTGCGCTCGTCGGCGACCACCAGCACTTCGTCGCCGGCATTGGGCACTCCGGAAAGGCCGAGAATTTCCGCCGGAATGGACGGGCCGGCTTCCTCGATCGGATCGCCCGCCTCGTTGAACATGGCGCGAACGCGGCCGAACTCCTCGCCGGCCAGCACCATGTCGCCCTTCTTCAGCGTTCCGTCCTGGACCAGCACGGTCGCGACGGGACCGCGGCCCTTGTCCAGGGAACTCTCGACGACCACGCCGCGGCAGCGGCGATCGCGCACGGCCTTGAGTTCGAGCACCTCGGCCTGGAGCAGGATCGCTTCGAGCAACGCATCGACGCCCTCGCCGGTGATCGCCGAGACCGGAACGAAGATTTCCTCGCCGCCGTAGTCCTCGGGCACCACTTCCTCGGCCGACAGTTCGTTCTTGACCCGGTTCAGGTCGGCTTCCGGCTTGTCGATCTTGTTGACCGCCACGATCAGCGGCACGCCGGCAGCCCGGGCATGCTGGATCGCTTCCTTGGTCTGCGGCATCACACCGTCGTCGGCGGCAACCACCAGGATGACGATGTCAGTGGCCTGTGCGCCGCGAGCGCGCATCGAAGTGAACGCGGCGTGGCCCGGCGTGTCGAGGAAGGTCACCACGCCGTTGTCCGTGGTGACGTGATAGGCCCCGATATGCTGGGTGATGCCGCCGCTCTCGCCGTCAGCGACCTTGGCGCGGCGGATGTAGTCGAGCAGCGAGGTCTTGCCGTGGTCGACGTGACCCATCACGGTGACCACCGGCGGACGCGTGGTTTCTTCGCCGCCCTCGTCGTCGACTGCCAGTTCGCTCTCGATGTCCTGTTCCTGCGCCGGGCTCGCCTCGTGGCCCATTTCCTCGGCCACCAGGATCGCGGTTTCCTGATCGAGCGCCTGGTTGATGGTGACCATCGACCCCATGTTCATCAGCGCCTTGATCAGGTCGCCGGCCTTGACGGCCATCAGCTTGGCCAGCTCACCGACGGTGATCGATTCGGGAATCTCGAGCTCGCGCTTGACCGGCTGGGTCGGCATCTGGAAGCCGTGCTCGCCGCCGACGCTGGTCGACTTTCCGCGACGCTTCGGCTTCCGTCGCTTGCTCTTCGCTGCGACGTGCAGTTCCTCGCGTCCGTAGCGCGTCTTCGGTCCTTTCGCGCCCTTGCGCTTGGCCTCCTTCTCTTCCTCGCGCTTGCGGCGCGCTTCGCGCTCGCTTTCCAGCCGCGCGGCCTCGGCCTCGGCGCGGGCCCGGGCCTCGGCCTGTTCGCGAGCCTGCTGTTCGGCCTCGCGCATCTTCTCTTCCTCGGCCTGGCGCCGCTCCTTCTCGGCCTGCTCGACTTCGCGCGCCTCTTCCTCGGCCTTGGCCTTTTCCTCGGCCTCGGCACGGCGCTTCTCCTCGAGTTCGCGTTCGGCACGCTCCGCTTCCTCGCGCTGCCGGCGCGATTCCTCGAGGGCCTTCAACGCTTCCTCGCGCTCGGCGTCGGTCTGCTCGGCCTCGGCGATCGATCCACGCTTGACGTAGGTGCGCTTCTTGCGCACTTCGACGTTCACCGTGCGCGACGGCGCCGCACCGCGGGTCCGCGTACGTCCCGCCCCACCGGCCGGAACCTTCAGTTCACTGACCGTCTTGCGGCGCAGCGTGACCTTTTTCGGCGAATCGCCATCGTCGCGGGTTTCGGTCTTGCCGTGCGACGTTCGAAGGTAGGCCAGCAACTTCTTCTTGTCGTCGTTGGTCACGGGCGCGTCGGCAGCCTCGACCTCGATACCGGCCTCCTTGAACTGGGCCAGCAGTCGGTCCGGCGTGACACCGAGCACCTCTGCCAATTGCGAAACGGTGACCTGCGACATTAAGACTCCTTGCTACTTCGATGGGTTCGTGGACTGCGTGCGTGCGGCTCGGATCAGCCTTCTTCGGCAAACCAGTGAGCGCGCGCTTCCATGATCAGTTCTGCGGCCGTTTCGGCGTCCAGGTCCTTGACGTCCTCGAGCTCGTCGACGGCGCATTCGGCCAGGTCGTCGCGGGTGCGGATGCCCTGCTCGGCCAGGCGGAAAGCGATCGTCTCGGTCATGCCCTTCAGCGCCAGCAGGTCTTCGGCCGGACGGTTCTCCTCCAGCTGCTCCTCCGAGGCGATCATCTGGGTCAGCAGCGCGTCGCGGGCGCGGCGACGGAGCTCGGCCACGATGTCCTCGTCGAATTCCTCGATCGCCATCAGCTCCGATTCCGGCACGTAGGCGACCTCCTCCACATTGGAGAAGCCTTCCTGGACGAGAATGCCGGCCAGCTCTTCGTCGACGTCGAGCTTGTCGACGAACATCTGCAGCACCGAGCGCGACTCTTCCTCGCTCTTGGCCTCCGCGTCCTCGATGGTCATGACGTTGAGCTCCCAGCCGGACAGTTCGGACGCCAGGCGGACGTTCTGGCCGCCGCGACCGATCGCCTGCGAGAGATTGTCTTCCTCGACGGCCACGTCCATGCTCTTGGCGTCCTCGTCGACGACGATCGAGGCGACTTCCGCCGGCGCCATCGCGTTGATGACGAACTGGGCCGCGTTCTCGTCCCAGAGGATGATGTCGATCCGTTCTCCGCCGAGCTCGTTGGACACCGCCTGGACGCGCGAGCCGCGCATGCCGACGCAGGCGCCGATCGGGTCGGTCCGCGAATCCAGCGCGTGGACCGCGATCTTGGCGCGGCGGCCGGGGTCGCGGGCCGCGCCCTTGAGCTCGAGCAGGTTCTGTCCGATCTCCGGCACTTCGATCTTGAACAGTTCGATCAGGAGTTCCGGCATGGTCCGGCTGACGAACAGCTGCGGACCGCGCTGCTCGGCGCGGACCTCGTAGAGGTATCCGCGCAGGCGATCGTTGATTCGCACGTTCTCGCCCGGGATCGTGTGACGCGACGGCACGAACGCCTCGGCGTTGTCGCCGAGGTCGAGGTAGATTCCGCCGCGCTCGAGGCGCTTGACCACGCCGCTGACCAGTTCACCGACCCGTCCTTCGTAGGCTTCGACGACCTGGGCGCGCTCGGCCTGGCGAACCTTCTGCACGATCACCTGCTTGGCGGCCTGGGCGGCGATCCGGCCGAACTCGGGCGCTTCCATCGGTTCCTCGATGAAGTCTCCGACTTCGAGTCCGTCATCCAGCTTCTTCGCCTCCGTGAGGCGGATCTGCCGGTCTTCCGATTCCAGCTCGGCCTCTTCCTCGTCGTCGGAAATCACTTCCCAGCGACGGAACGCTTCGTAATCACCGGTTTCGCGATCGATCGCGACACGGGTGTCGATGTCGTCGGGGTGACGACGGCGGGCGGCCGAAGCCAGCGCGGCTTCGATCGCATCGAAGATGATGTCCTGCGACAGGCCCTTCTCGTTCGAGACCGCTTCGGCGACCTGCAGGATTTCCTTGCCCTTCTTCATTCGATTGCTTCCGAGTCGTTACCTTGAATGGACGCGCGGCGTTCAGTCCGCCGCACCCGGGGTTCGTTCGCCGGCCATCAGTGCATCCCAGTCCGGCTTCAGGTTGGCCCGCCGGATCGCATCCAGCGGCACTTCATGAATCTGTCCGTCGACGTCGATCTCGACGCGATCGGCATCGGCACCCTTCAGCGTGCCGACCAGTTTTCTGCGGCCGCCGATCGGCGCGAACAACTGCAACACCGCCTGCTCGCCGGCAAAGGCCGCGAACTGCTCCGGCTCGAACAGCGGACGCTCCACGCCCGGCGACGAGACTTCCAGGCTGTACTGGCCCGACACCGGATCCTCGACATCGAGCAGCGCGGACACCTCCCGACTGACCTCGGCGCAGTGATCGACGGTGACGCCATCCGGCTCGCGGTCGATGTAGATGCGGATCAACCGGTTCTTCGGGTTGGACAGGTACTCCAGGCCGACGAACTCGAAGCCCAGCGATTCGATCGCCGGCTTCAACAGTGCCTTCAGTTCGTCCTGGACCGCCATCGACCGTCCTCCTCGAGTTTCGTGCAGCGCGTTTTCCGCAGTCGCTCCGGTGCCCGACGCAGTCCGGCTGCATGCACTGCGTCGTTCGATGCCCGGCCCGCCGTGCGTTGCCGGGGCCTATAACAAAAAAGCCCCTGAAGACCAGGGGCTTTCTTGCACCGATGACCTGGTAGCGGGGGCAGGATTCGAACCTGCGACCTTCGGGTTATGAGCCCGACGAGCTGCCAGACTGCTCCACCCCGCAATCGAGCAAACAATGATATCCGAAGACGAAATTCAACGCAAGCCCGATTCACCCGAAACGGACAAGACCGCGCCGCGGAATCGTCCGATCCCGCTTGCGCTCACTCGTCCCGGACGCTTCCGGCCAGGGTGTCGCCGAGCAGGCGATTCACGCGCCGCACGAAGCCGGCGGGGTCGGCGAGATCGCCGCCTTCGACCAGCAGGGCCTGTTCCAGCAGGAGGGCCGACAGCTCTCCGATCCGTTCGTCTCCCTCCGCGAGCCCGGCGACCGCGCGCACCAGCGGATGGTTCGGGTTGACTTCGAGCCGGGGCGTACGTTCCGGCACCGGCTGGCCGGCCTGTTCGAGCATCCTACGCATCCGCGGATCCAGGCCGCCCGGGTCGACCACGCAGCTGGCCGAGTCGGTCAACCGGCGGCTGACCCGGACGTCGGCGACGCGCTCGCCCAGGGACGCGCGGATCCGGCCCACGGCGCCACCCGCGGCTTCGTCCGACGCATCGCTCGCCGCGTCGCCTTCTTCGCCGTCGGTCGACGGCGGGCCGTCAGCGGCCGAACGCAGGGGCTTGCCGTCGAATTCGAACAGGTGGTTGACCACCCAGGCATCGATCGGGTCGGTCAGCAGCAGGACCTCGGTGCCCTTCGCCCGGAACGCCTCGAGATGCGGGCTGTCGAGCGCCTGGCGCACGGAATCGGCGGTCAGGTACCAGATCGTATCGGCCGATTCACCGGCCCGCTCGAGGTAGTCGGCCAGACCGACCGAATGCGGCGTCTGCGACGCGGTGCTGGAAAAGCGCACCAGGCGGGCAATCCGCTCGCGCTGTTCCGGGTCCTCGATCAGGCCTTCCTTGAGGATCGCGCCGAAGTCGCGCTGGAACGATTCCCAGGGCTCGCCGCCGGACTCTGCAAGTCGTTCGATCATGTCCAGCGCACGCTTGACGACCGTCGCTCGGATCTTCTTCAGCAGCGGACTGTCCTGAAGGATTTCGCGCGACACGTTCAGCGGCAGGTCGGCCGAATCGACGACACCGCGCAGGAATCTCAGGTAACGCGGAACCAGATGCTCGGCGGCATCCATGATGAACACGCGCTGGATGTAGAGCTTCACGCCGTGCAGATCGTCGCGGTTCCAGGCCAGGTCGAAGGGCGCGCGACCGGGCACGAACAGCAGCAGCGAATAGCGCTGTGTACCTTCCACGTGGTGGTGGGCCAGCGTCGCCGGCGGCTGGTCGTCGCCCGTCAGCCCCTCGTAGAACTCGTGGTAATCGGACTCTTCCAGCTCGTTCTTCGGCCGTGCCCACAGGGCCTTGGCATCGTTGACGATCTCGCTCGATGCGTCGTCTTCGCTCTCGTCCGTCGCCTCCAGGCGGATCGGGAACGCGATGTGGTTGGAGTAGTGCTTCAGGATGCCGCGCAGCCGGTCGCCGTCGAGCAGGTCCCGGTGATCCTTGCCGAGCGTGAGCAGCACGCGGGTTCCCGGACGATCACGGTCGATGGTCTCGACCGTGTATTCGCCCTGGCCGTCCGATCGCCAGCGCACCCCCTCGGCGGCCGGCGCACCGGCGCGGCGGGTTTCGACGCAGACCTGCTCGGCCACGATGAATGCGGAATAGAATCCGACCCCGAACTGCCCGATCAGCTGGGCATCGGCCTTGCGGTCACCGCTGAGTCGCTCGAGGAACCGGGCGGTCCCGGAGCGCGCGATGGTGCCGAGATTCTCGATCACCTCTGCCCGGTCCATACCGATGCCGTTGTCCTCGATTTCGAGCAGGCCGGCCTCGCGGTCGTAGCGGACGTCGATGCGCGCCTCACCGGCGGAGGAGGCCAGCGACTCGTCGGTCAGGGCCTCGAAGCGAAGCTTGTCGAGCGCGTCGGACGCGTTGGATACGAGTTCGCGCAGGAAGATCTCCCGGTTCGAGTACAGCGCGTTGATCATCAGCTTGAGCAGCTGGTGGACTTCCGTATCGAAAGGGCGCGTCTCGCTCGCCGCGCCGGGCGACGGGTCGGCGCGGTCGCCTGCTTCCCGGGCTGCGTCCCGGTTCGGGGCCTCGTTGGCGGCGCCGGTCGCGCCGGCGGCCGATTCCCTCGATTCGTTCGGCTCGCTCGACGGGTCCTGGGGTCGGTCGTTCGTGACGTCGTTCATGACTTTCGGTCCGGGAGGTTCGATTCTTGCGTTGCCGGCAGAGATGGGCCGTCCCGGCCCGGATTTCAAGCGCGCGTCCGTCCGTCCGGCAGGCGAGTTGCATCGAGCCGGGCCCGCCCGGATAATGCATGTCCCCAGTTCTGGCCCCGGGCCCGGAATCCGCCGCCGCATGCGTCATCACTATCGGATCACCATCACCGACTTTCGCGCCGCGAAGCACTACACGCTTTCGCAGCTGATGTGGCGGGTGGCGCTGTCCGGGGCCGGCGTCATCGCCACGGTGTTCCTGGGCAGCCTCCTGGTGATCCAGCTGATGTCCGGGCGGATCGACCGCCTCAACGGCGATATCGAGGATCTCCGTGCACGGAACCTCGAGGCCGAACAGCGAAACGACGAGCTGCTTGCCCACCAGGCCGAACTGAATCGGCGAATCGACGCCAGGGCTCGCGAGCTGATTGCCCTGACCGACGATCTCGAACAGCTCGAGTCTCTGATCGGCGTCGACGCCCCGCAGAGCCTCCCCGTGGCCGAACGAATCTCCGTGGCCAGCCACACCGCGCTGGAGCGGCGGCTGCTGCTCACGTCCATCCCGAGCGGCTACCCCCTCGCCGAGACCCGGGTTACATCGGCCTACGGCATGCGCGATCACCCGGTCGATGAGGGAACGAGGCTGCACGGCGGGGTCGATCTGCGTGCCTCCCGCGGCACGACGGTGCTGGCAACGGCCGACGGCGTGGTCGAATGGGCCGGTCCCAACCCGGGGTCGGGCATGGGCACGATGATCAAGCTGGTCCACAATTACGGCTTCACCACCTACTACGCACACCTGGACCAGGTCGACGTTCGCGTCGGCGAATACGTGCGTGAAGGCCAGCCGATCGGCCGCTCGGGAAACACCGGTCTATCGGCAGCCCCGCATCTGCACTACGAGGTGCGCTACCTCGGCCGCCGACTCGATCCGCGGCCGTTCCTGGACTGGTCGCTCGACCGGTACGACCTGGTATTCGACGAAGAGGAACGCGTGCAATGGGAATCCTTGGCAGAAACCGTCCGCAGCAAGGTGCGGGTACTGGATCCACGATCCTCGGATCCGGCACCGAGCTGGTCGGCGATCTCACCCTGAACGACAGCCTGCACGTCGACGGACGGCTCGACGGCAACATCCGGTCGGAGGCCGACGTCACGATCGGTGAAACCGGCCGGGTCGACGGCGAGATCCGTTCACGCCGGGTGCTGGTCAGCGGCTCGCTGAACGGGCGGATCGAAGCCGAGCGGCTGGAAATCGTGGCCGGGGGATCGGTCGAAGGCACCATCAGCGTGGTCGACCTCGTGATCGAACCGGGCGGGCGATTCAACGGGGCCAGCGAGCTACGCGAAAAGGCGTCGGAGTCGTCCGCCAGGGACGGCGAGGCGAAACGCGAGAGCAGCCGTTCGACGATCGGGCAAGACAGCGAACCCGACCGGGAATCCTCACCGGCCTGAGCCGGACGGCGGGCGCGCCCCCCTTCCCTCCGGCGGACGGTACCGTTCCTTGAGGCGGAAATACAGGGTTCTCCGAACCGTCGCCACGCATTCGCCCTCCGCGTCGAATACCTGGACCTCGTGCTCCTTCAGGTAGCGATCTCCGCCAGCCACCGCGCGCCGGACGTCGTCGAGGTCGGATTCGGCGAGCCGGAATTCCGCTGCGACCGTGCCGCGCCCGGGCTTGACGAACCGGATCGCGGCCGAGTGATCCCAGACGACGCACTCCGAACCCAGCGCCTCGAGGTACATCAGCATCAGGAACGGGTCGGTCATCGCGAACAGGCTGCCGCCGAAATGGGTTCCGACGTAATTGCGATTGAGCCGTCCGGAGAGGAGTTCGACCCGGACGTAGCGCCAATCCTCGGAAATCTCGCGCACGCGAATCCCCGCCCCGAGAAACGGCGGCCAGAGGCTCATCAGGCGTCGGAAGAGTCCGGGTTTCATTCGCTACCCCGCAGACGGATCGGGTGGGCTCCGCCCGGATCGCGGCCTGCCCGACGCAGGCGGTTTCCCGCCGTTGACGCCCTGCCCGGTCGACGGGCTGCCGCAAGCGTCGACGGCGGCCCTGGCTGCAATCCGGACGACGTTCGGAACGAAAACGGCCCGGAGCGTGGGCGCCGGGCCGTCGAAGCAGGGTCGCGATCGAGCCGCACCCCGGAGTCTTGCGCGATGGGTGCGCTCAGGAAGAGGCGCGTGCCCGACCCGTGAGCTTTTCGCGGATTCGCGCCGCCTTGCCTTCGAGGTTGCGCAGGTAGAACAGCTTGGCGCGACGGACGCGGCCCTTGCGCTTGACCTCGATCGACTCGATCAACGGGCTGTAGCTCTGGAACACGCGCTCCACGCCCGTGCCGTGCGAAATCTTGCGCACGGTGAAGGCCGAGTGCAATCCCCGATTGCGGCGCGCGATGACGACGCCTTCGAAAGCCTGCAGACGCTGGCGCTCGCCCTCGCGAACCCACAGGTTGACGACGACGGTGTCCCCCGGGGCGAAGTCCGGGAGTTCCTTCTGGGTCTGCTCGGCGTTGATCTGGTCGATGATGTTCATGGTGCGAATTCCGTCCGCTCGATGATTTCGGTGCGGGCGCAGCCGTTGGCTGCACCCGCCAAGTCAAGCGCGCAAGTATAGCGCAAGATTCGCCGCAGCGAAAGAGGAAATGCCGCTGCGGATCAGGCGTCGCGCGGCGATTCGAGGAACGCCAGTTCGTCCTCGTCGAGACGGCCTTCGCTCTTCAGGGCGTCGATCAGGTCCGGCCGCCGGTCGCGCGTTCGCTGCAGCGCCTCGCGCCGCCGCCAGCGGGCGATCGCCGCGTGATCGCCGGAGCGCAGGACGTCCGGAACCGCTCGCTCCCGCCAGATCTCGGGTCGGGTGTAGTGCGGGCAGTCGAGCAGTCCGCTGGAGAAGGAATCCTGGGCCGCCGACTCCTCGTGGCCAAGCACACCGGGCTGGAGGCGGAGCACCGCATCGATCAGGGCCGCGGCCGCGAGCTCGCCGCCGGAAAGGACGAAATCGCCGAGCGACCACTCCTCGTCCACCAGTTCCTCGTGGACCCGTTCGTCCATCCCCTCGTAGCGACCGCACACCAGGATCAGGCGTTCCCGGCCCGCCAGCCGCTCCACGGCCTCCTGGTCCACACGCCGGCCCTGCGGCGTCAACGCGGCGACCGGCGCGTCCGAACCCTGCCGGGCCTCTTCGATGGCCCGCGCCAGCGGCTCGGGGCGCATCACCATGCCGGGCCCGCCGCCGTAGGGTCGATCGTCGACGCTCCGGTGCACCCCTTCGGCGTGCGTGCGCGGATCGAAGGTCCGGAGCCGGACCCGCTCCTCGGCCAGCGCCCTGCCCGTCAGGCCGAGCTCGTGCAACGAATCGAACCAGTCCGGGAACAGGGTGACGACGTGGATTTCAGTCAGCATCGGTCCACTCCGGCTGCCAGTCGACCACCACGGTGCCCGCATCGAGGTCGACCTCTCGGACATAGCGATCGAGCACGAACGGCACGAGGTGGTCGCGCCCGCCGTCGCTTCGCCGGATCACCAGAATGTCGTGGACGCCGGCGTCGAGCAGGCCGTGGACCCGGCCCAGTTCGACCGAATCCAGGTTGATCACCTGCAGGTTCAGCAGGTCCTTCCAGTAGTAGCGGTCGGGACCGGATTCGGGCAGTGCGTCGGTCGGAATCCTCAGTTCGGTTCCGGCCAGCCGCTCGGCCTGTTCCCGGGAATCGATTTCCTCCACGCGAGCGACCAGGCGGGGACCCTGGCGACGCCACTCGCGTACGTGCAGAAGCCCCGGCGAGCCGTCGGCCTGCCAGGGCTGGTAATCGAAGATGTTCTCGGGCGGGTCGGTGAAGGAAAACACCTTCACCCAACCGGACACGCCCCAGGCACCGTTCAAGCGGCCGATGCGAAGCGTGGCTTCACTGGGCTCGTCCGGGCCCGGAGCGGTCATGTGTCCGGGCTCAGGCGTCTGCCGAAGCGGCCTTGCGCGATTCGTCGACCAGGTGGCTGACTCGCTCGGAGATCTGCGCACCCTGCTCCTTCCAGTGATCGATACGCTCGAGGTCCACGCGCAGGCGCTCCGCCTGGCCGCGGGCCACCGGGTTGAAGAACCCGATGCGCTCGATGTAACGGCCGTCGCGGCGGTTACGGCTATCGGTCACCACGATGTGGTAGAACGGCTGTTTCTTGGCACCACCACGTGCCAGTCGGATCTTGACCATGCTGTCTCCTGCTCCATCGACCGGACGATCATCCCCGGCCGGTTCGCTTGTGTTCGAAAGGACGCGGGATTGTACCCGCATTCCACGTTGATCGGGCCCGGACGGACGACCGTCCGGGCCCTTCGTACTGCTTACTCGGCTGCACCCTCTTCGCCGGCGCCACCGGCATCCGCCGTCTCGGCGGATTCGGCTTCGTTGGCTCGGAGCAACGCGGCCAGTTCGGCTTCCGTATCGCCCACGACCTCGGCATCCTCACGTCGACGCTCGCGCGCCACGCGCCCGGTGCCGGCCGGAATCAGGCGGCCGACGATCACGTTTTCCTTGAGACCGCGCAGGTTGTCGACGGTGCCGCGAACGGCCGCATCGGTGAGAACGCGTGTGGTCTCCTGGAACGAGGCCGCCGAAATGAACGACTCGGTCGCCAGCGACGCCTTGGTGATCCCGAGCAGCACCGATTGCAGCTTGGCCGGCCGCAGTCCGTCCTTCTCGAGGCGCTGGTTCTCTTCCCGGACGCGAACCGCATCGAGCTGCTCGCCGGGGAGGAACTTGCTGTCGCCGGACTCCAGTACTTCGACCTTGCGCAGCATCTGGCGGATGATCACCTCGATGTGCTTGTCGTTGATCTTCACGCCCTGGAGGCGGTAGACGTCCTGGATTTCCTGCACCAGGTAGTTCGCAAGCGCTTCCACGCCGAGCAGGCGCAGGATGTCGTGCGGGTTCGGTTCGCCGTCGACGACCGTTTCGCCCTTCTCCACGTGCTCGCCTTCGAAGACCAGGATCTGGCGCCACTTCGGAATCAGCTCCTCGTGCGTATCGCCGGCTTCGTCGGTGATCACCAGGCGCTGCTTGCCCTTGGTTTCCTTTCCGTAGCTGACCGTGCCCGAGGCTTCGGCGAGGATCGCCGGCTCCTTCGGCTTGCGGGCTTCGAACAGGTCCGCCACTCGCGGCAGACCCCCGGTGATGTCGCGGGTCTTGGACGATTCCTGCGGAATGCGCGCGAGGATGTCGCCGACCTGCACATCGTCGCCGTCGCGGCAGTTGATCACCGCGCCGGAGGGCAGATAGTTCTGCGCCGGCTGATTGGTGCCCGGCAGCATCAACGGCTTGCCCTTCTTGTCGACGAGACGGATGGTAGGACGCAGGTCCTTGCCTTCCGAGCCACGCTTCTTCGGGTCCGTGACCACGATGCTGCTCAGGCCGGTGACGTCGTCGGTCTGTTCGGTGACGGTCACGCCGTCGATGAAGTCCTGGAACGACGTCTTGCCGGCCACCTCGGCCACGACCGGGTGCGTATGCGGGTCCCAGTTGGCAACGACCTGGCCGGCTTCGACCTTGTCGCCCTCGCGAACGCTCAGCACCGCCCCGTAGGGGATCTTGTAGCGCTCGCGCTCGCGGCCGTGGCTGTCGATCAGCGACAGCTCGCCGGAACGCGACACGGCGACGAGCCGGTCGTCCTTGTTGACCACCGATTTGAGGTTATGCAGGCGGATCGAACCGGCCGACTTGACCTCGATCTGGTCGATGGCCACGGCCCGCGACGCGGCACCCCCGATGTGGAAGGTCCGCATCGTCAGCTGCGTGCCCGGCTCGCCGATCGACTGGGCCGCGATCACGCCGACGGCTTCGCCGATGTTGACCTCGGAGCCGCGCGCCAGGTCGCGACCGTAGCAGGTGGCGCAGATGCCGTAGCGCGTTGCACAGGTGATCGGCGAACGGACCAGCACCCGGTCGATCGCGTTCTCTTCCAGCGTGGCGACCCACTTCTCGTCGAGCAGCGTTCCGCGCTCGACCAGGACTTCGTCGCTGTCGGCCGGATAGATGTCCTCGGCCAGCACTCGACCGAGGATTCGCTCGCCGAGCGGTTCAACGACGTCACCGCCTTCGACGATCGGCAGCATCTCGAGGCCGTCCTCGGTACCGCAGTCCTCCTCGATGACCACCAGGTCCTGGGACACGTCGACCAGGCGACGGGTCAGGTACCCGGAGTTGGCGGTCTTCAGGGCCGTATCGGCCAGGCCCTTGCGCGCACCGTGGGTCGAGATGAAGTACTGGAGTACGTTCAGACCTTCGCGGAAGTTCGCGGTAATGGGCGTCTCGATGATCGAGCCGTCCGGCTTGGCCATCAGGCCACGCATGCCGGCCAGCTGGCGGATCTGCGCTGCGGAACCACGGGCCCCGGAATCGGCCATGATGAAGATCGAGTTCATCGAGTCCTGCTCGACCTTGTTGCCGTCCTTGTCGACGCGGATTTCCTTGCCGATCCGGCGCATCATCGCTCGTGCCACTTCCTCGTTGCAGCGCGACCAGATGTCGACGACCTTGTTGTAACGCTCGCCGGCCGTGACCACACCCGAGGAGTACTGGTTCTGGATGTCCAGCACTTCCTGCTCGGCGCGCTCGAGAATGTCCTTCTTCTCCGGCGGAATCTGCAGGTCGTCGAGGCCGATCGAGACCCCGGCGCGGGTGGAATTCGCGAAGCCGGTGTACATCAGCTGGTCGGCGAAGACCACCGTGTGCTTCAGGCCCAGATCGCGGTAGCACTCGTCGATGAGCTTCGAGATCTGCTTCTTCTTCAGCGTCTGGTTGAACATCGAGAACGGCATGCCTTTCGGCGCGATCTCGAACAGCAGAGCTCGGCCGGCGGTGGTTTCCTGCCGCGACGAATGTGCCTGCAGTTCTCCGTTCTCGTCCTTGCTGTACTCGGTGATGCGAACCGAAATCGGCGCCTGCAGCTCGATCTGCTTGTTCAGATAGGCGCGATGGACTTCGGCCGTGTCCGTGAACACCATGCCTTCGCCCTTGGCGCCGGCCAGTTCGCGGGTCATGTAGTACAGGCCGAGGACCACGTCCTGGGTCGGCACGATGATCGGCTCGCCATTGGCCGGCGACAGGATGTTGTTCGACGACATCATCAGGGCGCGCGCTTCCAGCTGGGCCTCGAGGCTCAGGGGAACGTGAACGGCCATCTGGTCACCGTCGAAGTCGGCGTTGAAGGCGGTGCAGACCAGCGGATGCAGCTGGATGGCCTTGCCTTCGATCAGGACCGGCTCGAAGGCCTGGATGCCCAGGCGATGCAGCGTCGGTGCGCGGTTGAGCAGCACCGGATGCTCTCGGATCACCTCTTCGAGAATATCCCAGACTTCGCCCTCTTCCTTCTCGACCAGCTTCTTGGCGGCCTTGATCGTCGGCGCCATGCCGCGACGCTGCAGCTTCGAGAAGATGAACGGCTTGAACAGCTCAAGCGCCATCTTCTTCGGCAGGCCGCACTCGTGCAGCTTCAGGGTCGGGCCGACCACGATGACCGAACGGCCCGAATAGTCGACGCGCTTGCCGAGCAGGTTCTGGCGGAAGCGGCCCTGCTTGCCCTTGATCATGTCGGCCAGCGACTTCAGCGGGCGCTTGTTGGTGCCGGTGATGGCACGACCGCGGCGACCGTTGTCGAGCAGCGCGTCGACCGCTTCCTGCAGCATGCGCTTCTCGTTGCGCACGATGATGTCGGGCGCATTCAGCTCGAGGAGGCGCTTCAGCCGGTTGTTGCGGTTGATGACCCGGCGATACAGGTCGTTGAGGTCCGACGTCGCGAAGCGGCCACCGTCGAGCGGCACCAACGGACGCAGGTCCGGCGGCAGCACGGGCAGCACCGTAAGGATCATGAACTCGGGACGGTTCCCGGATTCGAGGAACGCCTCGACCAGCTTGATCCGCTTGGTCAGACGCTTGATCTTGGTCTCGGAATTGGTCGCCGCGATGTCCTCGCGCAGCTGCGACAGCTCGGACGCCAGGTCGACGTTCTTGAGCATGTCGTAGATCGCCTCGGCACCCATCTTGGCATCGAATTCGTCGCCGTAGGTTTCCATGGCGTCGAGATACTGCTCATCGGTCAGCAGCTGGCCGCGTTCCATCGGCGTCATGCCCGGATCGAGAACCAGGTAGGACTCGAAGTACAGGATGCGCTCGATGTCCCGCAGCGTCATGTCCAGCATCAGGCCGATCCGGGACGGCAGCGACTTCAGGAACCAGATGTGCGCCACGGGGCTGGCCAGGTCGATGTGGCCCATGCGCTCGCGGCGGACCTTGGTCAGCGTGACCTCGGTACCGCACTTTTCGCACTTCACGCCGCGGTGCTTCATGCGCTTGTACTTGCCGCACAGGCACTCGTAGTCCTTGACCGGTCCGAAGATCGCGGCGCAGAACAGGCCCTCGCGCTCCGGCTTGAAGGTCCGATAGTTGATGGTTTCCGGCTTCTTGACCTCTCCGAACGACCAGGAGCGGATCATGTCCGGCTGGGCCAGACCAATGCGAATCGCATCAAAATCGGTAATCTGATGCTGGCGCTTGTAGAAATTCAGCAGATCGCGCATATCGTGATCCTCCTCGATCAGGACTCTTCGAGTTCAATATTGATGCCCAGGGACCGGATTTCCTTCACGAGCACGTTGAAGGACTCCGGCATCCCGGCCACCATGCGGTGGTTGCCGTCGACGATGGACTTGTACATCTGGTTGCGGCCCTGGACGTCATCGGACTTGACCGTCAGCATTTCCTGCAGCGTGTAGGCCGCGCCGTAGGCTTCCAGTGCCCAGACTTCCATCTCGCCGAATCGCTGGCCACCGAACTGGGCCTTGCCGCCCAGCGGCTGCTGGGTGACGAGGCTGTACGGACCGGTCGAACGCGCGTGCATCTTGTCATCGACCAGGTGGTTCAGCTTCAGCATGTACATGTAGCCGACGGTGACCGGACGATCGAACGAATCGCCGGTGCGGCCGTCGTACAGCGTCATCTGGCCGCTCTCGGGCAGGTCGGCCATCTTCAGCAGCTTCTTGATCTCTTCCTCGTCGGCACCGTCGAAGACCGGCGTGGCCATCGGGACGCCCTTGGTCAGGTTCCCCGCCAGCTCCATCACGTCGTCGTCGGAGAAGTCCTTCAGCGAGACCCGGCCCTTGCGGTCCGAGTTGTAGACCTCTTCGAGGAACTTCTTGACCTTCGCCGGCTTTTCCTGGGCCTCGATCATGGCTTCGATCTTCTTGCCCAGGCCATGGGCGGCGAGGCCCAGGTGGGTTTCGAGCACCTGACCGATGTTCATGCGCGACGGCACGCCCAGCGGGTTGAGAACGATGTCGACGGGCGTGCCGGACTCGTCGTAGGGCATGTCCTCGACCGGGACGATGGTCGAGATGACACCCTTGTTTCCGTGGCGGCCGGCCATCTTGTCGCCCGGCTGCATCCGGCGCTTGACGGCCAGGTAAACCTTGACCATCTTCAGGACGCCCGGGGCGAGGTCGTCGCCGCGGGTGATCTTGCCCTTCTTCTCCTGGAACTTCTCGTCGGCCAGCTTGCGCTGCTTCTCGATCTGGCGCTGAGCGCGCTCGAGCACCTCCTGGGCGTCGTCGGACCGCATGCGCAGCTTGAACCACTGGTCGCGCTTGAGTTCTTCCAGGTACGCCGAGGTGACCTTGGCGCCCTTCTTCAGGCCCGGACCCTTGTCGACCACCTTGTTCAGCAGCAGCGACTCCAGGCGGTTGAAGATGGCGTCTTCCATGATCCGCAGCTGGTCGTCGAGATCCTTCCGGACCTGGGCGATCTGCTCCTTCTCGATCGACACGGCGCGCGAGTCCTTGTCCACGCCCTCGCGGGTGAAGACCTGGACGTCGATCACGGTGCCGTCCATGCCCGAGGGCACGCGCAGGGAGGTGTCCTTCACGTCGGACGCCTTTTCACCGAAGATCGCGCGCAGCAGCTTCTCTTCCGGAGTCAGCTGGGTCTCGCCCTTCGGCGTGACCTTGCCGACCAGGATGTCACCGGCACGAACTTCCGCACCGATGTACACGATGCCGGCGTCGTCCAGCTTGCTCAGCGTGTATTCACCGACGTTCGGAATGTCGCTGGTGATCTCTTCCGAGCCCAGCTTTGTGTCGCGGGCCACGCAGGTCAGTTCCTCGATGTGGATCGAGGTGAACCGGTCCTCCTGCACCACGCGCTCCGAGATCAGGATCGAATCCTCGAAGTTGTAGCCGTTCCACGGCATGAAGGCCACGCGCATGTTCTGACCCAGAGCGAGCTCGCCCAGGTCGGTCGACGGACCGTCGGCAAGCACGTCGCGGGCACGGACCGTGTCGCCCACCTTGACCAGCGGACGCTGGTTCATGCAGGTGTTCTGGTTCGACCGCTGGTACTTGACCAGGTTGTAGATGTCGACCCCCGGATCGTCCTCGCCCACTTCGTCCTCGTTGGCACGCACGACGATACGGCCGGCGTCGACCTGGTCGACGATGCCGCCGCGCAGGGCCACGGTGGTCACGCCGGAGTCCGTGGCGACCACGCGCTCCAGACCCGTACCGACCAGCGGCTTGTCGACGCGCAGCGTCGGAACTGCTTGGCGCTGCATGTTCGAGCCCATCAGTGCGCGGTTGGCGTCATCGTGCTCCAGGAACGGCACCATCGCCGCGGCCACGGAAACGATCTGGCGCGGCGAGACGTCGATGAAGTCGACTTCGCTGGTCTTCTTCAGCGTGAACTCGCCCTGGTGACGGCAGGGAATCAACTCTTCGACGAACTTGCGATTGCTGTCGAGCTCGGCGTTGGCCTGGGCGATCACGTAGTCCCCCTCCTCGATCGCCGACAGGTACGACACCTCGTCGGTGACCTTGCCGTCGACCACCTTGCAGTACGGCGTTTCCAGGAACCCGTAGCTGTTGGTCCGGGAGTAGACCGCCAGAGAGTTGATCAGGCCGATGTTCGGACCTTCCGGCGTTTCGATCGGGCACAACCGACCGTAGTGGGTCGGGTGCACGTCGCGGACTTCGAAGCCCGCCCGCTCTCGCGTCAGGCCACCCGGGCCGAGTGCGGAAACGCGGCGCTTGTGGGTGACTTCCGACAGCGGGTTGTTCTGATCCATGAACTGCGACAGCTGCGACGAACCGAAGAATTCCTTGATCGCGGCAGCCACCGGCTTGGCGTTGATCAGGTCCTGCGGACCCAGGCCTTCGCTCTCGGCCATGCTCAGGCGCTCTCGCACGGCACGCTCGACGCGCACCAGGCCGATGCGGAACTGGTTCTCGGCCATTTCGCCGACCGAGCGGACCCGGCGGTTGCCGAGGTGGTCGATGTCGTCGACGGTGCCGTTTCCGTTACGGATGTCGATCAGCACCTTCAGGACGGCGAGAATGTCTTCGCGATCCAGCGTGCCCGGACCTTCGAGTTCGTCGCGACCGACGCGGCGATTGAACTTCATTCGACCCACCGGCGACAGGTCGTAGCGCTCGTCGGTAAAGAACAGGTTCTTGAACAGGTTCTGGGCCGCTTCCTTGGTCGGCGGCTCACCCGGACGCATCATCTTGTAGATTTCCCACAGCGCCTCGAGCTCGCTCGACGTGGGGTCGATGCGCAGCGTGTTGGAAATGTAGGGGCCCTGGTCGAGATCGTTGACGTACAGGATCTCGAAGGACTTGACCTTCGCTTCGCGCATCGTTTCGAGCAGCTCGGCGGTGATCTCGTCGTTGCAGGCCGCGATCAGCTCACCGGACTCGGTGTCGACGATGTTGTGGGCCAGGATGCGGCCGATCATGTACTCGTCGCTGACGTCCAGCGTCTTGACGCCGGCTTCTTCCATCTGCTTGACGTGGCGCGCCGTGATTCGACGGTCCTTTGCGACGATGACGTTGCCGTCCTTGTCGGCGATGTCGGCCAGCGCGGTCTCGCCGCGAAGACGCTTCGGCACCAGGTCGATCTTGGCGTCGCTCTTGCGCAGCGTGATCTTGGACTTCTCGAAGAACGTGTCGAGGATTTCCTCGTCTTCCATGCCCAGCGCGCGAAGCAGGATCGTCACCGGAAGTTTCCGGCGGCGGTCAATTCGCGTGAACATCGCGTCCTTCGGATCGAACTCGAAGTCGAGCCAGCTGCCGCGGTACGGGATGACGCGGGCGTTGTACAGCAGCTTGCCGGACGAATGGGTCTTGCCCCGGTCGTGATCGTAGAACACGCCCGGCGAGCGATGCATCTGGTTGACGATGACGCGCTCGGTGCCGTTGATGATGAACGTGCCGGTCTCGGTCATCAGCGGCAGGTCGCCCATGTAGACGTCCTGTTCCTTGACTTCCTTGACCTTCTTGTTGCGTGCCGGGCTGTCCTTGTCGTAGATGACCAGGCGCACGGTCACGCGCAGCGGCGCGGCATAGGTCATGCCGCGGAGCTTGCACTCCACGACGTCGAACTCGGGCTTGCCGAGCTCGTAGTTCACGTACTCCAGCGCGGCGTTGCCCGAGTAGCTGGAAATCGGGAATACCGAGGACAGGGCGCCATGGAGGCCCTTGGGATCGCGATCGCTTTCGGGAATCTGGTCCTGCAGGAATTCCTTGTACGACTCCACCTGGGTTGACAACAGGAACGGTGGGTCAATAACCTGCACGTGCTTTCCAAATTCCTTCCGGATTCGCTTCTTTTCGGTAAACGAGTAGTTCATCGGCATTTCACCCGCGTGCTGGTGCAGTTGATCCGGGACACTTCAAACAGACTGAACCGCCAGGACACCCGGAACGGGCCCTGGCGATCGTTCTTGCGCTGGCAGAACGCTGCAAACAGGAACGGGCCGGGCGCCCTCGGACGCCCAGCCCATGCCTGACATCAATGCGGAATCGAGGAGATTACTTGACCTCGACGGTCGCGCCAGCTTCTTCCAGCTGCTTCTTGATGTCTTCTGCTTCTTCCTTGCTGACGCCTTCCTTGACCGGGGACGGAGCGCCCTCGACCATGTCCTTGGCTTCCTTCAGACCCAGGCCCGTGATGCCACGGACGGCCTTGATGACCTGGACCTTCTTGTCGCCGAAGCCTGCCAGGACGACGTCGAATTCGGTCTTCTCTTCCGCAGCACCTGCGTCGCCACCGGCAGCCGGAGCGGCAGCAGCGGCCACCGGAGCGGCAGCGGAAACACCGAACTTCTCTTCCATCGCTTCGATGAGGTCGACGACCTCCACGACGGTCATGTTGGAAATGGTTTCAAGAATGTCTTCTTTGGAAACGGCCATTGTTCAATACTCCAGATTTCAAGCGTTAAAAACGAAAAGGATCAGGCAGCCTGCTTGCTGTCGCGAACCGCGGCAACGGTACGAACCAGCTTGGTGTGCGGCTCGGCGAGGGTGCGAACGAATTTCTCGATCGGTGCCTTCATGACACCCATCAGCATGGCGATCGCCTGGTCGCGGGTCGGCATCTTGGCCAGGCGCTCGATTTCCGAGGCCTGGTAGAGCGTCGCGCCCATGGCAACCAGCCGAACGACGAGCTTGTCCTCGTCCTTCGCGAAGTCCTTGATCAGCCGCGCTGCAGCACCCGGGTCCTCGATGGAGAACGCGAACAACAGCGGGCCGGTCAGTTCCTCGGCCATGCATTCGAACTCGGTACCCTCGACGGCACGCTTGACCAGCGTGTTCTTGGCGACCTTGAGATAGACACCTTCGTTGCGCGCCTTCGCACGCATCTCGGTCATCTTCTCGACGGTAATGCCACGATATTCGGCAGCTACGGCTGAGTGCGCGGACTGGGCCACACTGGCCACTTCCGCCACGACCGCCTTCTTCTGCTCGAGAGTGAGCGCCATCTGCTACCTCCGTCAAGTCGGATGGCCGGATCGCTCCGACCTTCCAGCCACACCGGATTCGCATGAATCCGGCACCTTGTTGGTGGCCGTTTCCCTTCGATCCGGAAATCGTCGGTAATCGGGCGACACCATCTGCGCAGGCGGAATCGCTTCCTTTAGCCCCTGCCACGCGCGAGCGGTTCGGGGACCTGCGGTCTTGGACGGGCGCGGAAACGGTCTCCGCGATACGCCCGCACATCGGCCGGGCCCGAAAGCCCGGCACGAATCCTCTGCCGGAACTACAGTTCCAGCGTTGCGTTGTCGACGACCAGGCCGGGGCCCATCGTGGTCGACACCGCGATCTTGCGAAGATACTGACCCTTGGACGCGGCCGGCTTGGCCTTGACCAGTTCCTGGATCAGCGCCTTCAGGTTGTTCTTCAGCGCCTCGACCTCGAAGTCCGCCTTGCCGATCGTGGTGTGCACGATTCCGCCCTTGTCGGTCCGGAACTGCACCTGGCCGGCCTTGGCGTTCTTGACGGCGGTTTCGACGTCGGTCGTCACCGTTCCGACCTTCGGGTTCGGCATCAGGCCGCGCGGGCCCAGGACCTGGCCCAACCGGCCGACGACGCGCATGGCGTCCGGGGTTGCGATGCAGACGTCGAAATCGATCGTGCCGCCCTTGATGGTCTCGGCCAGGTCGTCCATGCCGACGATGTCGGCGCCGGCAGCCTCGGCCTTCTCTGCGTTCTCGCCCTGCGCGAACACCGCGACCCGGACGCTCTTGCCGGTGCCGTGCGGAAGCACGGTCGCGCCGCGCACCACCTGGTCGGATTTGCGCGGGTCGATGCCCAGGCGAACGGCCACGTCGACGCTCTCGGTGAACTTGACCTTGCTCATGTCCTTGAGCAGGCCGAGCGCTTCGTCGATGCCGTACAGCTTGCCGGGTTCGATCTGGTCGCGGATTGCGCGACGACGCTTGGTATTGGCAGCCATTATTCGACACCCTCCACGTTCAGGCCCATGCTGCGGGCGCTGCCGGCGATCGTGCGCACTGCGGCATCCATGTCCGCAGCGGTCAGATCCGGCTCCTTCATCTTCGCGATTTCCTCGAGCTGGGCACGGGTCACCGTGCCGACCTTCTTGGTGTTCGGCTCGCCACTGCCCTTCTGGATCTTGGCGGCCTTGCGCAGCAGCACGGCGGCCGGGGGCGTCTTGGTGATGAACGTGAAGCTGCGGTCGTTGTAGACCGTGATCACCACCGGCGTGGGCAGACCCGGCTCGATGCTCTGGGTCGCCGCGTTGAACGCCTTGCAGAATTCCATGATGTTCACGCCGTGCTGACCCAGCGCGGGGCCCACGGGCGGACTCGGATTGGCCTGACCTGCAGGAACCTGCAGCTTGATGTAGGCCGAGATCTTCTTAGCCATCGTCGTTTCTCCTTCGGGTACAAGCGCCGATCGACTCAGCGATCCGGCTCCCCATCGTTGTCGTTACCATCTGCCGGCCCGCGTACGGCGCGAACCGGGTTCGCCGCCGGCGTTCGCCGGCCGCGCGAATTACAGTTTCTCGACCTGCTGGAAGTCGAGCTCCACGGGTGTCGAGCGCCCGAAGATCGAGACGGCCACGCGCAGGCGGCTCTTCTCGTAGTTGATTTCCTCGACCGTGCCGTTGAAATCGTTGAACGGCCCGTCGATCACCCGGACCATTTCGCCCGGCTCGAACAACACCTTCGGCCGCGGCTTGTCGACGCCTTCCTTGACGCGATTGAGGATCGCATCGGCCTCGGCCTGGCTGATCGGCGCGGGCTGATCCTGGCGGCCACCGATGAAACCCATCACCTTCGGCACGTCCTTGACCAGATGCCAGGTGTCTTCGTTCATTTCCATCTCGACCAGCACGTAGCCTGGGAAGAACTTGCGCTCGCTCTTGCGCTTGACGCCCTTCTTCATCTCGACCACTTCTTCGGTCGGAACCAGGATTTCGCCGAACTGATCTTCCATCTCGGCGCGTTCGATCCGGTCCTTCAGCGAACGCTGGACCTGCTTCTCGAACCCCGAGTAGGCATGAACCACGTACCAGCGCTTGGCCATCAGAGCTCTCCGCCGAGACCGATCAGGCGACGCACCGCGAAGCCGAACAGCGTGTCCATCAGGAACAGGATCAGCCCGACGATCACGGTGATGACCAGTACGATCAGCGTGGTCTGAAGCGTTTCCTGGCGGGTCGGCCAGACGACCTTCCGGCGCTCGACGTCGACCTCGCGGACGTAGCTGAAGAACTCGCCGCCCTTCCGGGTGCGCGATGCAACCACCACCGCGATCGCGATCACGGCCAGCAGACCCACGATCCGGACCAGGTCCATGACCTGCCCCTCGAGATACGCGAACCCGTAGATGCCGCCGGCGAGGATCAGTACAGCGACGATCCAGAGCGGGATATCGCGCGTTGCATTCTTTTCAGCTGCCATAGGGATGCCTGGTGGTTCTAGTGGCAGGCGAGGAGGGACTCGAACCCCCAACCTGCGGTTTTGGAGACCGCTGCTCTGCCAGTTGAGCTACTCGCCTGTTGTATCGACCTTCACGGTCCGGCCCGCCTTCGGCGGTCCGGCCCGCTACGACGCGATGATGCGTGAACGACTATCCGATCACGATCACTTGTGGATCTTCGCCACCACGCCGGCACCCACGGTCCGGCCACCCTCGCGGATGGCGAAACGCAGACCTTCTTCCATGGCAATCGGGGCGATCAGCTCGACCTGGATCTTCACGTTGTCGCCCGGCATCACCATCTCGGTTCCTTCCGGCAGCTCCACCGCACCCGTCACGTCGGTCGTGCGGAAGTAGAACTGCGGACGGTAGCCCTTGAAGAACGGCGTGTGACGGCCGCCCTCTTCCTTGCTCAGCACGTACACCTCGGCTTCGAAGTGCGTGTGCGGCGTGATCGTGCCCGGCTTGGCCAGAACCTGGCCGCGCTCGACGTCGTCACGCTTCGTGCCGCGCAGCAGAACGCCCACGTTGTCGCCCGCCTCGCCCTGGTCCAGCAGCTTGCGGAACATCTCCACACCCGTGCAGGTGGTCTTCGTGGTGTCCTTGATGCCGACGATTTCCAGCTCGTCGCCCACGGTCACGATCCCGCGCTCGACGCGGCCCGTCACCACCGTACCGCGGCCGGAAATCGAGAACACGTCCTCGATCGGCATCAGGAACGGCTTGTCCGTGTCGCGCTCCGGCGTCGGAATGTACTCGTCCAGCGCCGAGACCAGCTTCAGGATCGACGGAACGCCGATGTCCGAGTCGTCGCCTTCCAGCGCCTTCAGCGCCGAACCGGTCACGATCGGGGTGTCGTCGCCCGGGAAGTCGTAGCTCGACAGCAGCTCGCGCACTTCCATCTCGACCAGCTCCAGCAGCTCCTCGTCATCGACCATGTCCGCCTTGTTCAGGTAGACCAGGATCTGCGGAACGCCCACCTGGCGCGCCAGCAGGATGTGCTCGCGCGTCTGCGGCATCGGACCGTCCGCGGCCGAAACCACCAGGATCGCGCCGTCCATCTGCGCCGCACCGGTGATCATGTTCTTCACGTAGTCGGCGTGCCCCGGGCAGTCGACGTGCGCGTAGTGACGCGCGTCCGACTCGTACTCGACGTGCGCGGTCGCGATCGTGATC
The DNA here is from genome assembly GCA_019800895.1 of Halomonas denitrificans. NCBI lineage: Bacteria > Pseudomonadati > Pseudomonadota > Gammaproteobacteria > Oceanospirillales > Halomonadaceae > Halomonas > Halomonas denitrificans. Next base: position 239,194 of record JAHVKF010000001.1, read on the forward strand.
CCACGAGCCCGCTCTTCCGGCGCGTTGTCGATCTGGTCGTACGCCTTGAACTCACCGCCACGCGCTTCCGCGCAGACCTTGGTCAGGGCCGCCGTCAGCGTGGTCTTGCCGTGGTCGACGTGACCGATCGTGCCCACGTTGACGTGCGGCTTCGTACGTTCGAATTTAGCCTTGGACATGCCTGGAAAACTCCGTTTTCGATATGAATGCCGGTCTCGGTGCCGGTCGCTGCCGGCAGAACGCGACCGTAGGGACCCTCCCGACGGCCGAGTTCGATTCTGGTGCCCACGACTGGACTCGAACCAGTGACCTCTCCCTTACCAAGGGAGTGCTCTACCACCTGAGCTACGCGGGCGTTTTTTCGCCTTGCACCTTCATCTTCGTCCGAGCAACACTGGAGCGGGTGATCGGAATCGAACCGACATCATCAGCTTGGAAGGCTGAGGTTCTACCGTTGAACTACACCCGCCTAGCCTGTGTCGCTTCCGCTGGATTCCGAAGTGGTGGAGGGGGCAGGATTCGAACCTGCGAAGGCATAGCCAGCAGATTTACAGTCTGCCCTCGTTGACCGCTTGAGTACCCCTCCGATCGATGTGGGAACGCGCTGTGCGAGCCGCTCCCTGCTCCGGATTTCCATCGCCATCGGACGAAGCCCGCAATTGTCGGGCAACTCGCAGCCCAAGTCAAGCCCGACGCGGCAAAAATCCGCCCGGGGGCGAGCGCTCAGTGGATCGGGAAGGAACGGCCGACGCGGCCGACCAGCGGTCAGTCGGCCGCTGCCGCCACCGTGAAACTCTCGCCGCAGCCGCACTCGTCGGTGACGTTGGGGTTGTCGAACTCGAAATGCCGGTTCAACCCCTGCTCGACGAAATCGACCCGGGTCCCGGACACCAGCGGGAGGGCGTCGGCATCGACCAGGATCCGGATGCCGCGGTCCTCGAACACGGTGTCGTCGGCGCCGACCTCATCGGCCAGCCCGACCTCGTAGGCCCAGCCGGAGCAGCCGGTGCGCCGCACGCCGAGACGCAGGCCCACCCCGCCCTCGGCGGCGAGGAACTCGGCAACCCGGTGAGCGGCCGATTCGGTCAGCGTGATGGTCGATTCGGACATGGGGCACCTCGCGGGCGGGTTTTCGGTCACGGCTTGCACTATTATCTTGCGCCCGAGCCCGATTTTTCAAATCCTCCTTACCTTCCGGACCCCCGAATCGACATGGCAAACGCGAGCATCAAGGCCGTTCTGGCCGGCGAACACGAGGTCGGCACGCCGCTGACCATCGAAGGCTGGATCCGCACCCGACGCGACTCCAAGGCCGGGTTTTCCTTCCTGCACGTCAACGATGGCAGCTGCTTCGGCAATCTGCAGGTGGTCGCCAACCAGGACCTGCCGAATTACAGCGACGAGATCCGACACCTGACCACCGGCTGTTCGGTTCGCTGCCTCGGCACGCTGGTCGAGTCGAAGGGGCGCGGCCAGAGCGTCGAGATCCAGGCCGAGGAGATCGAGGTCCTGGGCTGGGTCGACGACCCGGACACCTATCCCGTGCAGCCCAAGCAGCACAGCTTCGAGTTCCTGCGCTCGGTCGCCCACCTGCGGCCGCGCACCAACACCTTCGGCGCGATCACCCGGGTCCGCCACGCGGCGGCGCGTGCCATTCACGATTATTTCGACGCCCAGGGCTTCCAGTGGGTCAACACACCGATCATCACCGCCTCCGACGCCGAGGGCGCCGGCGAGCTGTTCCGGGTCAGCACGCTGGACCTGGCCAACCTGCCCACGGACGACAAGGGCCGGGTGGACTTCCGCAAGGACTTCTTCGGGAGGGAGACCTTCCTGACCGTCTCCGGCCAGCTGAACGTCGAGGCCTACTGCCTGGCCCTGAGCAAGGTCTACACCTTCGGGCCGACGTTTCGGGCAGAGAATTCGAATACCGCGCGGCACCTGGCCGAATTCTGGATGATCGAGCCGGAAATCGCCTTCGCGGGGCTCGATGAACTGGCGGTCCTGGCCGAAGACTTCCTGAAATCGGTGTTCCGCGACGTCCTCGATCGCTGCGGCGAGGACATGGCGTTCTTCGCCGAGCGGATCGAGCCGACGGCGATCGAGCGGCTGGAGACCCTGATCGACAGCCCCTTCGTCCGGATGGACTACGCCGAGGCGATCCGCATCCTCGAGGCCAGCGGCGAGCGCTTCGAGTACACGCCCGAGTGGGGGCTCGACCTGCAGACCGAGCACGAACGCTACCTGACCGAGAAGCACTGCCAGGCGCCGGTCATCGTGGTCAACTACCCGACCGAGATCAAGGCGTTCTACATGCGCCTGAACGACGACAAGCGCACCGTGGCGGCGATGGACGTGCTCGCCCCGGGCATCGGCGAGATCATCGGCGGCAGCCAGCGCGAGGAGCGCCTGGACGTCCTGAAGAGCCGGATGGAGCCCGAGCAGCTGGAATCGGGCGCCTACGACTGGTTCCTCGATCTGCGACGCTACGGTACGGTGCCGCATGCCGGCTTCGGCCTCGGCTTCGAGCGGCTCCTGGCCTACATTACCGGCATGAGCAACATCCGCGACGTGATCCCCTACCCCCGCACGCCGGGCAGCGCGCCGTTCTGACGGGCGCCGGGCTTGCCGACGGTCGCCGACTTCCGGTCAGGACGTCCCGCCGATAGAAGAACGATAAAAAAAGGCGCTGCCGCGAGGGCAGCGCCGTCCCCGACTGCCAGGACGTTTCACCGGTTCAAGGGGTCGGAACCGGTGGACGTCGATGGCCGCCACATCAACCCGGCCTCAAGGCTCCCATGCACGCCGGGTCCAACAAAGCTTCAGCGAGCGACCGATTCCGCCGAACAATCCCGCCGCTCGAGCCGGACGTCGCGGCACCAGATGCCCGGACCGCCGCGTCGTCAATCGAACACATACCAGCCCACCCCGAAGCGGGCCATTTCCGCACCGCGACCTTCCGCATCCTGGTCGGCGACCTCGTATTCGCGCAGCAGGCACTCCATCTCCTCGATCTGGCGCCGCAGCAGGTCGCGCGCGCGGGCGTCGAGTTCGTCGCGACGCCCGACCGGAATCCGGGTGCTGAGCCGATCCTGCTGCAGTCGGCAGGCCCCGTGACTCGAATCGTCCGCGTTGCCGCGCACCGTCTCGACCAGGCGCGCGATCGAATGCGACCCCAGGTCCAGCGCCGTTTCCTCCGACGGTCGTACCGGCCGGTACACCGGGTCGACCAGGCGGATGCGCTCGTCCTCGTCGACGGCGGCGTTGCCCGACTCGACCAGCTCGTCGAGCACGGTGTGCGGCGTGATGTTGCGGCCGATCGCACGGGTGGTCAGGGCCTGGAACGAGCGATTGGGCCCCATCAGCGCCAGGCGCGCCGGCGCACCCCGCTCGTCGTGGAAGGCCGGATCGGTCAGCCAGCGTTCGATGACCATGGAACCGGCGCAGAGCTCGGTCGCCGGCAGCTCGGTGTCCGGCCCGCCCTGTGCCGCCTCGATCGAAGCGATCGTCCGCGTGTCGAGGCCGGTCAGCATGGCCAGGCGGGACCGCGTGATGCGCTGCCCCGGGTGGGTGCGTTCGAGCCACGCTCTCGACTCGGCAACGTAGAGGCGCCGCAATCGATCGACGAGGTAGATGCACGCCACCCGACCGACCAGCAGCCGGACCAGCGGTCGGAGCAGCCGCTCGACGGCCAGCGCCGTGCGCCGCGACGGGCTGGCCGCCTCGGTCGCGCCGTTGCTTGCGGAATTGCCTGGGTCGTGAACGTGCATCGCCGGATGCGCTCCCCCTGATTTCGTGCCGCGTCTTCCCTCGAACGCGCGGCCGTGGCGGTGGGCCGATGTGCGCAGAATCGCACCGTATTCCATTTTTGTCAATATGCATCGATGCATATTCGTGCCGAATCGGCATCGAGCGACGTTCATCGCCGTGTGGCTACACTTCAGCATTCCACGACCCCGAGACTCCGAGACGCCACGATGCCCGACATCCCCTCGCCGTTCGAGAGCCAGCGCCTGGATCGCCTCTACCAGCAGCTGGTCAACGAAGAAGACGCGCGCGTGTGCCGCGACATTTCCGAAAGCGCGTGCAAGGTCGTGCCGGGAAACTTCCTGCTGCAGATCACGACACAGTTCTTCACCAAGCTCGGCGACGCGATCGCGAATCCCAAGACGGTCCTGGCCTGGCTGCTCGCGGCCCTGTCCGCCCCGACGATCTTCACCGCGTTCCTGGTGCCCGTGCGCGAATCCGGATCCTTGCTGCCGCAGCTGATCATCGCCAGCTACGTGCGTCGAATTCCGGTACGCAAGTGGGTGTTCGTGCTGGGCTCGGTGCTGCAGGCCGTCTCGGTGTTCGGCATGGCGCTGGTCGCGGCCACGCTGACCGGCACCGCGGCGGGCTTCGGCCTGCTCGGCGCGTTGATCGCCTTCAGCCTGTCGCGCGGGCTTTGCTCGGTCGCCTCCAAGGACGTCCTCGGCAAGACCGTGCCCAAGACCCGGCGCGGCCGCGTCAGCGGCTGGTCCGAGACCCTGGCCGGCCTGGTCACGATCGGGATCGGCGTGTTCCTGCTGCTCAGCGGAGACGGCAGCGGCGACCGCTCGGAGACCTCGGCGGGCACCTGGGTGATCCTGCTGGCGATCGCCGGAGGCCTGTGGCTGGTCGGCGCCGCCACCTATGCGGCGATCAAGGAAGAGCCCGGGGCGACCGAGGGCGGCGGCAACGCCCTGACCGAAGCGGTCAAGCGCCTGGCCTTGCTGCGCGACGACGCGCCGTTCCGCCGCTTCGTGATCGCCCGTTCCCTGCTGCTCTGTTCGGCCCTCAGCGCCCCCTTCTTCATCATGCTGGCCCACGAGAACACCGAGGGCGCGCTGCTCGTGCTCGGCCTGTTCGTGATCGCCGACGGGGTCGCCAACCTGGTGTCGGCGCCGTTCTGGGGCCGCTTCGCCGACAAGTCCAGCCGCTGGGCCATGGTCGTGGCCGGCGCCGCCTCGGCGCTGGTGGGCCTGCTGCTCGTGGCGGTCGTCGAGTTCACCGGCCTGGCCGGCGCCGCCTGGCTCTACCCGCTGTTCTTCTTCCTGCTGGCGATCGCCCACTCCGGCGTCCGGATGGGCCGCAAGACCTACGTGGTCGACCTGGCCGGCGGCAACAAGCGCACCGATTACGTCGCGGTCAGCAACACGGTCATCGGCGTGGTGCTGCTGATCACCGGCAGCGTCGGCGCCCTGGCCAACGTCATTTCGATCAGCGGGGTCATCGTCGTGCTCGCGATCATGGGCCTCACCGGCGCCTGGCTGTCCTCGCGACTGCCCGAGGTGACCTGAGGGCAGGAGTCGTGCCGATAAGCGAAAGACCTTTACCGCAGATTACGCAGATGGACGCAGAGAGAATCGAAAAGCGGAGTGTCCACGGATGAACACGGTTCAACCCGGACAGATGTGTTGATTCACAGGCGGGGAAGAATGGAAAGCGGATTTCGTACGGGTCGGAGACTACGGCCCTGAACCCCGTGGTTACCAGAACATCTTCTTCGAGAGATTCCACGCTTGGCGCTGTCGGGCTCAGCGCGCATCCCATCCGCGTTCATCTGCGTCCATCTGCGGTTTCTCTTGCTTTTCGGAGTGTCCGTCAAGCCGCGAACCCCTGGGCCTTGATCCTGTGGATGCGGTCGCGGATGGACGCGGCTTCTTCGAACTCCAGGTTCTCGGCCGCCTTGAACATGGCCTTTTCCAGTTCGGCGATGCGCTTGGCGGCCTCGGCAGCCGACAGGGGCTCCTGCTCGTAGGCCGCGGCGTCCTCGGCGGCGCGCTGGCGCCGGTCCTCCTTGCCCTTCTTCTTCCGCCCCTTGCCCTTCGCGCCCGGCGCGTCGTGGGCGTCGGCCATGATGTCGGCGATGTTCTTCTCGATCGTGCGCGGGGTGATGCCGTGCTCCGCGTTGAACGCCAGCTGGCGGCTGCGGCGGCGATCGGTCTCGTCCAGCGCGCGCTTCATCGAGTCGGTGATCTTGTCGGCGTAGAGGATCGCCTTGCCGCGCACGTTTCGCGCCGCACGGCCGATGGTCTGGATCAGCGAGCCCTCGGAGCGCAGGAAGCCCTCCTTGTCGGCGTCGAGGATCGCGACCAGGGAAACCTCCGGCAGGTCCAGGCCCTCGCGCAGCAGGTTGATGCCGACGAGTACGTCGAACGCACCGAGCCGCAGGTCGCGGATGATCTCGACCCGCTCGACCGTGTCGATGTCCGAATGCAGGTAGCGCACGCGGACGTCGTGCTCGGCCAGGTACTCGGTCAGGTTCTCGGCCATGCGCTTGGTCAGCGTGGTCACGAGCACCCGGTCGCCGAGCGCGACCCGTTCGTTGATTTCCGACAGCAGGTCGTCGACCTGGCTGTCCACGGGCCGGATCTCGGTCTCGGGGTCGACCAGCCCGGTCGGGCGAACGACCTGCTCGGCCACCGTCTCCGACCGCTCCAGCTCCCACTGCCGGGGCGTGGCGGAGACGTGGATCGCCTGCGGCGCGCGCGCTTCCCACTCCTCGAATTTCAGCGGCCGGTTGTCCAGCGCCGACGGCAAGCGGAAGCCGTACTCGACCAGGGTCTCCTTGCGGGCCCGGTCGCCGCGGTACATGCCGCCGATCTGCGGCACGGTCACGTGCGACTCGTCGAGGATCAGCAGCGCGTCCTCGGGCAGGTAGTCGAACAGGGTCGGCGGCGGCTCGCCGGGCTGGCGGCCGGTCAGGTGGCGCGAGTAGTTCTCGATGCCCTGGCAGTAGCCCAGCTCCATCATCATTTCGAGGTCGAAGCGGGTGCGCTGCTCGAGCCGCTGGACTTCCAGCAGCTTGCCGGCACCCTTGAGCTGCTCGAGCCGCTCGGCCAGCTCGGCCTTGATCGCCTCGGCCGCGTCCAGCACCACCTGGCGGGGCGTGACGTAATGGGTCTTCGGGAAGATCGTGAGTTCGTCCAGGCTCTCGCGGAGTTCCCCGGTCAGCGGGTCGAAGCGGCTGATCCGCTCGATCTCGTCGTCGAAGAGCTCGACGCGCACGGCTTCCTCGTCCGAATCGCCCGGAAAGATGTCGATCAACTCGCCGCGGACCCGGTAGGTTCCGCGGCGAAGTTCGAAATCGTTGCGCGAGTACTGCATTTCGGCCAGCCTGCGGAGGATATGGCGCTGGTCCATTTCCGCGCCCTTCTCCAGCCGGAGCGTCATCTTCAGGAAGCTCGACGGATCACCGAGGCCGTAGATCGCCGACACGGTCCCCACGATCAGCGAGTCGCGCCGTTCGAGCAGCGCCTTGGTCGCCGACAGGCGCATCTGCTCGATGTGCTCGTTGATCGAGGCGTCCTTCTCGATGAACGTATCGGAGGCCGGCACGTAGGCCTCGGGCTGGTAGTAGTCGTAGTAGCTGACGAAGTACTCGACCGCGTTGTCCGGGAAGAAGGCCTTGAACTCACCGTAGAGTTGCGCCGCAAGCGTCTTGTTCGGCGCCATGATCAACGTCGGCCGCTGGACCCGCTCGATGACGTTGGCCATCGTGAAGGTCTTGCCCGAGCCGGTCACGCCGAGCAGCGTCTGGTGCCGGTCGCCGCGGCCGATCGAGGCGACCAGCGCATCGATCGCCGCCGGCTGGTCCCCCGCCGGCCGATAGCTCGACGCCATCCGGAATTTCCGCTTGTTCGCGGCTTTCGCCATCGTGAACCCCGCTCGTCGGTCAGCTTCTATAATTGTGGGCGAGCGCCGGGCAATGCAATGTCGACCGGCTAGGGACATCCACCGCCACGGGGAACTCATCGCCATGCCCATCCGAACCGCCCAGCGCGTCGCCCAGGTCAAACCCTCGGCCACCATCGCGATGTCGATGAAGGCCGCGGAACTCAAGGCCCAGGGGCGCGACATCCTGTCGCTGAGCATGGGTGAACCCGATTTCGAGACCCCCGACCACATCCAGCAGGCCGCGATCGAGGCGATCCGCGACGGCCAGACCCGCTACACGGCCGTCGACGGCACCCCGGCGCTGAAGGACGCCGTCATCGCCAAGTTCCAGCGCGACAACGGGCTGGACTACGAGCGCGACCAGATCCTGGTCTCGACCGGCGCAAAGCAGTCGATCTACAACCTGCTCCAGGCGATGATCGATCCGGGCGACGAGGTCCTGATCCCGGCCCCCTACTGGGTGTCGTACCCGGACATGGTCCGCCTGGCCGGCGGCGCGCCGGTGACGCTGCACACGACGATGGACTGCGACTTCAAGATCACCCCGGCCCAGCTGAACTCGGCGATCACCGAGCAGACCCGCCTTCTGATCCTCAACTCGCCCGGCAATCCGACCGGGCGGGCCTACACGCGGGCCGAGCTCGAGGCGCTCGGCGAAGTGCTCGAGGAGCACCCTCGGGTCGTCGTCGTCTCCGACGACATCTACGAGCACATCTGGTGGGCCGACGAGCCGTTCTCCACCCTGGCCCAGGTCTGCCCGTCGCTCGCCCCGCGGACGGTCGTGATCAACGGAGTCAGCAAGGCCTACGCGATGACCGGCTGGCGGATCGGCTACGCTGCCGGCGACGCCGAGCTGATCAAGCAGATGCGCAAGATCCAGGGCCAGAGCACGTCCAACCCCTGTTCGATCAGCCAGGCCGCGGCGGTCGCCGCGCTGTCCGACAGCCAGCTGTGCGTCGAGAAGATGTGCACCGAGTTCAGGAAACGCCACGACTGGCTCGTTCCTGCGCTGAACGAGCTCCCGGGCCTGACCTGCAGTGCCGGCGAAGGCGCGTTCTACGTGTTCATCGACGCCTCGGAGGCGATCGAGCGCATGGGTGCCGACGGCGACGGCGAATTCTGCGAGCACCTCCTCGAGAAAGCCGGCGTCGCCCTGGTACCGGGCTCGGCCTTCGGCGCCCCGGGCCACGTCCGGATTTCCTTCGCCTGCAGCCTGGATACGCTGAAGGACGCGGTGTCGCGTATCGGCGAGGCGCTGCCGGCCGGCTGACCTGCCACCCGCACACCCCTGATCCACTCTCTTGCCTGTGGGAGCGCGCTTGCGCGCGACGTATCCATCGGTGCCGCCGAAGGAGTTCGGCGTCCGCGCAAGCCCCGCTCCCCGCGACACCGATCCACTCCGACCCGGACCGGGCTTGATGTACACGCCGTTGCGCAGGCCTCCTCGCAGGTCGATTTCCGACGCATCTCCGCGCCGATTTCCTACCCCGCAGCACGGCGACTTTCGGACGACCGCAGCCGACCCCGAACCCGATCATGGGCCTCCCACTCGTACGGAGATCGCCCATGCCCCGTTTCCCCCGACGTTCGTTTCAGGGCTTCACGCTGATCGAACTGCTGGCCGCCCTGGCGCTGTTCGCCATCCTTGCCGGCCTGGCGCTCCCGGCGATGACCGGAATCCTGCAGGCGCAGCGCGTCGGCAGCACCGCGAATACGCTGGTCGCCCACCTGAACCTGGCCCGGCTGCATGCGATCACCCGGCGCGAAGTGACCCTGGTCTGCCCCTCCCGGGACCGGATCAGCTGCTCCGGCGAGAATCGCTGGGAGGACGGCTGGATCGTGTTCCGGGACCCGGACCGGAACCGGCAGGTGGATACCGGCGACGACCTGCTGCGCGTCGGCAACGGCGTCGAGGGCCTGATCATCGACTCGGCCGGCCGGACCCGGGTCCGCTACCAGCCCGATGGCACCGCCGGCGGCACCAACCTGACGATCAAGCTCTGCAACCCGCTTGCGCCGGACAACGCCCGAGCGGTCATCGTCTCCAACCCCGGGCGGCCCCGCGTCGGCGACCTCCCCGGCCACCTGGCCTGCCCGCGCCTGCCGTGACCCGGACGCGGAGGGAGAATCGGCAAAAAAAACGCCGCCCGGGTTGACGAACGCCGCCGCGCGTAGGAAAATACGCGGCTTCCATTCCCCGGTAGCTCAGCTGGTTAGAGCGGGTGACTGTTAATCACTAGGTCGTTGGTTCGAATCCGACCCGGGGAGCCAAATTCGACAAAGCCCCGCAGTTCGCTGCGGGGCTTTTTGTTTGTCCTTCCTCCGGTCGTTCCCGCGGTCAGGATTCGAAACCGTCCGCGAAGATCACCTGTTCGCCGAGCGGGGTCTGGTTGAAGTACCAGCTGGTGTTGCTGGTCGACGCCATCTGCACGGTGGCACCATTAACCCGAAAGTGATTCGGACTGACAAAGGCACCGCCTACATTGCAGAACGCGAAGGACGACCCGGTGATCTGCACCGTGATGTCGCAACCGGACTGCACCCCGCCGTAGACCAGCTCCAGCTGGTAATCGTCGCCGGTGCCCTGGGTCTCGTCGAGACCGGATTGGCCGAGCCGGATCATCGCCACGTCATCGACGCCGAGCTGGCGCTGGTCCTCGTCGAAGAACGCGCCCTGCTGCATCACCGCTTCGCTGTTCGCGAAGCCGAGTGCTGCGCCGACATCGCGATCGGCGTTGGCCGCGAACAGGTCACCGCCGGGCAGGTCGGACAGGTCGTTGCTGTAGTTGGACGTATCGACCGGCTCGAACAGTTCGAACGGGTTGTTGTTCGGATTGAACCAGTGGACGTTGATGTCGTCGCCGCGCACGTCGTCGGCCGACCCCTGAAGCCCGTCGGCGCCTGCATCGACATCCAGCGTGCCATTCAGGCCGTTGCCGGCCTTGGTCCAATTGCGGCTGCCTTGCGGAAGCCCGGATTCGGTGGCCGCATTCGGATGCGCCAGCCCGATGCAGTGGCCGATCTCGTGGACCAGCGTCGACTCGTAGTCGATCGAACCCGGCGGGATGTCGTTGGCGCCGCCGAAGAACAGGTTGGGGCTGGCGGCGGTCAACTGGTTCCAGGTGAAGATCGAGTTTTCCACGGACGTTTCCATTTCGGCGATCGACTCGCTCGACGGCGAGATGCAGACCGAGACCTGCAGCGTGCCGCCCGCACCGGTATAGCCGCTCGGATGCGTGATCCGCTCCGGGAACGCGTTGCCGTTCTGGTCGAGGGAGAATAGAAACGCTCCGGCCAGCGCCTGCGAAGACAGCAGGAGCATGCCCGCGAGCCCGATCGTCGTCGTTGCGGTCCGGGTAATCATCGCGCTGCCTCCTGCAGTTCGGAATTCATCAGCGAGAACCAGTCGCGTTCCAGGCGGTCGAGCCGCTGGAGGCGGACGTCGTCGATCCGCTGCGCCCACGCTTCCAGCGAGACCACGGTCACCGTCTCCAGCGGTCCGCGCTGCGCATCGACCAGCGCGAAGCGGGAGAATTCCGGGTCGGTCACGACGGCCATCGACCCGGCGGCGCGCGCCTGCACGGCGCGCTGGAGCTCGACGGAGTCGGTTCGGGCCGCCTCGAAGGCCGCGCGGAATTTCCGATAGGTTCCGGACGTCACGTCGATCCGGTGGTTGCCCGGATACGTCATGAACGCGGGCCGGTGGATGATCATCCGGTCGTCGGGGGACAGTTCGATCCGCAACGTGTTGTCGGCTTCACCGATCAGCGTGTACTCGCGTTCGTAGACAAGCGTCTCGGCGGCAAGACCCGTCGAAAGCAGCACCAGCAGCGCGCTGATGCCGATCGAAAACCGAGTGTTCATGGGCGTCCTCCGGTCGTGGCCAGCCTCGACGATACACCCGGCCCCGTCGCGGGGCAATCACGTCCGGGCCCTCAGACCTCGGGCCGCAGGTACGGGAACAGGAGCACGTCACGAATGGACGCGGAATCGGTGAACAGCATCACCAGACGGTCGATGCCGATCCCTTCGCCGGCCGTCGGCGGCATGCCGTATTCCAGGGCGCGGATGTAGTCGGCGTCGAAGTGCATCGCCTCGGCGTCGCCGGCGTCCTTGGCCGCGACCTGGGCGCGGAAGCGCTCCGCCTGGTCTTCGGGGTCGTTGAGCTCGGAGAAGCCGTTGGCGATCTCGCGGCCGGCGATGAAGAGCTCGAAGCGGTCGGTGACCTCTGGATCCTGGTCATTGCGGCGCGACAGGGGCGAGACCTCGGTCGGGTACTCGGTGATGAAGGTCGGCTGGACCAGGTTCTCCTCGGCGGTCTTCTCGAAGATCTCCAGCAGCAGCTTGCCCCAGCCCCAGTCGGTCTCGATGTGGATGCCGAGGTCTTCGCAGGCCTTCGCCAGGACCTCGCGATCGCGCAGGTCGGCGTCCTCGAGATCGGGATAGTACTCGCGCACCGCGCCGGCTACGGTCAGGCGGCGGAAGGCCGGACCGAAATCGATGTCCTCGCCCTGGTAGTCGAGCTTGGCCCCGTCGTGCCCCAGGTCCTCGGCCAGCTGCCGCAGCAAGGTCTCGGTCAGGTCCATGAGGTCGTTGTAGTCCGCATAGGCCCAGTAGAACTCGAGCATCGTGAACTCGGGGTTGTGCCGCGTCGACACCCCCTCGTTGCGGAAGTTGCGGTTGATTTCGTAGACCCGCTCGAAGCCGCCGACGACGAGGCGCTTGAGGTGCAGCTCGGGCGCGACGCGCAGGTACAGGTCGATGTCCAGCGCATTGTGATGGGTCTTGAACGGCCGCGCGGTGGCGCCGCCCGGCAGGTGGTGCATCATCGGCGTTTCGACCTCGAGGAACCCGCGTTCCTCGAAGAAGGCCCGGATCCCGGCGACCAGTCTGGCGCGAGTCTCGAAGGTACGGCGCACGTCGGGGTTGGCGATCAGGTCGACGTAGCGCTGGCGATAACGGGTTTCCTGGTCGGACAGGCCGTGCCACTTCTCCGGCAGCGGCCGAAGCGACTTGACCAGCAGTTCCAGCCGGTCCGCGTGCACGCTCAGTTCGCCGGTCTTGGTCCGCATCAGCACGCCCGACGCACCGACGATGTCGCCGATGTCCCACTGCTTGAAGGCCTGGTAGACGCCCTCCGGCAGGTCGTCGCGACGCAGATAGAGCTGGATGCGCTGGCCCGAACCGTCCTGGATGTGGACGAAGGCGGCCTTGCCCATGACCCGGCGCGAAACCATCCGGCCCGCCACCGAAGCCGGAATCCGATCGGCCTCCAGCCGCTCCTGCGGAAACGCCTCACCATCGCCGTATTCGGCAAGGAGCGCATCGGCGCGGTGCTCGGGACGGAACGTGTTCGGAAACGCCTGCCCCTGCTCGCGCAGGGCATCCAGCTTCGCCCGCCGCTCGGCGATCAGGCGATTCTCGTCGACGTGCTCTTCGGTGCTGTTCTGGTCGGTCATGGCTAGTGCTACCGGGTTCGTTGCTGTTCGGATGTCAGGGGCCGAGATCAGGGGCCAGGGGTCAGGGGTCAGGGACTAGTAAAACTCCGGAATCGGGCGGAACTCTAGTCCCTAGTCCCTACTCCCTAGTCCCTTTCCTAGTCCCTTTCCCCTATTCCAACCCCGCCTTCAGCGATGCGGCGACGAATTCGTCGAGGTCGCCGTCGAGGACCTTCTGCGTGTCCGTGCGCTCGACGCCGGTGCGGAGGTCCTTGATCCGCGACTGGTCGAGGACGTAGTTGCGGATCTGGCTGCCCCAGCCGATGTCGGCCTTCTCGTCCTCGGCGGCCTGGGCCTTCTCGCGCTGCTTCTGCATTTCCAGCTCGTAGAGCTTGGCCCGCAGCTGGCCCATCGCGCGGTCCTTGTTCTTGTGCTGGGAGCGATCGGTCTGGCACTGGACCACGATTCCGCTCGGCTCGTGGGTGATCCGCACGGCCGATTCGGTCCGGTTGACGTGCTGACCGCCGGCACCGGAGGCGCGGTAGACATCGATCCGCAGGTCGCTCGGGTCGATCTCGATCTCGATGTTGTCGTCGACTTCCGGCGACACGAACACCGAGGCGAACGAGGTATGGCGACGGTTGCCGGAGTCGTACGGCGACTTGCGCACGAGGCGGTGCACACCGGTCTCGGTCCGGCACCAGCCGTAGGCGAAGTCGCCCTCGACCCGGATCGTGGCGCTCTTGATGCCGGCCACGTCGCCGTCGGAGACCTCGACCAGCTCGGCGCTCCAGTCGCGCGACTCGGCCCAGCGCAGGTACATGCGCAGCAGCATCTCCGCCCAGTCCTGGGCCTCCGTGCCGCCGGAGCCGGCCTGGATGTCGATGAAGCACGGCCGGTCGTCCATTTCGCCGGAGAACATGCGCTGGAACTCCAGCGCCTCGATCCGGCTGCGCAGCGACTTCAGGTCGGCCTCGACGCTGGCCAGGGTGTCGGGATCGTCTTCCTCGATCGCCATCTCCAGCAGCTCGCCCGTATCGCGGATGCCTTCGAAGACTTCGCGCTGCATCGTGACCGACTTGTCGAGTGCGGCCCGGTCCTTGTTCAGGCTCTGGGCCCGCTCGGCGTCGTCCCAGACCGACGGGTCCTCGAGCTCGCGATCGACTTCTTCGAGTTTTTCTACCTTGCCATCGTAGTCAAAGGTACCTCCTGAGCGACTCGGCTCGTCGGGAGAGGTCGTCGAGAAGGTTCTTCAGCGCGGTCTGTTCCATGGAGCAGCAGGGCCTCGGGAATCAAAGCCGGGCATTGTACCGGTTCGAGCCCGAAGCGGAATCACCGCGGCGCACCCGCGGCGGTTCAATCCTCGCCCTCGACCCAGTGCTGGATGTTGAGCTGCGGCGTGACCCGGCCCCGCCAGCGGTTGACCTCGAGCCGGTAGGTGACGTGCAACGGATCCGGCAGGTCGCGATGGCACCAGTCGCCGGCCCGGAAGGCGATCGCGTCGAGCGCCGGTCCGCCGGAGATCGGTTCGAGGAGCATCTTCAGGTGATCGCTGCCGACCACGCGCCGCTCCAGCACCCGGAACCGGTCGTCGAACAGCGGTTCCTCCCAGCCCTGGCCCCAGGGGCCGGCGTCGGCCAGCGCCTCGGCCGTCTCGATGGTCAGTTCGCTGCCGGCGAGCGGGCCGTCGGTGCGGACCGCGTCGGGCGGGAAGTCGAGCGCCCGCACGTGGTCGTCGAAGGCGGCGCGGAACGCGTCCAGGTCCGCGGCCTCCAGGCTCAGGCCCGCCGCCCGGGCGTGGCCGCCGAAGCGGTCGATCAGGCCCGAATGGCGTGCATCGAGATCGGCGAGCAGGTCGCGCATGTGCACGCTGGCCGGCGAGCGGCACGAGCCCTTCAGCTCCCCGGACCCCGGCTCGGCCGGGGCGAACGCGATCACGGGCCGCTGGAGCTGCTCGCAGATGCGCGAGGCCACGAGGCCGACGACGCCGGGATGCCAGTCCGGGTCGTACAGGCACAGGCCGCCGCAGTCGCCGTCCAGGTCGGCGGTCAGTTCGGCGGCGAGGCGCTGGGCTGTCTCGACCATGTCGCTCTGCAGCTGCTGCCGGTCGCGATTGAAGCGGTCGAGCTCGCCGGCCAGCGCCATGGCCTCGTCGGCGTCGTCGGTCAGCAGGCAGCGGATGCCGATCGAGATGTCGTCGAGCCGTCCGGCGGCGTTCAGGCGCGGGCCGGCAATGAAGCCGAGATCGGCGGCGGTCACGTGGGTGAGGTTGCGGCCCGCGACCTCGAGCAGCGCGGCGACGCCGGGGGCGCAATGGCGGCGCCGAATCCGCTCCAGGCCCTGGCGGACCAGTCTCCGGTTGTTCTCGTCGAGCCGGACCAGGTCGGCCACCGTGCCGAGGGCCACCAGGTCGAGGAGACCGTCGAGACGGAACGAGGCGCCGTGTCCGCGCTTGCGCAGTTCGGCGCGCACGCCGATCAACACGTAGAACAGCACCCCCACCCCGGCCAGGTTCGGCGACGGAAAATCGCAGTCCGGCCGATTGGGGTTGACGATCACGTCGGCGGCCGGGAGCTCCGGTCCGGGCAGGTGGTGGTCGGTGACCACGACCCTTACCCCCGCCTCGCGGACCCGGTCGACGCCGGCGATCGAACTGATCCCGTGGTCGACGGTCACCAGCACGTCCGGGTTCATGGCCAGGCATTCCTCGGCAAGCTTCGTGCTCAAGCCGTAGCCGTGCTTCATGCGATCCGGCATCCGCCATCGGACGTCGCCGGCGCCAAGCCCCCGCAGGCCGCGAACCGCGACTGCGGTGCCGGTCGCGCCATCGGCATCGAAGTCGCCGACGACCAGGATTCGCCGTCCCTGCTCGATGGCGTCGGCCAGCAGCGACGCGGCAGCGTCCAGGTCGGCCAGGGTCGGCGGCAGCATGGTGGCCAGGTCCAGCGCCGGCGGTTCGGTGCAGCCGCGTGCGGCGAGCACGCGACCGGCCACCGGGTGCAGGCCGGCGATCGGCGCGGGTACGCTGCGCCGGTGGACGCGGACCCGGCGGATCATCGCACGGCCTCCGCAGAAAACGGCCGGCGCCAGAACGCGAAGGGACTCCAGCGCCGGAGCCCGACCGTTCGCTCCGAGCCGATCAGGCGCACCGCGCCGAGCCGTCCGGACCGGAGGGCACGCCAGGCCGGCTCGAACACGCAGCGATCCAGCCCGACCAGGCGATCCGGCGCATCGGCGCCCAGCGTGGCCTCGACCAGCGTGGTGCCGGTCGGGTGGAGCCGTCCCTCGGGCCCGTACTCGTGATCATTATTGGACGCGCGGTCCGGCTCCTGCTCGCTCAAGAAATCCGCATCCACGTCCAGCCAGCGGGCCAGCCCCTCGCCCTCGGTCCGGTCGCCGGCCACGATCACGCGGGCGACCGGCGACGGATCGGGCCGCGCCGGCACGGACCCCGCGCCCCAGAACCAGAGGCCCAGGCCGGCCGAGCGCGGGTCATCGAGGGCCCGGAACTGGTGGAAGATCATCTGGGATTCGTTGATCAGCGCGTGCCAGCGAGCGGCGTCGGGGCCGCGCGGAAGGGTCTCGTCCAGGCGGCGCCCGACCGCGGCGTGCAGCGGCACGAAGGCGGCCTGCGGCGCTTCGGCGACGCGGATCCGTCCCGGCACGCCGTTCGTCGGCGGGTACCAGGCCAGTCCGGGCCGGTCGAACAATTCATGGAGTGCGTCGTGGAGCGGCGCCATCGACGGGGCCGACCAGTCCAGCGCGGCGGCCTGGCGGAGCCAGACCGCGGTCAGGTCGGGCTGCAGGTGGACCGGTTCGACGCGCAGCCAGGCCGAGCCCGCGGTGTCCGTCTCACCCGCCGCCAGCGTCGCGCGCGGGCCGGCGGCCGGGATCCGCTCCTGCCCGAGCGCCGCGGCCAGCGCCGCGTCGCCTCCGCCGCGTTCGATGCGGCCGAAGCCGAGCAGCCTGGCCAGACCCGGAGGCGCCTCCAGCCGCCCGTCGAGGACGTCGTCGAGCACCGGCAGCGCGACCAGGAGCTGCGCGGTCACGGCTCAGCCCTTCTCGTCGTAGCGGACCTCGACGATCTCGTAGACGCGATTGCCGTTCGGTGTCTTGACGTCCACCGTCTCGCCCTCCTCGCGGCCGATCAGCGCACGGGCCAGCGGGGCCGAGACGGCCAGGCGGCGCTCCTCCACGCTGGACTCGAGGTCGCCGACGATCTGCCAGTGGACTTCCTCGGCGCCCTCCACGTCTTCCAGCAGCGTGACGTGCGCGCCGAACACGACCTTGCCCTGGACGTCGAGCTCGGCGACGTCGATGATCCGCGCGTGCGACAGGGAGCTCTCGAGTTCCTGGATCCGGCCCTCGATGAAGCCCTGCTGTTCGCGCGCCGCGTGGTATTCGGCGTTCTCCTTCAGGTCACCGTGGGCGCGCGCCTCGGCGATCGCCTCGATGATCTTGGGTCGTTCTTCCTTCTTCAGGCGCTTGAGTTCTTCGCGCAGGCGCTCGGCGCCCTGCTTGGTCAGCGGTGTCTGCTGCGACATGGTTGCCTCAGTCTGTTGAATGGAGTTCCGCGAGCGGTACGACTTCCCGCTCCTGCCAGTGCTCGAGGGCGCGCAGCGTGGCGCGAGCGCCGGCGATCGTGGTGGAGTAGTTGACCTTTCTCTGCAGCGCTTCGCGCCGGATCGAGAACGAATCGGTGATCGCCTGGCGACCCTCGGTGGTGTTGACGATGTAGTCGATCTCGCGGTTCTTGATCAGGTCGACGATGTGCGGTCGACCCTGGATCACCTTGTTGATGTAGTCGCAGGGCACGTCGTTTTCAACCAGGAACTTCCAGGTGCCCTCCGTGGCGACCAGCTCGAAGCCCCGCTCGACCAGTTCGCGCGCGACCGGCAGCAGGGCCTGCTTGTCGGCGTCGCGCACGGACAGGAAGGCCCGCCCGGAGTGGGCGGCCTGGATGCCCACGCCCTGCTGGCCGCGGGCGACCGCCGCCCCGAAGGTCTGGCCCACGCCCATGCACTCGCCCGTCGAGCGCATCTCGGGTCCGAGGATCGGATCCACGCCGGGGAACTTGATGAACGGGAAGACCGGCTCCTTGATCGAATAGAACCGGGTTTCGAGATCTTCCGTAATCCCCTGTTTTTCCAGCGTTTCACCCACCATGCAGTGGGCCGCGATCTTGGCCAGGGGCACGCCCGTGGCCTTCGAGACGAACGGCACCGTGCGCGACGCCCGGGGATTGACTTCGAGCACGAAGATGTCGTCCCCGCGGACCGCGAACTGGACGTTCATCAGGCCGACCACCTTCAGCGCCAGTGCCATCCGGCGGGTCTGGTCGGCGATCTCGGCGATGATCTCCGGCGCGAGGGAGAACGGCGGCAGGCTGCAGGAGGAATCACCTGAGTGCACGCCGGCCTGCTCGATGTGTTCCATGATGCCGCCGATCACCACCCGTTCGCCGTCACACACCGCGTCCACGTCGACCTCGATCGCGTGGTCGAGGAACCGGTCGAGCAGCACCGGCGAGTCGTTCGAGACGCTGACGGCTTCGCGCATGTAGCGCTTGAGCTCGTCGACGCCGTGGACGATGTCCATGGCCCGGCCGCCGAGTACGTAGGACGGCCGCACGACCAGCGGAAAGCCGACCTCGGCGGCCAGCACGATGGCCTCGTCCGGCGTCCGCGCGGTGCGGTTCGGCGGCTGCTTGAGCCCCAAGCGGTTGAGCAGGTCCTGGAAGCGCTCGCGGTCCTCGGCCAGGTCGATCGAGTCCGGCGTGGTGCCGATGATCGGCACGCCGGCCGCCTCCAGGTCGCGCGCCAGCTTCAGCGGCGTCTGGCCGCCGAACTGGACGATCACGCCCTCGGGCTTCTCGACGTCGATGATCGCCAGCACGTCCTCGAGGGTCAGCGGCTCGAAGTACAGGCGGTCCGAGGTGTCGTAGTCGGTCGACACGGTCTCGGGGTTGCAGTTGACCATCAGGGTCTCGAAGCCGAGATCGCGCATGGCCATCGCCGCGTGAACGCAGCAGTAATCGAACTCGATGCCCTGGCCGATCCGGTTCGGGCCCCCGCCGAGCACCATGATCTTGCGGCGATCGGTGGGACGCGCTTCGCTCTCCCCTTCCCAGGTGCCGTACATGTACGCGGTCGTCGTCGCGAACTCCGCCGCGCAGGTGTCGACCCGCTTGTAGACCCGGCGCACGTCCAGGGTCTGGCGCAGGTGGCGCACGGCGCGCTCGGAGGCCCCGAGCAGGGTCGCCAGGCGCGCGTCGGAAAAGCCGTGGCGCTTGAGCTCGTGGAGGCGATCCGCGCCCAGCGATTCGAAGCCCGTGCGGCGCACCTGGGCCTCGATCTCGACCAGCTCCAGCAACTGGTCGAGGAACCAGGGGTCGATCCGGGTCAGGCGCTGGACCGTATCGAAGTCGAGCCCGCGGCGGAACGCCTCGGCCACGTAGAGGATCCGCTCGGGCCCCGCTTCGCGAAGCTCGCGCCGCAGCAGCGTGTCCGCATCCAGGTCGGGGTGCTCGTCCAGCGGCATCTCGTTGAAGCCGTCCAGGCCGATCTCGAGACTGCGCAGCGCCTTCTGCACCGACTCCTTGAACGTGCGGCCGATCGCCATCGCCTCGCCGACGGACTTCATCTGCGTGGTCAGGCGCTTGCTCGCGGCCGGGAACTTCTCGAACGCGAAGCGCGGGATCTTGGTCACGATGTAGTCGATCGTCGGCTCGAAGGAGGCCGGCGTGGCGCCGCCGGTGATCTCGTTCTCCAGCTCGTCGAGCGTGTAGCCGACCGCGAGCTTGGCGGCGACCTTGGCGATCGGGAAGCCGGTCGCCTTCGATGCCAGCGCCGAGGAGCGCGACACGCGCGGGTTCATTTCGATGACGACCATGCGGCCGTCCTCCGGATTGATCGCGAACTGCACGTTCGATCCGCCGGTCTCGACGCCGATCTTGCGCAGCACCGCGATCGACGCGTCGCGCATCCGCTGGTACTCGCGATCGGTCAGGGTCTGGGCCGGGGCCACGGTGATCGAATCCCCCGTGTGGATGCCCATCGGATCGAAGTTCTCGATCGAGCAGATGATGATGCAGTTGTCCGCCTTGTCGCGGACCACTTCCATCTCGAACTCCTTCCAGCCCAGCACCGATTCCTCGAGCAGCACTTCGTTGGTCGGCGACAGCTCCAGGCCGTGGGCGACGATCTCGACGAACTCCTCGGTGTTGTAGGCGATGCCGCCGCCGGATCCGCCCAGCGTGAAGGACGGTCGGATGATCGTCGGGAAGCCGATCCGCTTCTGGATCTCCATCGCCTCGTCCATCGAATGGGCGACTTCGGCGGTGCACGATTCCAGGCCGATCTCGGCCATCGCGGTCTTGAACCGGTCGCGGTCCTCGGCCATGTCGATGGCGTCGCGCGACGCACCGATCAACTCGACGCCGAACTCCTCGAGCACGCCCTCGCGAACCAGGTCCAGCGCGCAGTTCAGCGCGGTCTGGCCGCCCATCGTGGGCAGCAGCGCATCGGGCCGCTCGCGCCGGATCACCTCGCGTACGTACTCCCACTTCACGGGCTCGATGTAGACCGCGTCGGCGATCTCCGGGTCGGTCATGATCGTGGCCGGGTTGGAGTTGACCAGGATCACCCGGTACCCCTCGCTCCGCAGCGCCTTGACCGCCTGCACGCCCGAGTAATCGAACTCGCAGGCCTGCCCGATCACGATCGGCCCGGCGCCGATGATCAGGATGGATTGGATGTCTGTACGTTTCGGCATGGCGTCAGTGGTCAGGGGTCAGGGACTAGGGGCTAGTGAAACCACGGTTTCACCTTCGGACGGATCGCGAACATAGCCACGCAACTTGGACTCGATCGCTCGCAACATACGGCCGATTTCCATGAGTTCGGAGTGAATACCAGCCGCTCGTTCGTCGTCCAGGTAGCGGACCCTGTAAGCGATCTCGATCTGAGTCTCGAGCTCCGCCAGGGAGCCGATCGCGATCGACACGAAGCGAGCGTAATCCTTCGTCGACCTTCGTGCGTTTCCTTCTGCGATGTTGGACGGGACGGAGACCGCTGTTCTTCGGATCTGCTGGGTCAACGCGAATC
This sequence comes from Halomonas denitrificans, assembly GCA_019800895.1. Taxonomy (NCBI): domain Bacteria; kingdom Pseudomonadati; phylum Pseudomonadota; class Gammaproteobacteria; order Oceanospirillales; family Halomonadaceae; genus Halomonas; species Halomonas denitrificans. The sequence continues at coordinate 260,435 of JAHVKF010000001.1, forward strand.
GTTCGCTGTCGGGAAAGCATTCGGTCAGCGCATATACTTCCTCGACAACGTCCATCGAGCGCTGCCACACCTTGAGTTCTCGATAGCTTCGAAGCTGCATCACTAGTCCCTGACCCCTAGTCCCTCGACCCGCGTTCTTCACGCATCATTTCAACGAACGCCTGGAACAGTGGCCGGAGGTCGTGGGGGCCGGGGCTGGCTTCGGGGTGGCCCTGGAAGCCCATGGCGGGGGCGTCGGTGATACGGATGCCCTGCAGGCTGCCGTCGAACAGCGAGCGGTGGGTGGCCTCGACGCGCTCGGGCAGGCTGGCTTCGTCGACCGCGAAGCCGTGGTTCTGGGACGTGATCATGACCCGACCGGTGGCCAGGTCCTGGACCGGGTGGTTCGCGCCGTGGTGGCCGAACTTCATCTTGACCGTCCGGGCGCCTGCGGCCAGGGCCAGCAACTGGTGGCCCAGGCAGATGCCGAAGGTCGGAACGGCACGATCCAGCAGCGTGCCGATCGCCTGGATCGCGTAGTCGCAGGGTTCCGGGTCGCCGGGGCCGTTCGACAGCATGACGCCATCGGGCGCGAGCGCCAGCACCTCGTCGGCCGGCGTCGTCGCGGGCACCACGGTGACGCGGCAGCCAGCGTCGACCAGCAGCCGCAGGATGTTGTGCTTGACCCCGTAGTCGTAGCAGACCACGTGCGGCGCCGGCTCGACCGGCGTCGGCGTGCGGGACTCGATCGCCGGCGAGCCCTCCGACCATTCGTGGCGCTCCGCGCAGGTGTTCTCGCGGGCCAGGTCCCGGCCGGTCATCGGCGGGCAGGCCCGGGCGGCTTCCAGCGCTTCGGCGGGATCGACCTCGTGATCGACCAGGATGCAACCGTTCTGGGCACCGTTCTCCCGCAAGAGCGCGGTCAGCGCACGCGTGTCGATGCCGCCGATCGCGACCACGCCCTGCTCGACGAGCCACTCCGGCAGGGGCAACGTCGACCGCCAGGAACTCGCTCGCCGCGGGCAGTCGCGGACGATCAGGCCGGCCGCGCGGGCGCGGTCCGACTCGTTGTCCTCGGGGTTGGTGCCGGTGTTGCCGATGTGCGGCATGGTCAGGGTGACCAGCTGGCCGGCGTAGCTGGGATCGGTCAGGATCTCCTGGTAGCCGGTCATCGCGGTGTTGAACACCACCTCGCCGACCGCCTTTCCGGGCGCACCAAAGCCGAACCCGGAAAACAGCGAACCGTCTTCCAGCGCCAGAACTGCCTTGAGATTGGACAAATCGTGCCTCCCGATTCGCGAAGCGGCGTTCGGGAAGCTCGGTGAGATCGAGGCCCCGGGAACGCCGCTCGTCGAAGGGTCGCGTTGCGACCGGTTCGAGAGAGCATTCTACGCCACATCGGCGGGCCGGTGGCCGCGCAGGGGGCCACCGGGAGTGGGCCGGAATCGATCGGCGACCCGGTCGGCCGGACCGCAGCGCCCGGCGTCGGCGCCGCTCCGGAATCCGTGGAGCAGTCAGTCGCGTGCGGGCTCGGCGTCCCCGTCGGCGAGCAGGTCGGACAGGCCGTAGCGGCCCGGCGACCGGCCCACCATCCAGCGGGCCGCCCGCAGCGCGCCGCGCGCGAACAGGCTGCGGTCCGCAGCCCGGTGGGCAAGGGTCAGGCGTTCACCGGCCCCCAGGAAGTGGATCTCGTGCTCCCCGACCACGTCGCCGCCGCGCAGCGCCTGGATGCCGATCCGGCCCGGGCGCCGCCGGCCGCCGCGATCGCCGTGGTCGAAGGACGAACCAGCCTCGAGGCCGCGCCCGGCGGCAGCCGACGCGGCGAGAGCCAGCGCGGTGCCCGACGGAGCATCGACCTTGTGCCGGTGGTGGGTCTCGAGGATTTCGATGTCGAAGTCGTCGCCCAGGCGCCGCGCCGCTTCGCGGACCAGCGCGTCGAGGACGTGGACCCCGATCGAGAAATTGGCCTCGTGGCAGATCGCGATCCGCTCGGCGGCGGTGTCCAGCGCGGCGCGCTGGGCTTCATCGAGCCCCGTGGTACCGCTGACGAACGGCAGTCCGAAGTCCTCGGCGATCGAGAGCGCATGCAGCGCGGACCCGGGACTGGAAAAGTCGATCACGACCTCGGCATCGTCACGGCCCTGCAGCGGGTCGCCGGAGCGTCCCCGGCCGACGATCGTGAGCGTCGAATCCGCTTCCGCCAGCGATTCGATCAGTCGGCCGATCCGGCCGCTCGCGCCGTTCAGAAGAATGTTCAAGCGGGTCTCCGGTCGAACCGTCCGGGGCCAGTATAGCCGTGCCGCCCGGGGAATCCGGACGGGTTCAGAAGCCCATTCGATCGAAGAAATCGCGCACGCTGTCGGTCCAGCCACGCGACTTCGGGCTGTGGTCGACGCTCTGATCGGCGCCGAGGCTGTCTTCGAACTTCTTCAGCAGGTCCTTCTGCTCGCGGCTAAGATTGACCGGCGTTTCGACCAGCACCCGCACCATCAGGTCGCCGGACCGGGAACTGCGGACCGACTTGACGCCCTTGCCCTTCAGACGGAAGGTCTTGCCGGTCTGGGTTTCGGCGGGAATCTTCAGCATGACCGAGCCATCGAGGGTCGGCACCTTGATCTGGCCGCCGAGCATCGCGGTCGTCACGGGAATCGGGATTTCCGCGAACAGCTGGTCGCCGTCACGCGTGAACAGCTTGTGGGGGCGCACGTGGATGTCCACGTACAGGTCGCCGGCGGTTCCGCCCTGCAGGCCGGCCCCACCCTCGCCCGACAGGCGGATGCGGTCGCCCTCGTCAACGCCAGGCGGCACCTTGACCTGCAGCGTGCGGGTTTCGCGAACCTGGCCGGTCCCGTCGCAACTGGTGCACGGATCGCTCACTTCGCGTCCGCTCCCGCCGCAGTTCGGGCAGGTCTGCTGGACCGAGAAGATGCCCTGCTGCATCCGCACCTGGCCGGCGCCGTTGCAGGTCGAACAGACGTTCATCTTGCCGCTGGTCGAGCCCGAGCCGCTGCAGTCCGAACACTTGCCGATGCCGGGCACCCGGATCTCGCGTTCGACGCCCTTCACCGCCTCTTCGAGGTCCAGTTCCAGCGTGTAGCGCAGGTCATGGCCGCGCCGCGAGCGCGCCTGGCCGGCGCCGCCGCGACGACGGCCGCCACCGAAGATGTCGCCGAAGATATCGCCGAAGATGTCGTTGATGTCGCCGAAGCCGGCACCGCCGGCCCCGGCACCGCCGAACCCGCCCGGACCCTGGCCGTTGATCGCATCGTGGCCGTAGCGATCGTAGGCCGCGCGCTTCTGCGGATCCTTCAGGACCTCGTAGGCGAGCTTGGCTTCCTTGAACTTGTCCTGCGCCGTATCGTCATCGGGATTGCGATCCGGGTGGTACTTCATCGCAAGACGGCGATAGGCCTTCTTCAGTTCGTCGTCGCCGGCGTCGCGCTTGACGCCCAGCACTTCGTAGAGATCGCGTTGGCTCATCGTCGTTCGGCCCCAGTGTTCCATTCGGCACACGCCGCCGGATCGGGCCGGCGGCGTGCGCTTCCATGCGCTGTTCGGTCGTTCGCGAAATCCTTCCAGGAACCGACCGCAGCGCGTTCGACCGTCGACGGATCACGGCCCGAACGGACCGACGATCCGCGTCCGATCACTTCTTGTCGTCGTCGACCTCGGTGAACTCCGCGTCGACCACGTCCTCGCCGTCGTCGCTGCCGTCGGCGTCGGCCGACTCGCCCCCGGCGCCCTGCTGGGCCTGCGCGGCGGCCTGGTACAGCGCCGCGGCGGCTTCCTGCAGTTCGTTGACGGCCGACTCGATCGCCTCCTTGTCGTCACCCTTCAGCGACTCCTCGACCTTGGCGATGCCGTCCTCGATGGCCTTCTTCGCATCGTCGGGCAGCTGCTCGCCCTGTTCGTCGAGCATCGAGCGCGTGGAGTGGACCATCGCATCGGCGTTGTTTCGCGTCGTGACCAGCTCGTGGAAGCGCTTGTCTTCTTCGCGGTGCGCTTCGGCGTCGGAGACCATCTTCTCGATCTCCTCTTCGCTGAGGCCCGAACCGGCCTTGATCTCGATCCGCTGTTCCTTGCCGGTTTCCTTGTCCTTGGCCGACACGTGCAGGATGCCGTTGGCGTCGATGTCGAAGGTCACCTCGATCTGCGGCATGCCGCGCGGCTTCGGCGGGATGCCGGCCAGGTCGAAGCGCGCCAGGGACTTGTTGGCAGCGGCCTGCTCGCGCTCGCCCTGGAGCACGTGAACGGTGACCGCGCTCTGGTTGTCCTCGGCGGTGGAGAACACCTGGGAGGCCTTGGTCGGGATCGTCGTGTTCTTCTCGATGAGCTTCGTGAACACGCCGCCCAGGGTCTCGATGCCGAGCGACAGCGGGGTCACGTCCAGCAGCAGCACGTCCTTGACATCGCCCTGCAGCACGCCGCCCTGGATCGCCGCACCGACCGCGACCGCTTCGTCGGGATTGACGTCCTTGCGCGGCTCGCGGCCGAAGAATTCCTGGACCGCCTTCTGGACCATCGGCATGCGCGTCTGGCCGCCGACCAGGATGACTTCGTCGATCTCGGCGATCTTCAGTCCGGCATCGTTCAACGCCGTGCGGCACGGCTCGATCGAGCGCTTGACCAGTTCTTCGACCAGCGATTCCAGCTTCGCCCGGGTCACCTTGATGTTCAGGTGCTTCGGGCCCGATGCGTCGGCCGTGATGTACGGCAGATTGACCTCGGTCTGCTGGCTGGACGAGAGTTCGATCTTGGCCCGCTCGGCGGCTTCCTTGAGGCGCTGCAGCGCGAGCGGATCCTTCTTCAGGTCCACACCCTGGTCCTTCTTGAACTCGGCGATCAGGTAGTCGAGCAGGCGAGTGTCGAAGTCCTCGCCCCCGAGGAAGGTGTCACCGTTGGTCGCCAGCACCTCGAACTGCTTCTCGCCGTCGACATCGGCGATTTCGATGATGGACACATCGAAGGTGCCGCCGCCGAGGTCGTAGACCGCGACCTTGCGATCCTTGCCCTGCTTGTCCAGCCCGTAGGCCAGCGCGGCAGCGGTCGGTTCGTTGATGATCCGGCGGACGTTGAGACCGGCGATCTTGCCGGCGTCCTTGGTGGCCTGGCGCTGGGAGTCGTTGAAGTAGGCCGGCACGGTGATCACGGCTTCCTCGACCTTCTCGCCCAGGTAGTCCTCGGCGGTCTTCTTCATCTTCATGAGCACGCGCGCGGAAATCTCCGGCGGCGCCATCTTCTTGCCGTCGACCTCGACCCAGGCATCCCCGTTGTCGGCTTCGACGATCTTGTAGCTGACCAGGTCGCGGTCCTTCTGCACGACCTTTTCGTTGTACTTGCGTCCGATCAGGCGCTTGACCGCGTACAGCGTGCGGTCGGGGTTGGTCACGGCCTGCCGCTTCGCGGGCTGGCCGACCAGCACCTCGTCGTCCTTGGTGAAGGCGACGATCGACGGCGTGGTCCGATCGCCTTCGGCGTTCTCGATCACACGCGTCTTGCCGCCTTCCATCACGGCAACGCACGAATTCGTGGTTCCCAGGTCGATTCCGATGATCTTGCTCATGGCTTCAGCATCCCGTTGGTTCGAATCTGATTCTCGATGTCACTTCGGGTGACATGGATGACGCGAGGCCTCGACCTCGCCGGCTACTTCGGTGAATGGGGCTGGCCGGCCCCGTTTTCAAACCCTTCCGACGCGCCCGACCGCCCCGACCGGGCAAGGGCCTCAGGGCGCCTTTGCGACCACCACGCGCGCCGGGCGCAGAAGGCGGCCGTTCAGCGCGTACCCCTTCTGCAGGACCTCGATCACGCTGTCGGGTTCGGCGTCTTCGCTCGGCACCGCGGTCATAGCCTCGTGCCAGCTCGGATCGAACGGCTTGCCCGCCGGATCGATGGTTTCCAGGCCGTGCGCTTCGAGCACCTTCAGGGCCAGCTTGCGAGTCAGCGCCAGGCCCTCGACCGCGCTCGACCCGTCGCCGTCGCCGACCGACTCCATGGCCTGGTCCAGCGAGTCGAGCACCGGGACGAAGTCGCGCATCACGCGCTCCAGCGCGAACTTGCGCGCCTTGTCCATCTCGCGCTCGAGGCGGCGCTCCTGGTTGACCATCTCGGCCTGGCTGCGGGCCAGCGCCTCGGTCAGGCGTTCGACCCGCGCGCCGAGGTCGGCTTGCGCTCCGTCCGCGGCCTCTGCCCGTCCGGATCCGGCGTCTGCACTCTCCTGGTCGGCGGCGTCCGCTTCGGGAGATTCGGGCCGCGCATCCGACGACTCGGCATCGCCGGAGCGATCCGCGCCGGCGCGGCGCGCGTCTTCCTTGCGCTCGCCATCGTTCCGCGCGTCCGGGCGCTGTTCGTCCTGCGCTGCGGTCGTGGATTCCGGGGATGTGTCCTGCGAACGGTCCTGCTCGCTCATGGGCAACGGCTCCTTGGGCTGGTCGGCGCGCCTCGGCCGGCGGCGCCGACATTCGATTGAATGTGTCGACGGGGCGCAACATGGGGCCCGGTCGAAGCGAATCCAACCGATACAATAGCGAGACACTTCTTCTGCCGACCGGCCGGGCCGGACCGACCCAGGACTCCATGCTGCGTTCGCTTGCCATCCGGGACTTCACGATCATCGACCGGCTCGAGCTCGAGTTCGGCGCCGGCTTCGGCGCGATCACCGGCGAGACCGGGGCCGGCAAGTCGATCCTGATCGACGCCCTCGGCCTGCTGCTGGGCGACCGCGCCGACTCCGCGGTGGTCGCGACCGATGCGGATCGCGCCGAGCTCAACGCCCTGTTCCAGCTCGATCCGGATCACCCGGCCAGGGCCTGGCTCGCCGAACAGGCGATGGACGACGGCGATGAACTGCTGCTGCGCCGATCGGTGCCGGCCGACGGCGCCTCGCGCGGCTGGATCAACGGCCATCCGGCCACGGTCGGACAGATGAAGGACCTGGGCACCCTGCTGGTCGAGATCCACGGCCAGCACGAACACCAGCGCCTGGCCGACCCGGTCCATCAGCGACGCTGGCTGGACCGGGGGGTACCCGTGGAGCTGCGCCGCGCGGTTCGCGACGCCGCCCGTTCGCACGCCGATGCGCGTCGCGAACTCGCCGCACTGGACGAAGACACGGACGCCGATCCGGAGCTCCTGCGATTCCAGCTCGACGAACTCGACGCGCTGGACCTCGGCGACACCGAACTGGCGGACCTGGAGGCCGAACAGCGCCGCCTCGCGTCGGTCGAGGACCTGCAGCGCGCCGCCGCCGCCGCGATCGCCGCCCTGGACGGCGACGCCGACGGCAGCGATGCCGGAGCGGTCGCGCTGACCGTCCGCGGAATCCGCGCGATCGACGGCGTGACCGACCGGGACCCGGCGTTCGCGGAGGCACGGGAAATGCTCGCCACGGCCCGGGTCCACCTCGAGGAATCGGGCCGGACCCTGACCCGCCTGGCCGAAACGCTGGAAGCCGATCCCGAGCGCCTCGACGCGGTCGATCGCCGGCTGGGCCGGATCATGGAACTGGCGCGCAAGCACCGCTGCGAGCCCGAAGCGCTCCCCGCCTTGCGCGGCGAGCTCCGCGATCGTCTCGAGCGGATCGACAATGCGGCCGAGGCGCGCGAACGGGCCGAGCAGACGCTGCGGCAGCGGAGAGCGGAGTGGCTGGACGCGTCACGCGCGCTCCACGAGGCCCGGCAGTCCGCCGCGAACTCGATCGGCGAAGACGTCGCCGACGCGCTGAGCGCCCTGGGCATGGACACGGCCCGCATCGAGTTCGAGATCGACTTCGACGAGGGTGCTGCGGTTGCAGACCACGGTGCCGACCGGGTCGATTTCCTGTTCAGCGCCAACCCCGGCCAGCCGCCGCGTGCCCTGAAGCGGGTCGCGTCCGGCGGGGAACTGTCGCGCCTGAGCCTGGCGATGATCGTCGCGTCGGCGGAGCCCGCCCGGGGCGTGGTCCGGATCTTCGACGAGATCGACGCCGGCGTCGGCGGCGAGACGGCCCACCGGGTCGGCGAGTTCCTGCATCGTGCCGGCGCCGACGGCCAGGCGTTCTGCGTCACTCACCTCGCCCAGGTGGCGGCCCGTGCGGACCGGCAGTACCGGGTCGTCAAGCAATCCGCCGACGGCCGGACGCGGGTTCGGGTGGACGCGCTGGATTCGGAGGCGAGGGTCGCCGAACTGGCGCGGATGCTGGGCTCGACCACCGGGGAAACGAGCCGGCGTCACGCCGAAGCATTGCTCGAGGGGCGCGAGGCCTGACGCCCGGCACGAAGTCCGGGCCCCTGCGCCGCGGGCTCAGCCCCGCTTGCGACTGCCCTTCTTCTGCACGTAGAGCACCAGCGAGTGGTCGACGATCTCGAAGCCGTGCTTGCTCGCGATCTCGTCCTGCAGGCGCTCGATGTCGGCGTCGAAGAACTCCACCACTTCGCCCGTATCGAGGTCGACCATGTGATCGTGGTGGCCGCCCTCGTCCAGCTCGTAGCAGGCTTGCGGCGCACGGCCGGAGCCGTCGTCGAACATGTGCTTGCGCACCAGGCCGGCGGTTTCGAACTGGTTCAGCACGCGGTAGACGGTGGCCAGGCCGATGTCTTCGCCCTGGTCGATCAGCAGCCGGTGAACGTCGTCGGCGGTGACGTGCTTCTGGTCGGCGCCGTCGAGCAACTGCAGGATGCGCAGCCTCGGCAGCGTGACCTTGAGCCCGGCCTTGCGCAGTTCGCGGGTTTCTTCGGACATTCGGGGACCACCGGATAAGCGGAGCCGTATTGTATCATTCGGGTCGTTTTCGACGCGGTACTTCCTGCCCATGATCCGACTCTTCCTGCTCGCGCTCGCCCTCCTCGCCGGCGGCTGCAACGTCATCTACAAGCAGAACATCCCGCAGGGCAACGTGCTCGACGAGGACGACATGGAGCAACTGAGCGTGGGGCTGACCAAGCGCCAGGTCCTGGTGCTGCTCGGGTCGCCCGCCGTGCAGAGCCCGTTTCACGCCGACCGCTGGGACTACGTGAATTCCTTCGCCCGCAGCGGCGACAAGGCCGAGCGCCGCACCTTGACCGTCCTGTTCGAGAACGACCGGGTGGTCGATTTCCACGGCAACTACCTCGACGATGCGGGCATTGCCGGCGTCGACCCGGAGGAGCTGGAAATCATCGACCCGGAGAGCAACCAGCCGATCCTGCCCCGGCGCGATCGCGACGACGACGACGTGATTCCGCCGGCCGAACCGCCGCGCTGAACGGGAGCCGCCGGGCCCTCAGCCGTTTCGGCGCTCGGCATTGAGCCGGCGCACTTCCTTCGGGTCCAGCTTCAGCGGCCGATACAACTCGACCCGATCGCCGTCGGCCAGCACCCGGTCCGGCCGACACAGCACACCGAAGATGCCGACATGGTCGTCGCGAACGTCCAGGTCCGGGAACCGCTGCTCGAGCCCGGAGGCCCGGATCGCGTCGGCCACGGTGCTGCCGGCGGGCAATTGGAGGGGAACCACCGCCTGTCGCTCCGGCCACGCCGCGGCGACTTCCACCCGCACTCGTTCGCCCTCGTCCGGCACGGCCATTTCAGCCGTATAGCGCGTCGGCACGCCGGCAGAAATCGTCGACCATGCGATTGGCGACCGAGACGAAGCCCCGGTTGAATGCGGCGGCGAGTACGGGGCTGTCGAAATCGAAACTCAGCATCAATTCGACCTTGCAGCCGATCCCGAGGTCGCCGAACCGCCATTCTCCGCCGAAGCGTCGGAACGGGCCCTCGTCGAGGTTCATCGTCAGACGCTCGCCCGGCTCCAGTTCGTTGCGGGTCGTGAACTTGCGGGTCACTCCGGCGACGCTGACCTCCAGCGACGCCAGCTGGTGATGCTCGTCCTGCTCGTGGACTTCGGCCGAACGCACCCAGCCGAGAAAGCTCGGGTAGTGCTCGACGTCGCAGACCAGCTCGTACATCTGCTCCGGTGAATGGGTGACCAGTGCGGATCGGTTGACTTCAGGCATGGCCGGCATGATACCCAACCCATCGCGAAGCGGGCGACGCGAGCGATCCCCGGCCCTGCGGCGGCACAGCCGCACTGCCGCCGATCCAGTAGACTGCCGCGAAGCGGCTCGAACCGTTTTCGCACCCCGACCCAGACCACGGCCTTTCGACCATGAGCTCCTCGTCGCCCTCTTCGTCGTCCTCCACCATCGCCCTGAACAAGCGCGCCCGCTTCGAGTACCAGCTCGAGGACCGGACCGAGTGCGGCATTTCGCTGCTGGGCTGGGAAGTCAAGTCGCTGCGCGCCGGCAACGTGCAGTTCGGCGAAAGCCACGTGCTGCTTCGCGGCGGCGAGGCGTTCCTGTTCGGCTGCGTGATCCAGCCGATGACTTCGGCGTCGACCCACGTCGACACCGACCCCATGCGAACCCGGCGCCTGCTGCTGCACAAGCACGAACTCGACACCCTGATCGGCTCGGTCGAGCGCAAGGGCTACGCGCTGATTCCCACCGCGATGTACTGGAAGAAAGGCAAGGTCAAGGTCGAGATCGCGCTGGCCAAGGGCAAGAAGCAGCACGACAAGCGCCGGGCGCAGAAGGAACGCGACTGGGAGCGCGAGAAGGGCCGGATCCTCAAGCAGCGCTGAGCCGAGCGCGGTCGGCCCGGCCGAACACGATGGCGTCCATCGCGATCACGCCGCCCAGCCAGCCGCCATCGATCACTTCGACCTCGTCCAGCCCGCCGGCTGCGGCCGCGACCACCAGGGGCAGGTAATGCTCCGACGTCGGATGCGCGCGCGCCGCCCCCGGAGCGTCATTCCAACCCGAACACAGCCTTTCGGCATCCCCGTCGGAGATCGCCTCGATCAGCCACGACCGGAAAGCCCGCGCCTCCCGTCGACCTCGCTGGCCGTCGTCGAACAGGTCCTGCAGGCCGTGCGTCAGGCTGCCGGAGCCGACGACCAGTACGTCCAGTTCCCGCAGCGGCGCAAGGGCGCGACCCAGTTGCCACGCCGAAAGGCCGTCGAGGGTTCTCGGCAGCGACACCTGTACGACCGGAACATCGGCGTCGGGGAAGAGATGCAGCAGCGGCACCCAGGCGCCGTGGTCGAGCCCGCGACTCGGGTCGAGCCGCGCGGTCCGGCCCGCGGCGCTCACCAGGTCCACGGCCAGGGCGGCCAGCGCCGGATCACCCGGTGCCGGGTAGACGATCTCCCGTAGCGCGGGGTCGAAACCCCGGAAGTCGTGGATCGTCGGCGGCGCCGGGTGACCGGTGACGCGCAGGTCATCGGTCTGCCAATGCGCCGAGACGACCACGACTGCCCGGGGGCGTGCCAACTGCCGGCCCAGCATCGTCAGCCGGTGGCCGATCGCGCCGGGGTCCAGCGCGAAGGTCGGCGCGCCGTGCGATACGAAAAGGCTGGGCAGCATCTCAGCCGTGCGCCTTCCGATCGGTGATCGCGCCGGTGATCGCGCCGGTGATCGCGCGATCGACGGACCAGCGCCCTGCACCACTGAAGGCCAGCGAGATCGAGATCGCGAGCAGCGACAAGGCGAACTCGTAGCCGTTGTTCGCCATGAACAGGCCGTTTCCGATGTGGACCGCCAGGATCGCGACCAGCATGGTGATGGCCAGAATGGCCGCGGCGGGCCGGACCAGGAGTCCGATCAGCAGCGCGATGCCTCCGAAGAACTCGGCGCTGCCGGCGAGGAGGGCCATCAGCCAGCCCGGCTCCAGCCCGATCGAGGCCATCCACTGGCCGGTGCCCTCCAGGCCGTAGCCGCCGAAGCTGCCGAACAGCTTCTGCGCACCGTGGGCGATGAAGATGATGCCGGCACTCAGGCGGAGCGCCAGCGGCGCGAGCGAATCGGTCGTCGAAACCAGGCGTTGTACAGGGGTCGGTGCATTCATCGGTGGTTCTCCTCCAGTGATGGGTCGGTGTTCGGTTCGGTGTTCGGTTCGGTCGCCGGCCAGGTCCTGCCGCGGTCGAGATCCCGACGGAACACAGCGTATTTTTTCCACGCAGGAAGATAAACAGCTATATAATTGAAATGCCTTTTCGATTTCCGCAACAATGGATCGATTCACCGAAATGCAGGTCTTCGTCGCCGTCGTCGATGCCGGCAGCTTTACCGCAGCGGCGGATCGTCTGGATCTGTCGCGAGCCGCCGTTTCCCGCCATGTCGCGGCGCTGGAGCAGCGGCTCGGGGTCCGGCTGCTGAACCGGACGACCCGGTCGCTGTCCTTGACCGGCGATGGTGAACGGTTCCACGGCCGGGCCTCGGCACTGCTCGGCGAACTGGCCGAGGCCGAGGCCGAGCTGGCCGGCGCCGCCGAGCCACGGGGTCGCCTGCGGATCAATGTCCCGGTCTCCTACGGCCTGCTCCGTCTGGCCGGCCACTGGCCCGAATTCATGGCCAGGTTTCCCCTCGTCCGGCTCGACGTCACGCTGTCCGACCGCCTCGTCGACCTGGTCGAGGAAGGCTACGACCTGGCCGTCCGGATCGGCCGCCTGCCCAGCTCCAGCCTGGTGGCCCGCCGCCTCGCCACGACCCGACTGGTCCTGTGCGCGGCGCCCGACTACATCGAGCGTCACGGCGCGCCGGAATCGCCGGCCGACCTGGCAAGGCACGCCGTGCTCGCCTACAGCCTGTTCTCCGCCGGCGACCGCTGGCGATTCGACGGCCCGAACGGCAGCGAAGAGGTGAAGGTATCTCCAGTGTTCCGCTCCAACAGCGGGGACACCCTCGTCGCGGCGGCCGTGGCCGGCCGGGGCATCGTCCTGCAGCCGACCTTTCTCGTCGCGCGCGAGCTCGACCGGGGGCAGCTGACCGAACTGCTGCCGGGCTACAGCGCCGGCGAGCTCGGCGTCCACGCGGTCTATCCCGCCCACCGGCACATGCCGTCCCGGCTCCGCGCGCTGGTCGATTTCCTGGTCGAGGCCCACGCTTGAAGACGACCGCGTCCGCAGCCATGTATAGTGTCGAGACGGAACTCGTCCGCGCAGTCGCGGTCGTAGTTCCCGTACCACCGGGGGCGTACTGGCTTCGACGTGGATCGGACGTACCCTGGGGCATGCCGAGGAGGCAGCAATCCTCGTAAAACCTGGCTGCAAATTGTTAGTTGCCAACGACGACAACTACGCACTGGCCGCCTAAAAACCGGCCTGCTCTCCCCCGTTTGAGCCTGCGCTTTCGACGGGAGATCATTTAGCAGGATCGCTTCAGGTCGAGTCTCGGGGCCTGGAGTTAAACCAAACCGCGACTGGTCGTTCCACATGCCCTGCCCTTCGGGCGGTGGAATGACGAGAAACAATAGAACGGGCTAAGCATGTAGAACCAGGATCAGATGGTTCGCGGACGCGGGTTCGACTCCCGCCGCCTCCACCAGATCCCCGGAGAGAGAGCCGGCCATTGCGCCGGCTTTTTCGTGTCTGCCTGAACCAAGTCCGGCGGAAGTCGAACCCGCTTGGTTTGTACCCGGGCCTGCGGCCCGCGTCTTGCGCCTGGCGGCGCATCGACCCATGCGTCGCTACGCGACGATCCGATTGCGTGTACACCCACACGCAACGCCCCGCCGCCTCCACCAGATCCCCGGAAGGGACCAGCCATTGCGCCGGTCCCTTTTTTTATGGCCGGTTCGGGCGGGAGTCGAACCCGCCTTGTTTATATCCGAGGCTACGCCTCGCAGTCTGGCGCCTTTGGCGCCGCCGAACCGACGCTACGGTCTGTTGGAGGACGCTTGCGCGCGAACGCTTTCTGCTTTACCGCGAACACGGACCGCCAACATCACGGCATTGAACGTGCGTAACCTGCCGCTCGAAGGTGATCTACACTTCTTCGATGATCTCGCTGTCCTCGAATCAGCCCCTGATCGGCGGCCTTCTGATCGGCCTGGCGGCACTGATGCTCCTGGCACTTCTCGGCCGCATTCTCGGCGTCAGCGGCATCATCTGGAACGCGGTGCGCCATCCTCGCGATTCCGCCTGGCGGTGGTGGTTCGTCGGCGGCATCGTTACCGGTGCTGCCCTGCTGCACGGCGCCACCGGCCTGCCCGCCCCGGCCCCGAATCCCGCGGGGTGGCCCTGGGTCGTCGTGGCCGGCCTGCTGGTCGGGTTCGGAACACGCCTCGGAAGCGGCTGCACCAGCGGCCACGGGGTCTGCGGGATCGCTCGTCTTTCGCCGCGATCGATCGTCGCCACGCTGGTGTTCATGGCCCTCGGCGTGCTGACCGTCACGCTGGTCCGCCACGGCTTCGGGGGTCTGGCGTGAGGGCCTGGGCGAGCCTCGGCGCCGGCCTGCTGTTCGGCGGTGGCCTCGCCGTTTCAGGCATGACCGACACGTCCAAGGTGCTGGGCTTTCTCGACGTCTTCGGCGCCTGGGATCCGGACCTGGCCTTCGTGATGGGCGGTGCCCTGCTGGTCACGCTGATCGGATTTCGCTGGGTCCTCTCCGCATCCGCGCCACGAATGGCCGAGCGCTTCGACCTGCCGACGGCGACCGAAACCGATCCGCGCCTTCTCTCCGGCGCGGCGCTGTTCGGCATCGGGTGGGGCCTCTACGGCTACTGTCCCGGGCCGGCGGTCGCAGCGCTGGCGTACCTCGACTGGCAGGCCGGCCTGTTCGTACTCTCGATGCTGGCCGGCATGGGGTTGGCCGATCGGCTTGCCGTTCCAGTACCGGCATCGGCGGCCGGCGGTCCACCCACCGGGGACGGCCAGCCGGATTGAACTCCGCGGCACCGGACCCGATCACTGAATCCCCCCCACCGAGTCTTCATTCATGTCCGAAACCACTGCACGCGATTCCGCCCTTCTCACCATCGCCCTGTTTGCCGCCTTTTCGGACGGCGCCAAGCACGAACACGAACGCGAAGAGATCCGCCGCGTCGCCGATTCGCTGTCGGGCGACGGCGCGCCTGACCTGCGCGCGCTGTACCAGGACGTGCTGCTGAACCGCACCACGCTGGCCGAGGCAACCGCGGTCCTCGAGGAAGACGGCGAGAAGCACCTGGCCTACGAGATCGCGGTCGGGGTCTGCGACGCGGACGGCCGGATGACCGACGCCGAACGGTCGTTCCTGGATACGTTGAAGGCCCAGCTGGGTCTGGAGGCCGATGAGACCGACGACATCGAACGCGAAGCCGAGCAGGTGGTCGAGATGACCGAGGCAGCCGCGCCGGCCACCCTGCCCGTCTCGGCCAAGCCGGACCCGGGGCCGGCGGCCATGCCGCAGGTCGACGAGGCCGCGATGGACAAGCGCATCCTGAAGTACTCGATCCTCAACGGTGCGCTGGAGCTCCTTCCCCAGTCCTGGGCGTCGATGGCGATCATTCCGCTGCAGATCCGGATGGTCTATGGCATCGGCAAGGACTATGGCGTCGAGCTCGACCGCGGCCATATCAAGGAATTCCTCGCCACGCTGGGCGTCGGCATGACCTCCCAGTACGTCGAGCAGTTCGGCCGAAAGCTGATCGGCGGCCTGTTCCGCGCCGCCGCCGGGCGCGGCGTCGGACGCCTCGGCCGCAGCGCAACGAGCATGGCCTTCTCCTTCGCAACGACCTACGCCCTTGGCCAGGTGGCGAAGCGCTACTACGCCGGCGGGCGGCGGATGAGCACCGACCTGCTCAAGCGGACCTTCGAGGAGGTCCTGGGCTCGGCGAAGCAGATGCAGGGCGAATACGTCCCGCAGATCGAGCAGAAGGCGCAGACCCTGGACATGGGCGAAGTGATGGGGCTGGTCAAGGGCAGCCGGGTCTGAGCCGCCCGGCCGCAGCCCGTTTCAGTCGTCGCGGTCGGCGGCTGCGCGGCGCAGCCGGTCGCGGATGGCCTGCCAATCGGGCCCTTCGGGCACCGCTTCGACCAGGATGACCGCCGGCCCGCGGGCGTCGGCGCGGCGCAGGGTCGCATAGAGCTCGCGGGCGTAGTCCTCGGCCCGGTCGGCGATACGGAACCAGCGGCATTGGTCGTGCAACGCATCGGGTCCACGTCGTGCGAGTACGGCGACGCTGCCGGTTTCCAGAGCCTCGGCGACGGTGGCGTCGAGCGCCTCGGGCGCGACCAGTCTCAGCGGCGCTTCCGGCGCGTAGTGCGACGGCAGTCGCCCCGAAGCGCGAGGGCCTTCGTTCTCCGGGGCCTCGGCCAGGGGCATCCCGATCACCTCCTCGAGGTCGGCGGCGGCAATCATGCCCGGACGAAGCAGGCGCGGCGCATCGCCGCTCAGGTCGACGATGGTGGACTCGAGGCCCACGTCGCAGGCGCCGCCATCCAGCACCGCCACCACCTCGTCGTCGAACTCGTCGATCACGTGCGCCGCGGTGGTCGGGCTGACGTGGCCGAAGCGGTTGGCGGACGGCGCGGCCAGTGCGCCGCCGAAGCGCTTGAGGAGGGCCTGCGCGATCGGATGGGCGGGGACCCGCAGGCCGACGGTGGACTGGCCGCCGGTGATCACGTCGTCGACCCGAGGGCCGCGCTTCAGGATCAACGTCAGGGGCCCGGGCCAGAAGGCCGCGGCCAGGCGGCGTGCGGCGGCGGGCACATCGGCCGCCCAGCCGTCCAGAGACCCGGCGTCGGGCAGATGCACGATGACCGGGTGGTCGGCCGGGCGTCCCTTGGCGGCGAACACGCGCCGCACCGCGTCGGGATTGGCGGCGTCGGCCGCCAGCCCGTAGACAGTCTCGGTGGGAATGGCCACCAGCCGCCCCTCGCGCAGCCAGCCGGCGGCGCGCTCGAGGTCGGAGGCATCGATCCCCAGTCGAATCATCGGCGCGATCGTCCCGGTCTCAGAACTTTTCCGGGCGCAGGACTTCGACCTCGCCGAGCAGCAGGATCATGGCGTAGTCGTCGTAGTAGACCTTCTGCAGGTGCTCGGCGATCCGGCGCGCGGTGGGCTCGTCGCAGACCACTTCGACCCGGATGTTGCCGCTGGCCTCCCACCCGGCGTCGCGAACGCCGCGATGGCCCTTGCCGCGCGCGTTCACGATCGTGTAGCCGTGCGCTCCGAGCTTCTCGAGGTCGCGGGTCAGCGCCGACTCCAGCACCGCTTCGGTGATCACGGTCAGCAGCTTGCGTATGTTGTTGCGATTCGATTCCATCGACGACTCCATCGAAACCCGGCAGCGCCCTCAGCCGGCCGCGTGGGCCCATTCGGCAAAGGTCCAGTACAGGGGAATGCCGACCAGCACGTTGAACGGGAAGGTGATGCCCAGCGACGCGGTCAGCGACAGCGTCGGATTGGCCTGGGGCACCGAGATGCGCATGGCCGCCGGTACGGCGATGTACGACGAACTGGCGGCCAGTACCGCGAACAGCATCGTCCCACCCGGGCTCATGCCCATCAGCAGGGCCAGGCCCGTACCGATGGCGCCGAACACGACCGGGACCACGGTACCGAAGGGAAGCAGGAAGAGCCCGTAGCGCTTGAGGCTGCCCGCCTGGGCGGCCGCGATCAGCCCCATCTCGAGCAGGAATACCGCGAGGATGCCCTTGAACAGGTCGAAGAACAACGGTTCGATCGACGTCAGGCCTTCGGGCCCGGCGATCCACCCGATCAAGAGACCGCCGATCAACAGCACCACGCCCTTGCCGAGAAACACTTCGTGACCGATGCTCTTCCAGTCCATCTTCGCGCGGAGTCCGCGCGCCAGCACGATGCCGACCAGGATCGCGGGCATTTCCAGCACCACGAGCAGCAGCGGCAGGTGGGCTTCGTAGTCGATCTCGCGCGTCACCAGCCAGGCCACGGCGACGGCAAAGGTCCCGACGCTGACCGAGCCGTAGTGCGCGGCGATCGACGCGGCGTCGGCCCGCTTGAAGCGGCCGACGTGCAGCAGCACCGGATAGATCAGCAATGGCAGCGCGATGCCCATCACGATCGCGACGACGACGTCGGGCAACACCGAGAGGAACGGCTGCTCGGCGAGTTCGACGCCGCCCTTCAGGCCGATCGAAAGCAGCAGCAGCATGGAAACGAAGTCGTAGATCGCCGAGGGCAGGCGCAGCTCGGCGCGCAGCAGTCCGGCGGCCAGGCCGAAGAGGAAGAACAGCAGGATCGGGTCCATGCGGTCAGTCCTCCAACCGCCAGGCGACGCGGCCACCGGCGCGCAGGGGAACGATGGTCGAATCGGCGAACGGGAGCTCTTCGGGAACGGACCAGGGCGAGCGCGTCAGCGTGATCGTGCCGCGATTGCGCGGCAGCCGATAGAAGTCCGGACCGTGATGGCTGGCGAAGCCTTCCAGGCGGTCCAGCCTGCCGGTCGCCTCGAACACTTCGGCATACAGTTCGATCGCGTTCGGCGCGCTGAACACGCCGGCGCAACCGCAGTCGGATTCCTTCGCGCCCTTCGGGTGCGGCGCCGAATCGGTGCCGAGGAAGAATTTCGGGCTGCCCGAGGTGGCGGCCTCGACCAGCGCCCGGCGATGGCGCTCGCGCTTGATCAGCGGCAGGCAGTAGTGATGCGGACGCAGGCCGCCGTCGAACAAGGCGTTGCGGTTCAGCATCAGGTGGTGGACGGTCACGGTCGCCGCGACCCGGTCCGGGGCCGCGGACACGAAGTCGACCGCATCCGACGTGGTCACGTGCTCGAGCACCATGCGGAGCTCGGGAAGATCGCGCACCAGCCGATCGAGATGCCGTTCGATGAACACCGCCTCGCGATCGAACACGTCGATCTCGCCGTCCGTGACTTCACCGTGCAGCAGCAGCGGGAGATCGACCTCCTGCATCGCCTCGAGCGCCGGCATGGCGCGCGCCAGGTCGGTCACGCCGCTGTCGGAGTTGGTGGTCGCACCGGCCGGGTAGTACTTGACCGCATGAACGAACTCGCATTCCGCCGCCCGACGGATCTCGTCCGGCGTTGTGTTGTCGGTCAGGTAGAGGGTCATCAGCGGCTCGAAGGCAGCCTCGGCGGGCATCGCCGCGAGGATGCGATCGCGGTAGGCTGCGGCTCGCGCCACCGTGGTCACCGGTGGCTTGAGATTGGGCATCACGATCGCCCGCGCGAAGCACCGTCCGGTGGCGCCGAGCACGTCGGACAGTGCTTCACCGTCACGCACGTGCAGGTGCCAGTCGTCGGGTCGGGTCATGACGAGTCGATCGGTGGCCACGTCGAACTTCCGGGCAGGATTTCGTGCATTCTACCGGGACCGACCCGCTCGATCCCGACCTTCCCGATTCGTTAGGATGAACCCATGACCTTTGCCGTTCTCTCGATCGTCTGCGGGCTCGTCCTGCTCTTGTGGAGCGCGGAACGCTTCGTCGTTTCGGCCTCGGAACTCGCCTCCCGGCTCGGCATGTCGCCATTGCTGATCGGCATGATCGTCGTCGGCTTCGGCACCTCGGCGCCGGAGCTGACCGTGTCCGTGCTCGCCTCCGCGGGCGGCAACCCCGGCATCGCGCTCGGCAATGCCTACGGGTCCAATATCACCAACATCGCGCTGATCCTCGGCCTGACGGCGGTGATCAGTCCGATCGCGGTGCAGTCCAGCGTCATCCGCCGCGAACTTCCGGCGCTGCTCGGCGTCACCGCGCTGGCCGCGTGGCAGCTCCTCGACGGGGAAGTTTCGCGGCTGGACGCCGGGGTGTTGCTGGCGGTGTTCGCCGCCCTGCTCGGCTGGAGCCTTCTCGAGGCCCGGCGGCAACCGGCCGACGAACTCGGACGGGACGTCGCGCAGGAACTGGAGGTGCGACCCGACGCATCGCCCCGGCGCAGCCTGGCCTGGCTGGTCGTCGGCCTGGTCGTGCTGATCGCGAGCTCCCGGCTGCTGGTCTGGGGCGCGGTCGAGGTGGCGCAGGCGCTGGGCATGAGCGACCTGGTCATCGGCCTGACCATCGTCGCGGTCGGCACGTCGCTTCCAGAGCTGGCCTCGTCGCTGGTCGCCGCCCGCCGCGGAGAACACGACCTGGCGGTCGGCAACATCGTCGGCTCGAACCTGTTCAATACGCTGATGGTGATCGGCGCGGCCGGGCTGACCCGCCCGCTGCCGGTCGGCGACAAGCTGCTCACCCGCGACCTCCCCGTGCTGGGCGGGGTCACCCTTCTGCTGCTGGTGATGGCGATCGGCGTCCGCGGCCCGGGCCGGATCAACCGGATCGAAGGCGGTGTCCTTCTCGCGGTCTTCGTCGCCTACACGGCCTGGCTGCTGACCTGAACCCGGCGCTGCGCTAGGTCGACCCGACCAGCCACTGCCAGAGGGGCACGGTCGCGGCGGAAAACAGCACACCCCAGGCCACCATCGCCGAGGCCAGCTCCGGCGCCAGCCGGGCGCTGGAGGCGAGTGCGGCGGCCGTGATCATCGGCGGCATCGCGGACTCCAGCACCACCACGTCGCGAATCGGCGAGTCCGTGCCCAGCACCAGCGCAAGTCCGAGCGCGGCCGCAGGCAGGACCAGCAGCTTTCCTGCGAGCCCGAAGACCAGCGGCCATCGGTACTCGGCCACGAGGCGAAGTTTCAGCTGCAACCCGACCGCCAGCGTGACCAGCGGCAGCAGCATGTCCGCCAGCGTCCCGGCCAGGGCCGAGAGCCAGTCCGGAAACCATGCGTTGCCGAGCAGCAGCGCCGCGACCAGCGCGACGAACGGTGGAAAGGTCACCACGCGTCGAACGATGGCGCCGAACGCGGGCGCGTCGCCCTCGCCGAACCAGGCCAGCACGAACAGGACGTGGGTGCAGACGATCAGGAACGAGCCGAACTGGTCGTAGACCACCGCATAGCGGACGAACTCGGCGCCGAGTAGCGCCTCGACCAGCGGAAAACCCAGGAACGACGTGTTGCCGAGCGGGATCAGCACCAGCAGCACCGCGGTCACCGGCCGGGAGAACCCGAACAGGCGTGCGCCGAGCAGGACGAGCCCGATCGTCAGGACCAGCAGCAGCCAGGGCACGACGATCAGCGGCAGGAGCGCCCAGGAGGCTTCCAGCGTGGGCACATGGATGAAGATCAGCGCCGGCAGGCAAAGCACGATCACGACCCGGTTGAGCGTGTCGGCGGCGTTCACCGGCAGCACCCGGGCGGCCGCGAACAGCCGCCCGAGGGCGATCAGCAGGAGGATGGTGCCGTAGGCCGCCATCGCCGTCGGTCAGAGGGCGTTCACGCGTCGGGCCTCACAGCCCCTCCAGCACGTCCGCACCTTCGGGGACCTGGAACTCGAAGGTGCCGGGTTCGATCGCCGCGTTGCGCTCGATGTTCTCGAGCGTCAGCCGCGTCGACTGGCCGAAGGGGTCGAACAGGTCCAGCGCGTAGGGCATCGCGTCGACGAAGGTCAGGCGCGCCATCTCGATGCCTGCGTCCTCGGCCAGCGGTTCGAAGCGCAGCACGTTCGGTTCGCTCGACGGCAGCACGCGATAGAAGGTCTCGAGCAGGTCCGGGCGGGTCAGCACCAGCATCGGCGAATCCTCCGGCGCCGGCTGCGGCCGGACCGTGACCTGTTCCAGCGCCTCGTCGTAGTGCCACAGCTGCTCGCCGTCGGCGACCAGGGCCTGCGGGAACGGCTCGAGGTAGTCCCAGCGGATGCGGTCCGGGGCCTGGAAGGCCATCCGACCGGAACTCTGCTCGACCACCTCGTCGCGGCCGTCGACGGTGATCTGGGTGAACTCGGCGGTCAGGCTGTCCAGGTCCGCCGCGAACGCGTCGAGCAGCGTGCGCGCGTCGTCCTGCGCCAGCGCCGGCGCGGCGGCCAGCAGCAACGATCCGGCAAACAGCATCGGTAGTCTCACGGCGGTACCCCGGTTCGAAATCATGGTGGGATTATGACCGCCCCGCCCTGAACGGTGGCTGAAGTCTCCCCTTCGCCCGGCAGGGCCGGCCAGCCAGCGTATTGCAGTGCGGAGATCGATCCGGCAGCTCGGAGCCCTCGACTGTGGGAGTGAGCTCGCGAGCGAACATCGGCTTCCAGCACGACGCCCTGCATCACCGGACCACTGATTGCGGAGTGGACCGGGCGTCCCCCGGTGGCCGCCCCCCCGGATCCGATCCGGGGCAGGCTCCGCGCAGCGACCGGAGCGCACGCGCATGTGCGTGGGGATCGCGAGCACTGCCGGGCGCCGTTCGCGCAGCGATGCCTGGCAGGATGGGATTGGCGCTGGGGCGTCGCGAGCGGTTCGTGACCGGTGACCGCCGGAGCGCAGGAACCGCAGTGCACTTGATGGGTGCATGAGGATTCCGAGCACCGCCGAGCGACGATCGCGGCTGGCGTGTGGCTCTTGACGAGCGAAGGCAGCTTCGGTCAACTTTGTCCGGAGCGTCACGAGCGGGCCGCTGGCGGTGATCGCCGGAGCGCAGCGACCGGAGCGCACGTGCATGTGCGTGAGGATCGCGAGCACCGCCGAGCGCCGTCAGCGGCCCGCGCAGTAGCTCCCTAGTCGCGTGGTGGAGGTGAAGGGGCGAGGACTTCCCGCTGCCCGTTATGCTCCGGCGGCGACACGATCCCCTGTCCTTCCATTTCCTCGATCAGGCGCGCGGCCCGGTTGTAGCCGATGCGCAGCTGGCGCTGGACGCCGGAGATCGACGCGCGCCGGCTCTCCAGCACGTAGGCCACGGCCTTGTCGTAGAGCTCGTCCGACTCGTCGCCGCTCGAGGCTTCGGGCAGCCCGGTCTCGCCGATGGTCTGGCCGTCGGCGGTGGTCTGCGTATCCGACAGCACGTCCTCGAGGTAGTCGGGCTCGCCCTGGGCCTGGAGCCATTCGACCACCTGGTGGACCTCGTGATCGTCGACGAAGGCGCCGTGGATGCGCTCGGGCAGACCGCTGCCCGGCGGCAGGTAGAGCATGTCGCCGTGGCCGAGGAGGTTCTCGGCGCCCTGCTGATCGAGGATGGTGCGCGAATCGACCCGCGACGACACCTGGAACGCCATCCGGGTCGGGATGTTGGCCTTGATCAGGCCGGTGATCACGTCGACCGATGGCCGCTGGGTGGCCAGTACGAGGTGGATGCCGGACGCCCGAGCCTTCTGGGCCAGGCGGGCGATCAGTTCCTCGACCTTCTTGCCGACAATCATCATCATGTCGGCGAACTCGTCGACCACGACCACGATGAACGGCAGCTTGTCCAGCGTCGGCTTGTCTTCGCCCTCGGCCAGCGTGCTGGGATCGACCAGCGGGTCCGGGATCGGCTCGCCCTTCTCCTCGGCGTCGGCGATCTTGCGGTTGTAGCCGGCCAGGTTGCGCACGCCCAGGTTCGACATCAGGCGGTAGCGCCGCTCCATTTCCGCAACGCACCAGCGCAGGGCGTTGGCCGCCTCCTTCATGTCCGTGACCACCGGTGCGAGCAGGTGCGGAATCCCTTCGTAGACCGACAGCTCGAGCATCTTCGGGTCGACCATGATCATCCGCACCTGGTCGGGGGTGGCCTTGTAGATCAGGCTGAGGATCATCGAGTTGACCGCCACCGACTTGCCCGAGCCGGTGGTGCCGGCAACGAGCAGGTGGGGCATGCGCGCGATGTCGGCGACCATCGGCTTGCCCGAGATGCTCTTGCCCAGGCCCAGGGTCAGCGCCGAGGACGACTTCTCGTAGGCTTCCGAGGCAAGGATCTCGCGCAGGTAGACGATCTCTCGCTTGCTGTTGGGGATCTCCAGGCCGATCACGCTCTTGCCCGGGATCACGTCGACCACGCGCACGGAGATCACGCTCAGGCCGCGGGCCAGGTCCTTGGCCAGGTTGGCGATCTGCGCCCCCTTGACCCCCGGGGCGGGCTGGAGCTCGAAGCGGGTGATCACCGGCCCGGGATGGACCGCGACCACCTCGACCTCGATACCGAAGTCCGAGAGCTTCAGTTCGACCTGGCGGCTCATCGCCTTCAGCGTATCGGTCGAATAGCCCGCCTCCTGCTTCGGCGGCTCGTCGAGCAGGTCCAGCGGCGGCAGGCTGCCCGCCGGCAGGTTCTTGAACAGCGATCTCTGGGCCAGCTTGGCCTTGGCCTTCTCCGTCGGCTTGGCCTCGACCCGCGGCTCGATTCTCACTTCGGGGCGCTTCTTGCGCTTGACCGTGTCGCGCTTGCGGACCTCCTCGCGCTCGGCCCGCGCGCGTCGGCCGGCCATCCAGTCGCGCGCCTCGCCGACCTTCTCGACGGTCCAGGCAAAGCTCGCGATCGCCAGGGCACCCGTGCGATCGATCACCGTGACCCAGGACAGCCCGGTGAACAGGGTGATCCCGGCCAGCAGCACGGCCAGGTTGATCAGCGCCGTGCCCGTGAAGCCCATGGCCCGGATCATCGGCCCGGACAGCAGGTCGCCGATGATGCCCCCGGTATGCGCGAGCGAGCCGCGAGGCTGCATTTCGAACAGGATGCAGCCGGCCAGCAGGATCAGGACCAGGCCGCCGAGGCGCACGCCCCACTCGGGCCAGCCGACGGGCTCGGCGCGTTCGGTCAGCAGACGGAACGCGGCCGCGCCCATCAGGAACGGCAGGAACCAGGCCATGTAGCCCATCAGGACCAGGAAGAAATCGGAAATCCAGGCGCCGAAGCGGCCGCCGAGATTGGCGACCACGTCGCCGCCGCTGCGCGAAAAGCCCGGGTCCTGGGCGTCGTGCGTCACCAGTGCGAGAAGGAGATAGCAGGCCACGACCAGCACCAGCAGGAACAGCGCCTCGAACAGCCTGCGTTCGAGCGCCCCGCGGTCGGCGGTCGCGGCCCTGGTGCCCCGGGCCGAGGACTTTCGGGACGGGCGAGCGGATTTTCGTGCGGCTGGGGGCAAGCGGGAAGTCCTCTCAGGAGTTGCGTCTAACGCATGATTCCAGAAGATGTTTTTATTGTCCACGCTTCGCGCGGGCCCGGCAGCCTCACGGCACGGCTGCACATCGTGGGACGGGGGTTGCGTTACTCTTCGGGTTGTCTCGCTTGTCTCGGCCGTCGGCGACCGCAGATAAGGAGCCTCGCGACCTCTTCAACCATCCTGACCACCCATTCGGAGAAGTATACATGGGCGATTCACGCCATTTCCGGCTGCTGATCCTCGGTTCCGGACCGGCCGGATACACCGCTGCCGTCTATGCCGCACGCGCCAACCTGAACCCGGCCATCGTCACCGGAATCCAGCAGGGTGGACAGCTGATGACGACCACCGAGGTCGAGAACTGGCCCGGCGGCGTGGCCGATCTGCAGGGTCCGCAGCTGATGCAGGACATGCTCGCCCACGCCGAACGCTTCGACACCGAAGTGGTGTTCGACCACATCCATACCGCGGACCTGTCGGAGCGCCCGTTCCGCCTCGAGGGCGATGCCGGCGTCTACACCTGCGACGCGCTCATCATCGCCACCGGTGCCTCGGCGCGGTACCTCGGTCTCGACTCGGAGGAGCAGTTCAAGGGCCGAGGCGTTTCCGCCTGCGCGACCTGCGACGGCTTCTTCTATCGCGACAAGCCGGTCGCAGTGATCGGCGGCGGCAACACCGCGGCCGAAGAAGCCCTGTACCTGTCCAACATCTGCAGCAAGGTCACGCTCGTCCATCGGCGCGACGCGCTGCGTGCGGAGAAGATCCTGCAGGACCGGCTGTTCGAGCGCGAGAAGGAAGGCCGGATCGAGTTCGCCTGGGACCACGTGGTCGACGAAGTGCTCGGCGACGACGACGGCGTGACCGGCGTGCGCATCCGGCACGTCGACACCGGCGACACCACCGACGTCCCGGCCGACGCGATGTTCGTGGCGATCGGCCACGACCCGAACACCGGCATCTTCGCCGGGCAACTCGACATGGAGGGCGGCTACATCACGATCAAGAGCGGCCTCGAAGGCATGGCCACGTCGACCAGCGTGCCGGGGGTCTTCGCCGCCGGCGATGTCGCCGACCATGTCTACCGCCAGGCGATCACGTCGGCGGGCTTCGGCTGCATGGCCGCGCTCGATGCCGAGAAATTTCTCGACCAGCCCTGACCGGGACGCGGCCGTGGCCAACGCCGCCGGGCTCGACGTTGCCCGCTGGAACGCCCTGAACCGCGGCCGCAACCCGTTCACCGACGCCCGCTTCCTGAATGCCGTCCGCGACGCCGGCTGCAGTGAAGGTGCAACCGGGTGGCACTGGGCGGACATGGACCTGCCGGCCTGGATCAAGCTGCATTCGCACGGCGAGTTCGTATTCGATTTCGCCTGGGCCGATGCTGCCCAGCGCAACGGGCTGGCCTGGTACCCGAAGCTGCTGGTCGCCGCACCGTTCACGCCGGTGACCGGCCCGCGCCTGTTCGGCACGGACGCCGACGCGCGCTTCGAGACGCTCGAGCGGATCGAAGCCCGGCTCGCAGACGACGGCCTGCCCGCGGCATCGATCAACTTCGGGGACGCGGCCGATGCCGAGGTCCTGGATCGATCGAGCTGGCTGCGGCGCTTCGGCTGGCAGTATCACTGGCACAACCGCGACTGGTCCGACTTCGATGATTTTCTCGCCGCCCTGCGCGCCAAGCCGCGCAAGAACATTCGCCAGGAACGGCGCCGCGCGAATCGTGGCTGGACCTACCGCTGGCTGGACGGCGCCACGATCGCCGACGAGGAACTGTCCACGGTCGCGGACTGCTACCGCACCACCCATCGGCTCTACGGCAACCGGCCCAGCCTCAACGAGGCGTTCTTTCGCGCCGCCGCCCGGGAATTCGGCGAGGACTTTCTCGTCTGCATGGCCGCGCGCGACGGTGAGGACCGCGCCTGCAGCGTGTTCTGGAAGTCGCCGACGACGCTCTACGGTCGCTACTGGGGTGCGCTGGAAGAAACCCGCGACGTCCATTTCGAGGCCTGCTACTACCGGGGCATCGACTACTGCATCGAGCACGGCCTGCAGGCCTTCGAACCCGGTGCACAGGGCGAGCACAAGATCCGGCGCGGCTTCGTGCCGGTGAAGACGCGGTCCTGGCACTGGATCGCCCACCCGGGGCTGCGCGACGGAATCCGCCGCTGGCTGGCCATGGAGGCCGAGGCCCTCGAGGGCCTGCGAGAACGACTCGACGAACTGGTGCCCTTCCGGGAGGTCCGGCCATGAGCGGCATCCCCTTTGCGGTTCCGGTCCTCGGCGATGCACCGGTGTTCCCGGACCCCGGGGCCGGCCGCCATCCCGACGGTCTGATCGCCGTCGGCGGGGACCTGTCGCGCGAGCGCCTGCTGGCCGGCTACCGCCAGGGCATCTTCCCGTGGTACGAGCCCGGGGGGCCGATCCTCTGGTGGTCGCCCGACCCGCGCGCAGTGCTGATTCCCGAGGCCGTTCACGTGCCGCGGCGGCTTCGGCGCACGCTCCGCCAGCAGCGCTTCGAGGTGACTCTGAACCGAGACTTCGCCGCGGTGATCGAGGCCTGCGCCGAGACCCGGCGCTTCGCCGAAGGCACGTGGATCACCGACGAGATGAAGGCGGCCTACATCGACCTGCACGAGCACGGCGATGCCTACAGCCTCGAGGTCCGGCTCGACGGTCGGCTGGTCGGTGGGGTCTACGGCGTCGCGGTCGGACGCGTGTTCTTCGCCGAATCGAAGTTCCACCACGAGCGCGACGCGTCGAAAGTGGCGTTGATCGAGCTGATGAACCGGCTGCAGGACGCCGGCTTCCTGTTCTGCGACTGCCAGCTGTGGAATCCCCACCTGGAGCAATTCAATCTTCGCCTGCTCGATCGCCCGGACTTCCTGCGCCTGGTCCGTCACGGGACGCGCGAGCCGCGGCCCGAACTGGCCGAGTGACTGCCCCGGCGGGCGCCGGGCGCCCGTTCGAATTCACCTCGACGCTCCGACATGAACGCCGCGGAGCGATCCGGCGATTGACTAGAGCCGCGCGGCCGCAAAGGTATCGCAGCGAGCCGGGTCCCCGCTCTCGAACCCGCGCCGGAACCAGCGCACCCGCTGCTCGGCGGTCCCGTGGGTGAAGGAATCGGGCACCACCGTGCCTCGCCCCTGGCGCTGCAGCCGATCGTCGCCGATCGCCGAGGCCGTGTTCAGCGCCTCTTCGATATCGCCCGGCTCGAGCCACCGGTGCCGCTCCTGCGCCCGGTGGCCCCAGACGCCGGCGTAGCAATCGGCCTGGAGCTCCTGGCGCACCAGCAGCCCTTGGGCGCCCTCGACGTTCTCGCCGCGCCGCCGCGCCTGCGAAACCACGTCCGTCGTTCCGGTCACGGTCTGCACGTGATGTCCGACTTCGTGCGCGATGACATAGGCCTCGGCGAAGTCCCCGCCGCCTCCGAGTCGGCGCTCCATCTGGTCGAAGAACGAGGTGTCGATGTAGACCTGGTTGTCGCCCGGGCAGTAGAACGGCCCCATCGCACTGCTGGCCCGACCGCAGGCCGACTGGACCTGCCCGCTGAACAACACCAGCGTCGGAGCCGGGTAGCGGGCGCCGCGCTCGGCGAACAGCTCGCTCCACACGTCCTCGGTTTCGCCGAGAATCGCTTCGATGAACGCCCTCGACTCGTCATCCGGCGGCGCGTCGGATCGCGTGTCCGCGCCCGGTGCACCCTGGTTCAACTGCTGCACCAGGCCGAGCATCTCCATCGGGCTCTTGCCCAGCAACAGGCCGACCACCAGCACGATGCCGATGCCCACGAGGCCGAGCCCGCCGCCGGCGGCCACGCGTCGGCCGCGGCGATCCTCGACGTTGCTGCTCCTTCGCGCGCGCTTCCATTTCATGGTCCGTCCCTCATCGAACAATCCGTTCCGCCCGGATCGATTCCGGGCACGCGCGGCCCCGTCCCCTCATTCCAGCGGCGGC
Organism: Halomonas denitrificans; assembly: GCA_019800895.1. Lineage (NCBI taxonomy): Bacteria > Pseudomonadati > Pseudomonadota > Gammaproteobacteria > Oceanospirillales > Halomonadaceae > Halomonas > Halomonas denitrificans. The sequence goes on from JAHVKF010000001.1 coordinate 289,030, forward strand.
CGCAGCCACTGGTAGGCGTACCAGAACCAATCGCCGCTGCCGTCGGCGGCAGGCGCCGTGCAATTGACCTTGTTGCGCCCGGCCGAATCGATGCCGGAGACGTCGATCGCGAGCCGGAGCGGCGGCCCCGGGTCCAGCGCTTCGACCGCAAGAGTCGTGCCCGAGGAGCCGTAACAGGCCACGGCGTCGACGCGATAGGCGCCCTCGTCGATCGACAGCACCAGGCGCTCGAGCGGCTCCCTGGGACCGTCCCCGGGCGGATGCGGCTCGGCCGCGGAAACCGGCAACGGCCGCGAACGCACGGCACGTTCGAGGCGGTCGAGCCCATCGAAACCGGTCGCGAAGGGAAAACGCGGCACGGCGAGAAGATCGGTGCCGGCACCGACCGCCCCGGATCGCTGGACCAGGCCGAATTCGTGATGCCGAGCGACGCGCCGGGCCAGCGCTCGGCTGTCCTCGCCGTACGGGTAGGCGAACGCGCGCGGACTCCGTCCCGTTTCTTCCTCCAGCCGCCGGGCCGCTCGCGCCAGATCGGCATCGATTCGCTCGGTCCAGTCGGCCCGGGTCTCGCCGTCGCGCGGACCGGCAAGGTGTGCGTGGCTGGCCGAATGGCTTTCCAGCGAGGCGCCGGCCTCGGCCAGGGCCCGCAGCTGGTCCCAGCTCATGACGGGCCCTTCCCCGGCGTCGACCGCATCGGTATTGACGAACACCGTGTAGGGCCAGCCGCGCTCGGCGAGCATCGGGGCCGCCGTGTCGTGCACCGAGACCCAGGCGTCATCGAAGGTGATCGCGACCGAACGCTCGGGGACGGCCTCGCCCTTGCTGAGCGCCTCAAGCAGATCAAGCAGCGGCCGCACCGCGTAGCCCTCGTCGGCCAACCAGTCGAGGTGGGCCTCGAACCGTTCGGGCGTGACGCTGGTCGAGGCGGGCGTATCGTCGGCCACATGGTGATAAAGCAGGACCACGGCATGATCGGCGGGCGGGCGCTGATCGGCATGCGCGTCGCCGATCGCCGAGAACAGCAGGGCCAGGGCCGGGGCCGCGAGGAACCCGCCCCAACGCGAAGCCGCGCCGCGTTGCAGCGTCGACGGCCTGGTCGAATCGCACCCCGTCATTGTCCGGCCTCGACCCGCGCCAGCGCCTCGTCGATCAGCGGGCGGTTGGTCCGGATGACCGCCTTGATCTCGTCGACGTAGGCCTGGCGACGCTCCGAGTAGCGGATCAGGCCGTCGGCGAGGGCCAGGGCCCGTGGCGGCTCGCCGGCCTCGCGCAGGCCGGCACGGATCCGGCGCAGTGGTGCGTAGGCCGGGTGCGTGTTCAGGTTGTGCAGGTAGCGCCGGACCGACTGCCGTGGCGACTCGAAGGCCGCGACCTCGTGGCGTGCGCCCTTCGAACGACGACGAGGAACCATGCCGCAGCCCGGTTCGTAGCACCACTGGCCGAACAGGTTGTTCGCCTGGCGCGCGAAGCGCGACCGGCCCCAGGCCGACTCGGCAGCGGCCTGCACCATCGCCAGCGCCGGCGGCACGGTGTCGATCCGCAGTTTCAGGGCGGCCACGGTCTCCTCGACCGTGCGCTCCGGGTCCGCTTCGAGTTCGTATTCGATCGCACGCGCGCGCAGCCATCGCCCGGCCCACCAACCCGGCGCCTGCCCTGCCTCGAGTCGGGCCTCGAGCGCGAGCAGGCGCTCGCGCTGCGCCGCGACCCGCGCATTCTCTTCGCGCACCAGCGGTGCCAGGAATTCGAAGAAGGCCTGCTTGCGCGCGTCGGCCGGTCCATCGAGGTCGAAATCGGGCAGCGGGCCGGGGGCCGGACGCAGGCCGAGAACCAGTGCGCCGGTGACCAGCAGCAGCGCGGCGAAGGCGACCAGGCCGTGGCCGAGGTGGAGCCCCCCGTCGGCGGACGGCAACGTCGTTTCGCGCTTCGTCTCCGTCGGCGGTGCGTTCATCGCTTCGATTCTCCCCCGTTGGTCAGGCGTTCGAGCGTTCGCTCGTCGGGGTAGCCGTCGGCGACCAGGCCCTCGGCCGCCTGCCAGTCGCGCAACGCGCTGCGGGTCGCCGGGCCCATGAGGCCGTCCGGCTCCCCGGGATCGAAGCCGAGGTCGAGCAGGCGGGTCTGCACATCGCGGATCGTCTGTACCGACGGCGCCCGCTCGATGTCGGGCAGGCCGGCGACCAGGTCGCCGCCGCCGGCGATCCGGTCGGCGAGGTGCCCGACCGCGATCGCATAGGACTGGGAGCGGTTCCAGGCCACGATCGCATCGAAGTTCGGGTAGACCAGGAACGCCGGCCCGCGGTGCCCCATCGGCACCAGGACGGCGGCCTCGATCTCGGCCGCCGGCAGTTCGGTGCCCGTGGCGGTACGAACGCCGAGCCCGCGCCAGTGATCCAGCGGCCGACGGTTGTCCAGTCCGGTCTGCTCGTAGGGAAACGCCTCCGGCAAGCGGACCTCCCGACCCCACCGCTCCCCACGCTGCCAGCCGAGGGCCGCGAGGTAGTTGGCCGCCGAGGCCAGGGCATCGGGAACGCTGTTCCAGAGGTCGATGCGGCCGTCGTCGTCGCCGTCGACCGCGTGCCGCTGCCAGGTCGAGGGCATGAACTGCGTGTGCCCCATGGCACCGGCCCAGGAACCGCGCAGCGTGTCCGCCTCCAGCGACTCCCGCTCCATCAGCTCCAGCGCGATCATCAGCTCCTCGGTGAAGAACGCCGAGCGGCGCTCGTCGCAGGCCAGCGTGGCCAGCACGTCGAGCGTGGGCATGCCGCCGAGGAAGCCGCCGAAGTTGGTCTCCAGGCCCCAGAACGCCACCAGGTAGCGGCCGGGGACGCCGTACTCGCGGGTCAGGCGCGCCAGCAGCTCCGGATAGCTCGCAAGCATCAGGCGCCCGGTCGTGATTCGCGATGCGGTCACCCGGGCCCGCAGATACGCGGCGAACGACTGCCTGAATTCGGGCTGGGCCCGATCGAGCTCGATCACCCGGGGCTGGTACTCGACCTCGGCCAGGGCGCCATCGACCAGCGAATCGGCCACGCCGCGCTGGCGGGCCGTATCCATCAGGCCCACCCGGCACGCGGAAAAGGCGGCTGCGGGCGTCTCCGCGTCGACCTCCTGGGCACGAAGACCCCCGGCCGAGAGCATGCTCAGTGCGGCGACCAGCGCGAACGCTCCCGGAAGCGGGGAAGGCCGGCGTGCTGCGAATGCCATCATCGAAGCTGCGTCTCCGTCACGATCACGATACCGATTGCGATTACGAGCAGGGCTTGGAGGATCGCACCCCGAAGTGGTTCCCCGGTCGATGCCCGATCGACAAGGACGCGACCCGGAGCGGATGCGTCACGACGACCCTTCGAGGCTCTGGATGAACGCGTCGGCCTCGGCAATCGATGCGTTCATCGCCTCGACCAGCGCCTCCGTGTCGTCTTCGATACCGTCGAGCTCGGAACGCAGCGCCGCGATCGCGCGGGCGTTCAGGTTGTGCTTCAGGAACAGCACCTGGTCCTCGAAGGCTTCCAGCACGGGATCCATGGTGGCCTCGGCGCGCTGCATCGCAACGATCATCCGGCCGTAGCGCGACCGCGTATCGCGCAGGAGTTCGGCGGATCGATCGCGCAGATTCGCGTTCTCGTAAGCGTCGAGCTCGTCTTCCCATTCGTCGAACAGGTCCTCGGCGACGTCGCGGATCGAGTCGATCCGATCCCGCACCCGTTCGGCGTCATCGACGCTGCGCGTGTACTCCCGGTCGAGCCGGTCGTAGAGATCCTCCAGGTCGCCGCCGTCGAACTCGACCGTGGCCCGGAACTGCTCCAGCGCCGAGGAAAACTGCTCGCGCGCATCGTCCTGGGCATCGCGTGCAGCCTCCACGCGGCTTCCAAGGATGTCGCGCTTCTCGATGCCGAAGGATTCGAGCGTGCGGTACTTCGCGGCCTGGCAGCCGGCCAGCAACAGGAGACTGGCTGCGATCGGCAGCCATCGGGCGAATCGATCCGGCTTCGTCGTCATGGCGCATTCCTCGTTCTGATGATTCGATGCGACAGTCTACCGAGAGCGGAGTTCGACCGCCGGCCGGACTTTGCTACCCTGCCGCTCCGTTGCCCAGGAGCAGACCCATGGCCCGCATCGACCCGACGAACATCGAGCAGGCGATCCGAGACTCGGCCGACGCTGCCCGTCCGCACGCACGGAAGGGAGAGGTGGCCGACTACATTCCGCAGCTGGCCGAACTCGATCCGGACCGCTTCGGCCTGGCCCTGGTCGAGCTCGACGGACGCGAGCACGTGGTCGGCGACGCCGACGAATGCTTCCCGATCCAGTCGATGTCGAAGCTGTTCGCACTGGTTCTGGCCATGCAGCGCCTGGGTAGCGACCGCGGCGTCAGCGAGGAGATCTGGACCCGCGTCGGGCGCGAGCCCTCCGGCGACCCGTTCAATTCCCTGGTCCAGCTCGAACACGAGCGCGGGATCCCTCGAAACCCCATGATCAACGCGGGCGCGCTGGTCATCGCGGACCTCCTGATCGAGCACTGCAGCGATCCACTGGATTCGCTGACCGGCCTGATCGGCGAGCTGGCCGGCGAACCGGTGCGGATCGATCCGGAGGTGGCCGCTGCAGAGGACGCCACCTCGCAGCGGAACAGGGCAATGGGCAACCTGATGGCCTCCTTCGGCAATCTCACCAACGACATCGACGCGGTGCTCGATGTCTACAACCGGCAGTGCGCGATCACGATGAGCGCCCGGCAGATCGCTCGTTCGGTGCGTTTCCTGGCTGACGATGGCGTGGATCCGGCAAGCGGCCGGACCGTGCTCTCGGGCAGTCTCGCTCGCCGGGTGATGGCCGTGATGCTGACCTGCGGCACCTACGATGCCGCGGGCGACTTCGCCTTCTCGGTCGGCCTGCCGTGCAAGAGCGGCGTGGCCGGCGGCATCCTCGCCGTGGCGCCCGACCACTCGGGAATCTGCGTGTGGTCGCCGCCGCTCGACGCCATGGGCAATTCCGTGGCCGGTCGCGTAGCCCTCCACGAACTCACGGAACGCCTGGAGCTGTCGATCTTCTGAACGTTCGGGACTTGTGACCCATTGACCCGATGCCGCAACCGGGCGATGCTCGTCGCTGGTCCGGCCCGAATCCCTTTCCGTGTACAACCCACGCCACCTGTTCCGCGTCGCCCGGCGCGGATTTGCCGACATGCTGCCGGCCTTGCGACAGGCCTTCAACGGCCGCAGCGACGACGACCGCCTCGATCGGATCTTCGGTCCCTGGCCGCGCCCGGCCGTCCTGGTGCTCGTCGCGGTCGGCCTGCTGTTCGGTTATGCACTCCAGGGCGTGCTGAACCCGATCGCAGGCATCCGGTTCATCAACCTGGCCGCGGTACTGCTCGGCGCGTCGTATGCCCTGCTCTACCGCCAATACCTGTTCAGCGACCCGCTGGCAGGCGAAGAGGATTTCCCCTGGCTCGCCGGCGCACTGATTCCGGGCGCGATCGCCCTGGTCCTGGTCGAGTTCATCGGCCGCTTGCTCGACGGCACCGGCACGCTCGCCGGTGCCCCGGCGTGGACGTCGATCGGTGGGGTCCTCGACGCGCTCGCCGATTCGCTCGGCGTCGCCGCCGGCCTGACGATTGCCGTGGCCGCGCTGTGCTACAGCAAGGCCTGGCGCGATGCGCTGGGTGCCCTGGTCCGGCGCCTGATCGCGTTCAAGATCATGGTCTGGGTGATGGTGCTGGTGTTCGTCGAGATCGGCATCGTGGGACCGATCCTCGGAGGCTTCGTGGAAGGCGTGCTGGGTATCGACGTGCCCGACTGGCTCGGCGACTTCGTCGACCAGCTGAGCTATGCGCTACTCGTTTCGATCATCTACCTGGCGATCATCGGCGGCACCTGGACCGCGTGCCGCCGGGCCTTCCCCAAGCTGCTCGCGGAAGGCGACGTCGACATTCTCCAGGAACTGGAAACCATGGCCGAAGCTCCGGAGAAGCGTCGCTCGAAGGCACGCAAGGAGCGGGCTCAACGGGCCGCGTCCGACGAATAGGATCGGGACGAAGCGTCCGGAGACGGCAATCGAGGTCCCACGCGTCTCGGCGACGCCCGTCTCAGCGCCGCTCGGCCACCTGCCGGGCAGCGATCCCGATTTCCAGCAGCAGGCAGACCAGCCCGCCGGTGATCAGCAGCATCGCGGCCATGAACAGCCCGGCCACCCAGACGCCGATTTCCAGCGCGGTCAATTCGCCGACGAACAGCGTCACCACCACCAGGCAGACCAGCACCGCGCTGGCAACGCACAGACGGATCGAACCGTTGACGAAGCGTACCCGCCGGCGCAGCCGGTCCGTCTCCGCACGAAGCGCCTCCGCGTTGCTCGGCCTGTCGCCAAGCCCGGCATCGACGGCGCGCTTGCGGTCGATGATCCGCCCCAGCCGCGCGGAAAGCATGTTGAGGAAGCCGCCGATCGCAACCAGCAGGAAGACCGGCGTCAGCGCGGCCTGGATTACGGCGGCAACGGCTTCGATCGAGGGAACGGCATTCATCAGGGCACCGGGTTCGTGGAACATTCAGGGATCTCGAGTCTACAGATGGCGCGCCGACGCACGCGCTTCAAGCGACAGACCGCGTTGACGCCGACGCGTTACGGTCCCTGCTCACTCGAAACCGGACTCGACTCCATGAGCCAGCAGACCCTTTCCATCGCATCGCCCCTGTTCAAGGCCCTGGCCGACCGAAGCTTCGACTCGGTCATGGTCACTCGTGCCACCGATGAACACGGTGCGTCGGAAATCGTGTTCGTCAACGACGCCTTCACCGATCTCACCGGCTACGGCCGCGACGAGGTCCTCGGCCGCACGCCGGGTTTCCTCCAGGGCGAGAAGACCGATCGCGCGGAACTCGAACGGCTCGAGGCCGACCTCCAGGCCGGGCGGCCGTTCCTCGGCCAGGCGATCAACTACCGCAAGGACGGCGAAGCGTTCGTCATGGAATGGACCGTCCAGCGCGTCGCGGAGATCGACGGCGAGAGCTTCTACGTCGCGGTCCAGCGCAAGGCCGGCGATGCCTGAGCGTCCCCACCGGGCCGGGAACGCCCGGCCCGGGCTTCGTCACTCACGGGTCGGGTCGTTGCGGCCGTAGCGATCGTGGCTGGACACCCAGTCCAGCGAGGAGATCGCGGCAGCGAGGGAGATTTCGCCCGCGAGTACCGTGCCGGCGACGATCTCGGCCAGCTTCATCACCTTACCGGCCCCGTCGCACCCCATCATCGCGAGGCATTCGCGCTGGGTCGGCAGCCCCGTTCCGCCGCCGACGGTTGCCACGATCAGGGACGGGAGCGTGATCGAGATGTACAGGTCCTTCTCGGGCGTCAGCTCGGTGTAGAGAATACCCGCCGATGCTTCGGCCACGTTCGCGACGTCCTGCCCCGTCGCGATGAACATCGCCGTGATCGCATTGGCCGCATGGCAGCCGTTGTTGTTCGCGCCCGACAGCATGCTGCCGACGTTGGCCACCCGGGCGTGGTGTGCCAGTTGTTCCGTGTCCGCATCCATCACGTCGCGCAGCACGTCCCGCTTGACCGTGCACTCGGCCACGACCCGCTTCCCCCGCGTTCGCATGCTGTTGATCTGCGACGCTTTCTTGTCGGTCGCGAAGTTCGATTCGAGAAAGAAGTTTCGGACCCCGAAGTCGCTCGCCTGCCGGAGAATCCAGTTGCAGGCCGCGAAGGTGGCCTTGCCGACCATGTTCATCCCGGCCGCGTCGCCCGTTGTGAAGTTGAATCGCGTGAACACGAAGCGTGCCGCCAGGTAGTAATCGACGTGCTTGAGCGTGACGAACGGGTCCGACTCGGTACAGACCCGGCGAATCGCGTCCATGTGCTCGACCAGCCAGTCGGCGAAGTGCCGCGCCGTCGCGGCGTCATCGAACTCGAAGACCGGCGCTCGCTGCATGTTGTCCCCGACCACCGCGCACTTCACGCCGCCGGACGCGGCAATGACCTTCATGCCGCGGTTGTACGAGGCCACCAACGTGCCTTCGGTGGTCGCCAACGGGACGTAGAACGCGCCCTTTGCATGCTCGCCGTGCACGTGGAGCGGTCCAGCGATGCCGAGCGGCACCTGCGCAACACCGGTCAGGTGCTCGATGTTGCCCTTGGTGATTTCCGGGTCGAACGAGAGCTTCGCGGCGTGTTCGAGCGAACTACCCGTGCGTTCGCGAACGAAGCGCTGGCGCTGCTCGATGATCCCGACTGCATGATCGTCGTCGGCCGAGCGCGGGACCGCGTCCGGGTCCCGGCGTCCCGTGGCCAGCGAATCACGCACATCGAAAGCCAGGCTTCCGAACGGTTGCGCGGTGAACTCCAGGACGATCTCGTGCTCGCCTTCGTCGAGCGCGGACCGGTCGATCGAGAGGGTCAGAAGCGCACCGAGCGGGAAGTCGACCGTCGAGCCGACCGCCAGGTCGTTCAACGGAATCGGATCGCCCCCGTCGAGCGAGACGCGAACCGTGGACGCGTCGATCGTTTCGCCGTCGATCACGATCCGGTCGATGGCCACCAGCGCCGCTGGTGCAAGGCGGTTCTTCAGCGAGAATCGAACGCCGCGATCGTCGTTCTTCAGGCTTCCGCGGTTGTAGGTCTTCTTCAGCAGTGCCCTGGGGATGAATCGCACGGCAGTTCTCCGGCCGACGGACCAGGTCCGATCATGGCAGCGCCCGACGCCCCAGCGGATGATCTGGATCAAATGGCGCGCTCTGCCTCATCGGCGAGCGTCGGCGACAGATGCCTTCTTCGGAGCCCTTCTTCAGGCATCTCCGGAAAGCAGCGGAACCGTTTCAGGAGACTGGCCTGCGATCGATCGCCGATCAGTCCTCGATCGGCGGCGTCGGCAGCACCATCAACTCGTGCACGTCGACGTGCTCCGGCTGGCTCAGCGCGTAGACCACCGAGCGGGCGACGTCCTCCGGCTTCAGCGCGTCCGGCTTCGGTTCATCGAAGAACGGTGTATCGACCATGCCGGGCTCGATCAGCGTGACCCGGACCCCGGTGCCGCGCAGCTCCTCGCGGAGGCCGTAGCCGATGGCCGAGACCGCCCACTTGGTCGCCGAATAGAACGACCCGCTCAGGGTACGGCGGCCTGCCACGGAACCCGTCAGCAGGACGTGGCCGCGCGCCTTCTTGACGTGCTCGAGGGTGGCGCGCAGCGTGTAGGCAGCGCCGAGAATGTTGACCTCGGCCATGGTCCGCCAGCCGTCGACCGGTGCGCCGGAGAAGCCCCCGGGGCCGCCGCCGACGCCCGCATTGGCGAACACCGCGTCGATCCGGCCGTAGTGGTTGACCACCGTTTCCACCATGCGCTGCTGGGCCTCGAAGCGCGACACGTCGCAGGGCACCGCGAAGGCGCGCTCCCGGCCGAACTCCTTGACCAGCGCATCGAGCTTGTCGGTGCTGCGTGCGGTCAACGCCAGTCGATAGCCGGCGTCGACGGCTGCGCGCGCGGTCGCCGCGCCGATACCGGTCGAAGCGCCGGTAATGAGCAGGACCTTCTCGGATTCGGACATGATGTTCTCCTCGCGTTCGGATGGACTCGGACCGGCCGAAGGGTTCGACCGATCGATCTCCCGCAAAGCCTACCGGCCGGCCGCGAAGACCGGCTCAGGACTCCGGAGTCGCCTCCTCGGGCGGTGCGATGCGGCGAACGACGTCGAAGTACGCCCGCGGTGCGCTGGTGGCGTGGTGCGCGCCCGGCAACGGCAGGACCTCGAGCTCGAGGCCCGGGTCATCGGATTCCTGTCGGGCATCGATCCATTCCGCTGCCGGACCGCTGTATCGGGGGTCATCCTCGCTGCCGATGGCCAGCACCAGGCGCGTCGGCGGATCACCGCGCACGGTTTCGAGGTCCATGAAATACGCCGGGTTCGCATGGATCGCGGGGTTCACGGCCACGTAGGTCGTGAACAGCTCGGGCCGGGTCAGCGCCGCGTGGATCGCGAACTGACCGCCCAGCGACTGGCCCAGGAGCACTCGCCGGGCCGGGTCGATCCGGTAGTCGCGCTGCAGGCGCGGCAACAGCTCGTCGGCGAGGAAGTCCTGGTAGGCGTGGACACCGCCGAAATACTCGACCTCGTCCGACGGTGCCGTGTAGTCCGTACCGCGCAGGTTGCCGTTCGAATAGCCCAGCCCGCCGTAGGAGATGCCGACGACGATTACCTCGCCCGCGCTTCGCTCCGCTTCCATCATCAGCTGGAAGGGACTGAGCATGGGAAACAGGATGCCGCCGTCGAGCAGGAAGACCATCGGGTAGGCGCGATCGGATTCTCGGTAGCTGCGCGGCAGCCGCACAAGGACGTGGAAGTCCCGCTGCAGCTGCTCGGCCGTGACCGTGAAGATCTCCCGATCGCCGAGCCCGAACAGCGGGTCCGGTTTCGTCGCGTCCTCGGCCACCGGTCTTGCGCACGCGGCGGCAAGAAGCAGCAGCGCTGCGGCGCATCCCGCGTGCAAGCGATGCCGGACCATGCGATTCCTCCCGGACTGGATGCGGGCAGACTAGCACGCAGCGGACCGGGCTAGACTGGGTATCCCTCCCCGAACGGATCGCGCATGCACTCGCTCCGACCCTCGTTCCTCGTCCTCGCGACGCTCGCCGTCGGCCTGTGCGGGCGCGCCCTGCCCGCGCCGATCGCGGTCACCATCGACGACCTTCCGCTCCAGGCGGTCCGCGACCGCGGCACCGCCGACATCGCAGCCATCAACGAGCGCCTGCTCGCGGCGCTCGGCAAGCACGGCATCAAGGCGGTCGGCTTCGTCAACGAGGTCAAGCTCGAAGTCGAAGGAACCGTCGATCCGGGCCGCGTCGACGTCCTGAGCGCATGGCTGGCGGCGGGTCACGAACTCGGTAACCACAGCTATTCGCACCCGGACCTGCACGCCACCCCGGTCGCCGAGTACCTCGCCGACATCGCCCGGGGCGATACGATCATCCGTCCGCTGGCCGAACGGCATGGATCGTCGGTGCGCTACTTCCGTCACCCCTTCCTGCGTACCGGTCGATCGATCGAGGTGCGCGACACGGTTTTCCGCTGGCTGGCCGACCACGGCTACACCGTCGCCCCGGTCACGATCGACAACTCCGAGTGGATTTTCGCGGCGGCCTACTACCACGCGGACCGGAACGGCGACGAGGCCCTCAAGCAGCGCCTCGGCGAATCCTATGTCGACTACATGGCCGACAAGACCGCCTACTTCGTCGCAAACGGGCGACACTTGTTCGGTCGCGAGATCGCCCAGGTGCTCCTCCTTCACGTCAATCTGCTCAACGCGGACTGGTTCGATGCGCTGGCGGCCCGACTGACGAGCGAAGGGCACACGTTCCTCCCGCTCGAGGCCGCGCTGGCCGACCCCGCCTACGAGAGCCGCGACCTCTGGACCGGACCCGGCGGCATCAGCTGGCTGCACCGATGGCTGCTCGCCGTCGGCGATCGATCGCAGTTCGCCGACGAGCCGCGGACACCGCCCTGGGTGCTCGAGGCCGCGGGGCTCGACGCCGAATGACGCACGCCTGGGCCGACACGCCGATCGAGGTCCTGCACCGCGACGACCGGATCGTCGTGGTCGCCAAGCCGTCCGGCCTGATGGTCCACCGGACGAACATCTCGCGCGACCGGGTGTTCCTGTCCGAAATCCTGCGGGAGCGGCTGGGTCAGCGCGTCTGGACCGTCCACCGGCTCGATCGGGCGACCTCCGGGGTGCTGGTCTGCGCCCTCGACGTCGAGGCCGCGGCCATTCTCGGCAAGCAGTTCATGGCCGGCACCGTCGAGAAACGCTACCTGGCGATCGTGCGCGGCTGGATCGACGACGAGGGCCTGATCGACAGGCCGCTGAAGCACGAGCAGCGCGGGGACCAGGAAGCGATGACCCGGTTCCGCTGCCTGGCTCGCGCCGAGATCGACGAACCCGTCGCGCCCCACCCCACGTCGCGCTACAGCCTCGTCGAGCTGAGGCCCGAAACCGGTCGCCGCCACCAGCTGCGCCGCCACCTGAACGGCCTGGCCCATCCGATCATCGGTGACGTCAACCACGGCGACCGTCGCCACAACCGCCTGTTCCGGATGAAGTTCGCCAGCCACCGGCTGTTGCTCCACGCCGAACGGCTCGCCTTCGAGCACCCGGCAACCGCAGACCGGCTGGCCTTCCATGCCCCGCTGCCGGACGACATCCGACGCGTCCAGACCGCACTGGGCTGGAGTGAGTCTTCGCGCGAGACCGGACGTTGAGCCGACCCTCTCCGGCGTTCCGGAAGTCTGGCGCGGCCGGATGCAACGCTATACTCCGACCGGAGTTCTCGGAACGGAACCGATGGTCATGAGCAATCGCGGAGCACTCGATCGCGATTCCGGAGGCATCGAATTCGTCTACCGCTTCGCCGGTTTCGAACTCGATCCGGTGCGTGAAACCCTGCACGACGCCGATGGCCCGGTGGCGCTTCGTGACCACGCTCTTCGGGTGCTGATCCTGCTGGTCGAACGCGCGCCCGCTACCGTGAGTCGAGACGACATTCTCGATCACGTATGGGGCCATCAAGCGCTGTCCGACAGCTCCATCGCGCAGGTCGTCCGGGACATTCGCAACGCGCTCGGCGATTCCGCCCGCCGTCCCGCGCTGGTCGCGACGCGCTACGGACGCGGTTACCAGTTTGTCGGCGAGGTGGTGCGTCACCGCCACGATGCGGGCGGAGCGACCCGAGCCGTGCGCACCCGCTCCGAGCGGACGCACCCACTACCCCGCGTCATTGCCGCGATCCTGGTCGTAGCGGCTGCAATGCTGGCCTGGCAGGCGTTTCGCGGCAATTCTTCCGAACCGCGTGCCGACGGCGGCGAAGCGGTGACGCTGCGCGCGGTGGCCGCCGAAAGCGGCGAATCCCTGTCGTCGCCGCTGGTCGATTACCTGGCCATGCTCCTGGGGAACGAACTCGGCGCAGACCGTATCCGAGTGGCCGATTCGGCCTCGCCACCAGACGACAGGGAAATCCGCGTGCGAATGGCGGCTGAGGAACAGGATGGCGACCGCCGCTTGGCCCTGGTGATCGATGGAGATTCGATACATGGCCCGCGCTACCAGGCACGATTTGCCGAAGCCGACGAACTGGTCCGGCGAGGACTCGATGCGCTACTGGTCCGGGTGCGGGGTCAGGCGGACGAAGAGATCCGCCTCGATGCCGGCCTGGTCTCCCAGTCAAGTTTCGCGATCGAGACACTGCTTCGGGGGATGGCAGCTCAGCTGGCCGGCGACGTGCCACGAGCAGCCGAACTCTTCGAGGCCGCACTGGCCGAGGATCCGGCGTTCGAATTCGCGCGCTACGAATTGGCCATTGCAGTACGGAGGCTGGGCGATCGCGAGCGCTCCCTCGCGATCCTGGTCCCGATGCGAGAGCGCCTCGACAGCGATTTCTGGAGCCACCGGATCAACAATGCGATCGGGATCGCGCTGTGGCAGCTCGGTCGCCCCGACGATGCGCTCGACGCCTTTCGTCGTGCGGCGGAACGGGCCCGGTCGCCGTCGATTCGCGGCATCCTGTTGAACAATATCAGCCTGATCGAGCGTGACCTCGGTCAACTCGAACGGGCCGAGGCCAGCAGCCGGGAGGCGATACGCATCGCGGAACGCACGGACGCACTGCGCCTGGAGGGCTCGGCTCGAAGCACCCTCGCGTCGATCCTGCTCCGGCTCGACCGCGATGACGAGGCTCTTGAACATCTGGATCGGGCGCGGGAATGTTTCTACGAACGCGGGGACCAGGCCGGCTACGCTGCCGTGCTGAGTCGCACCGCGGCGCTGCGCGAAGCCCGCGGCGAGTACTCCGACAGCGAGACCTTGCTTCAGTTAACGATCGGCATCCGCGAGCAGCTGGGCGATGAGGACGGCGTGGCGGACCTGCGGATCCGGCTGGCCCGCCTGCATCGCTACGCCGGAAAATTCGGACCCGCCCGCAGGCTCGCCCGCACCGGTCTCGAGAAGGCGCAGACGATCGGCGAGGATGATCTCGTCATCGACGGCTATCGGGAGCTCGCGGCCGTGGCGCTCGCGGAGCGTCGCTTCGACCAGGCGCGAAGCTATGGTCTCGAAGCCATGCGCATCGCCGAGCAGACCGGCCGCGAAGGCGATCAGCGCCTGATACGGCTTGGCCTGCTGGAGATCGAACGGAGTGCAGGGGAACAGCCGTCGGACGCCGGTCTTGCCGCTACAGACGACTTGATCCGCGGCGCCGACGAGGTCGAAGACCTTGCGGTGTCGGTCCGCGCGCGGGTGCTGGCAGCCAGCTATTACCGGGGTCAGCAGCGATTCGACGACGCTCGACGGATTCTGCAGCGCGCGGCCGAGCTGGCCGGCGAAGACCGCACGCTCGGCGTCGAGGTCGAGGCCGAGCGCGCCCGACTGGCGCTCGCTCGGTCCGCCCTCGACGAGGCCGATCGCGCATTGACCGAACTGGAGAGCCTGCGGGCCGCGCCTCATCCCTTGTTGATGCTTCGGGCCCGGCTTCAGGCGGCCCGCGGTGACCGGATCGAAGCGCTGGAAACGGCCGGGCTGGCCCGGTCTACCATCGGCGACTGGTGGAGCCCTGCCGACCAGGAACGGCTCGCCGACTGGTCGGCGCAAACTCGGCCCTGAACGCCTACTCGAAGGAGTCGAGGAAGACCTGTTCAGGCGAGCGGATGATCGCTCGCACCTCCCGATCGCGGTCGAGGGATACGCTGCAACTCGGCCCGCTACAGTCGCCGGCGAAGGACTGGAAACTCGAACCGGCGTCAACCGTTACCTGCAAGGTCACCACCGTGCCCGCGTCGAACGTCGCCGAGCAAAGTCCCGGGCAATCGATCCGTTCTGCCGCCGGCAGATCGAACACTCGTCCGCTGCCGGCGCCCTCCATGATGACCCTCAGCTCGTAGCCCGCGGGGCCGAACTCGGCGCCTACGGAGCGTGGCTGGTCCATCGAGAGCTGGCACCCGCCGTTGCCGCTGCAGTCGCCGGTCCAGGCAAGAAACGCCGAGCCCGGGTCCGCCTGCCACAGCAAGGTCACCGTTTCGCCCGACGCGAAACTCTCGCTGCAGTTGCCCGGGCAGTCGATTCCGATCGGTGAACTCGTCACCCGTCCCGGCCCATCGACGATGACCGTGAGCGGGTTTTCCGTACCGTAGGACGCCGTCACGCTTTGCGCCTGAGTCATCGGAACGCTGCAGCTCCCGGTTCCGGAACAGGGCCCCGACCATCCTTCGAAGACGAAGCCCGGGGCCGGGACCTGGGTGAGCTCTACGGTCGAGTCGGTGTCGAATTCAGCAAGGCAGACACCGGGGCAATCGATGCCGTCCGGAGAACTCAGGACCTGCCCGCTGCCACCCTGGATCAGCACCTCGAGCGGGTACCGCTGCGGCGGAAAGAAGCCGGCCAGGGTGCTGCGATCCGAATCCATCAGCAAGGAGCACGATTGATCTCCCGAGCAGCCGCCGTTGAACCAGCTGGCGAAGGTGTGCCCGGGATCTGGGATGGCGGTCAATTCGACCACCGTCCCTCCGGCGAGGGGGACGCTGCATGTTCCTGGACAGTCGATGCCGGCCGGCGAACTGACTACCCGTCCGGATCCCGGGCCGATCACTTCCACGGTCAGGGTGTAGACCGCGCCGATCGGCTGCAGCTCGACCGCACCACTGTCGCACAGGGATCCGCCGGCGCCCGCCCCTCCGGCCCGCGGGTTGCCAAGCTGGTCCGGCGTGGCTTCGCAGTGAATTCCGGCCTCCGGCAGGTCCACTGCCGGCCCGGCGGCCAGCGGCAGGTAATGGGCGCTATCGCCGTTGACCCTGTCGTCATCGATGATCGCATCGAGGTCGGGTTCGAACGCATCGAAACCGAAAGATGGGCATTGGTCGTCGGGGTCGATGACGTTTCCATCCTGGGAATAGAAGCTCACGTTCGGGTCATTGGCGCTGCAGTCCAGCCCGAGAATATCGCCGCCGACCGGGCGGCCGTTTCCGTGCAGGATGGTATTTCCGAACGCGACGCGACCCGATCCGCCGAAGGCTTCCTGGACATGGATTCCGTCGCCGAGCCCGGTCAGGCTGCCGCAGGACTCGGCCCGATTTCGAACCAGCGTCGACCGCATCAACTGGACGAACACGTCCTCGATGCCGGCAACGCCCGTATCGGCGATCGCGACCAGGTGGATCCCGCCGCCCACGCGGGCGATATTGTCGGCAAGCGTGCTGTCGTAGATGTAGGCCCGGGCACCGGTCGGCCCCACGGCTTCGATTCTCAGTGCGCCCCCGGTTCCGGCCAGCGTGTCGCCGCGGCCGGGCGCGCAGACGATGTCGGCCGAATTGTCGACCAGGCTGCTGCGACGGATGGTCAACTCGCCGTCGAATTGCGCGATGGCACCTCCGCCTTGCTCCGGATCGGTCGAGCTGGCGGAATTGCCGATCAAGTAGGAATCCTCGATGAGGACCGTCGCCTCGTCCATCCGGATGGCCCCTCCGAAGCGGAACAGGCCGCGCGCCAGGTTCTGTCTCAAGCGGGAGTTCCTGATCGTCATTTCCGCCTGGTACACACGAATCGCACCACCGCCGACCATCAGTCCATCGGACCGGAAGTTGCTGAGTTCGACATCGTCCAGAAGGACCCGACCGCCGACGACGTCCAGCATGCGGAAGCCCTCGGGAGCCTGCGTCGCGCGCTCGATCCGCGCACCGTTGCCGAGAATGTCGAGCTCTCCCGTGATCGGCCGAACCGCGCTGTCGGCGCCCGTCCACGGCTGGTCGAGCAGATAGACATGGCCGGGCGCCAGCCAGAGCTGGTCCGCGCCGGTACCGGCCGGGCAATCGGCATATACCGCCCGATCGAACGCAGCATTCTCGAAGGCTTCGAGCAACGAACACCGACCGTCCTCGGCCACCTCCACCACTTCGCCGACGGGGATCACGGCGGCACGAACCGCCGTCGATCCGACGCTGAGCATTGCAACCGCAAGCAAGGTGCAAGAACTGAATCGATTCGAAACGAGCATGGGCCACCTCCGGAGCGAGCAGCTCTGACCCTAGCGAGAGTCCCGACGTCAATCCTCCAGACCTCGTGAAAGATGGTGAATCCCGTGCGATTCCACGTGGCGAAAGCGCGGTGCGGTACCGGATGCATTGCGCTGGAGCCGGAAGGGTGTTAATTTATACAGTATGTCAGCCCAGGCACCCATCCCTCGCCCCCCTCTCGCCCGAGGACGCGGCAGCACCGGCAATCCGGACCACCGTTTTACCCGGACCTCGTCGGAAATCGCTGACGACGGCTGGCCTCGAGAGATCGACGACCTGCCTCCCGTCCAGACCACGGTCACTGAGGAAACGGCGAGGTCGATCATCAGCCGCAACCAGTCGCCGGACGTGCCCTTCGAGCAGTCGATCAACCCCTATCGGGGCTGCGAGCACGGCTGCGTGTACTGCTTCGCCCGCCCTTCGCACAGCTACCTGTACCTGTCGCCGGGGCTGGATTTCGAGACGAAGCTGTTCTTCAAGCGGAATGCGCTGGAGCTTCTCGAAGCCGAACTGCGCAGGCCGAACTACCAGCCGAAGCCGATCGTGCTCGGCATCAACACCGATGCCTACCAGCCGATCGAGCGGAAACTGGGAATTACCCGACAATTGCTTGAATTGCTTCTGGAATATCGACATCCGGTGTCGATCCTGACCAAGGGCATCACGATCCTGCGCGACCTCGACGTGCTCGGTGAACTGGCCGACCGCAACCTGCTGTCGGTCTCGGTGAGCCTGACCACGCTGGACAATGAACTGAAGCGAACGCTGGAACCGCGGACCGCCTCACCGGCGGGCCGGCTGAAGGTCCTTCGTGCGATGGCCGAACTCGGCCTGAAGCCGGGTGTGCTGATCGCCCCGGTCATCCCGCAGATCAACGACCGCGAGATCGAGGCCATGCTCGAGGCCGCAGCGGACGCCGGGGCAGGCTCGGCCGGCTACGTCCTGCTGCGACTGCCGCACGAACTGAAGACCGTGTTCCGCGACTGGCTGACCCAGCACTACCCCGACCGCGCGAAGCACGTCATGAGCCTGGTCCGGCAGATGCGCGGCGGGAAGGATTACGACAGCGCTTTCGGCACGCGGATGTCGGGCACCGGGCCGTTCGCCACCTTGATCCGTAATCGTTTCCGCAGGGCCCAGCGCCGGCTCGGTCTGACCGGCGACGACCGAGTCGAACTCGACGCGACCCGCTTCCGGTGCCCGACACGCAGCGGCGATCAACTCTCTCTGCTCTAGATCCCGGCGTCGAAGCGCTCAGACCGGCTGGATCGCGCTGGACTCCTCGACGGCTTCGTCGACCGGTCGGAATATCACCCGGTTGCGTCCCCGGCGTTTGCCTTCGTACAGGCAGCGATCGGCTTGCTCGAGAAACTTCGCAACGGTCTCGCCGGCGGCTCGAGGGGGGATCAGCATCGCTCCGATCGTCATCGTCACGGGGAGACCGCCCGGCAACCAGCCTTCGGTGACCGAGCTGTCCTCCACCAGTCGCCGGATGCGCTCAAGTACCGCTTCTGCGTGTTCCGGGTCGGAACTCGGCAGCAACATGACGAATTCCTCGCCGCCGTAGCGGCACAGGAGGTCATCGGTCCGCAGTTGTCGTTCGATTCGATCGATCACCTTGCGCAGCACCTCGTCGCCGACGCTATGGCCGTAGCGGTCGTTGATGCTCTTGAAGTGATCCAGATCGAGCAGCGCCAGGACCACCGACTGGCCAGTGCCGAGCCTGCGGTCCAGGAACGCAACCGAGTGCCGTTCGAAATAGCCCCGATTGAAGCACCTGGTCAATGCGTCGCGGTCCGCCATTTCACGCAGGTGTTCGAAGCGCTGACGATAGGTCAGCAAGCCGAAGACCTCGCCGGCCGCCACGGTGCCATCCAGGGCTGCGGACCGTCGCCGTGAGCGCAGCAGGAAAGCAGCGACGACGATCGAGTACAGCAGGGAACTTGCCACCTTTCCGACCAGGTTCGAGACCAGGATGTCGTAGAAGCCCGGCGAGCCGAAGAAGCCACCGAACGTGAACAGCAGGGAGTCGAAGCTGACCACGATCAACATGGTCAGCATCACCCGCAGCAAGGCCGACCGCGGCATCCAGCGACCGAGCGCGTCGAACAGCAGGATGATCAGGAACACGTCGAGAAACAGGACAATGGTCCCGACGACGAAGACCCGCAGATTCACGTCGAAGAATTCCGGCGGCATTTCATAGAGGTTCAAGGCGCCGCTGCTCTCGAGGTGCTGGCCGAACAGCACCATCAGGAGGCTGAGCGCGAAATTTGCGCCGATCAATCCGTACAGCAGCCGCCGGACCTCGAACGCGCCCTCTTCGACATACACCACGAGGACCGCGAACAGCGTCGCGGTGAACAGGACGGCAGAGCCCGGGCTGATCATCAGCCCCGGCGCGACTTCGACGTACACCGCGACCGCCATCAGCGTCTGCATGTGCTGCAGCACACCCAGCGCAAGGTAGAGCATTGCCAGACCGAAGACGTTTCTCAGCGCGATCAGGCCCAGCAGCAGGCCGGAGACCACAAGGATCTCCGCCGCCATCAACGTCAGTTGCCATGCGGTTTCAGATGGAAACAAGGGAATCGGCTCCGATGCGGTCGGATGGGTTTCGGTGACAGCGACAACGGACGTCCGGTCGGTCGCAACCGGCCCGCACGAACAGCAACCCGGTTCCACCGCCGAAAGGGAACCTTTCGGAGGTCCGCTCCCTTGCGATGACGGCCCGAAGCCCGAACCGGGCGTTGCGGGCTTCGGAATTCGATCCGATCACGACCAGGCCTCGCTCGATCTACGCGCCCTTACCCCCCCAAGGTGCCGGCAATCCCCTGCATCTTAGCCGGTGAAGGCTGCGAAGGCGAGACGTTCCGGGCAGAGCGAAGGCCCGGCAGGCGCTCGCCCCGCTCTCGGCAAGTTGCCGGCGAGTCGTCGGCGGACGGAGCAACGCTGCGACACGTTTCCCGATCCGGCCGCAGCGCGGTGCGATGCTTCAGCTTTCGAAGCCGTCGGCGAACAGGAAGTCCTCGTCGTCGCGGATCCGGACGGTGACCCGGCTCGGGTTGATCACCTGCGCGCCGTTGCTGGCCTGCACCAGGTCGACGAAGAAGACCTTGTCGCCGTCCACGACCCCGTCGTCGAACAGGGTGATCGGCACGGTTCCGCTCGCCTGCCCGTCGGAGAACGCGGCGGACCCGGACGCACCGCCGAAGTCGATTCCCGACGTGGCCGTGCCGTCCACCGTCGTCCAGCTGACCGAGACGGGGCCCTCGTTCGGGCCGACCCGATCGATGATCAGGTTAACGCTGCCCTGCCCTTCGAGCACGTCGATGTCGGCCCGGCTCCAGCGCAGGTCGCCGGGAATCGGCGCCCGGACGGCGAAGACTGCATCCGTATCGGCCGGCTCCCAGCTGGCGTCGATCGCGGCGGGCTCGAAGGCCAGGGACCAGGGCCTGCCGGCCGCTGTCTGTTCGACGATGTCCTGATCGGAAAAGGCGAACCCCAACGCCGGTGTCGGCGAGGAAAAGCTGGCCAGGACCGAGCCCGTATCCAGCACGTGCACTGCATCGATGTTGCCGCTGCCCGGCCCCGCACGGAACAGGTTGAACACGCCGCCCGCAAATCGCACCAGGTCGTCTGGCCGGAACACCGCCCCATCGAGCTCGACGGTGGCGTCGAACGAGACCACCAGGTCGCAGGTGCCGGGAACTCGACTGACCGCATCCAGGCCCACCCCGTCGGCGACTTGTACGGCCAACGCATCAAGTGCCTTTCCACCATCACTCTGGAACACATCGGCAGGCCGCATGACCACCCCCCCGATTTCCACCGTGCTGGAAACCGAGAACAGCGCGGGACCGCACGCGTCGGCCGCGTGAAAGGCATCGACGTCCGATCGATCCAGGGCGCCGAGAAACAGGACGGAATCGGAAATTCCCGTCGAATTCCGATGAATCGTGATCGCATCATCGCTCGCGATCGAGTCCCCGCCGCCGGCTCCGGGCACGTTCGTGTGAATGTCCGAAGACAGGTAGATCTCTTCGAGCGGCGTGCTGGAAAACGCCGGAGCCGGTACCAGCGACGCCAGGGCGAGAAAAGTCCTGGCGGCATTCATCAGCAGGCACTCCCATTGCAGAAATTGGTGTCCCCGAAGTTCGAGCAGAGCTGCTCCGGGATCATCCCGCCGGACCCGTTCGATCGAAAGGAATTCCCGCTGCAGACCCCGCTCGACACACCGGTACCGCCGTTGTTGGCGAACACGCTGTTGCGGATCACGAAGCTCGTGTTGGTCCACGCCCCCGTGCCTCCATTGTTCAGGAACAGCGCCGAATCGATTTGGCCATCGCCGTACACGCGCGCGCCCCTCAGACCGTTGTGCGCGATGCGCATGTCAGTCAGCCACAAGTTCGTCGCAACGATTCCGTTTTCCGGGAATCCCGTCACGGCGCCATTGAAGACGGTCAGCTGCCCGCTGTCGATTGCGATGATCCCCTCACCCACACTGAGTGGATCGCACGACGGCAGGTTGCCCGTGCACCGGGTCGGACCGATCAGGGCGTGTCCACCGAAATCCAGTGAAACTTCGAACGACCCCGGCGGAATCAGGATCCCGTTCGCGCCCAGCGGAACCTCGATGTTCGAGGTCAGACGATAGCTTCCCGATCGATCGATCGTGACGGGAAACCCCGGGGCGTCCCCCTCGAAGCATCCGATCGGGACGCACAGTTGATGAATTTCGAACCGGCCATCGGCAAAGGCCGATTGCCCGATCGACCAAAACAAGATGGCCATGCACCAAGCGATTCTCATGTTCTGTCTCCAGATCTATTTGTAAACGGGCTGTATAGTTCGAGACGTCGCAGTCACGGACATATAGAGATCCAGTCCGGGTAGACCCGAACCATGCCTTTGCTCCACAGTAGGGCCCTGGACCCCACCTCAGCATGCGTGCGCGGCTCGATCAGATGTCCGGACACAATGCACCGGAGCAGGAGTTGCCGCCAATCTGAACAGGACAGAGCAGGTCAATGGTCGACCCGTTTCCGTTTCTGTTGAGCTGGTTTCCAGTGCAGCTTTCTGCAAAGATTCCAGTTGACCCGGTTTCGTTGACCACGCTGTAGAGCACCAGAGCGTTCGGTGCGAAAATGCCCGATTCCCCGATCACGTTCACATTGACGCCTTCGACTCGGCCTGGGGCGAGTGAACTCACGCCGTGCTCTCGACAATGGCTAATTCCAAGGTCGCGCACGATCATGGAAAGAACCTCCGCTTCGATCGAAACACAACTCTCGTTGAACCCTTCGACGGTCCCGTTCTCGATCATCACGTGATCGACTCGCGCGGCGCCGGTCACGCGGATTCCGGAATCGACCAACGTGCCGAGACAAACAGGCGGAGACCCGGAGCAATTGGTGGGTCCGCCCACGGTGAATCCGCTGAGGTCGAGGGAGACTTGCGGTGCTTGAATGTCGATCACGGCGTCAAGTGCTTGTCCTCCGGAAGTAACCAGGTTGGACGTCAGGCGATAGCTGCCGGACTGGGAGATTTCGATCGGAAAGCCCGGCGCATCTCCCGCAAAGCAACCGCTCGAAACGCAAAGCTGATTGATTTCATAGCGCCCACCGGCCACTGCGGTGGCCGGTTGCAGCACGGCAAAAAGGCAGAAGACAGCCAAACACCTCATGGACAGAACCCTCCATTGCAGAGATTGCCGTCGATCTGCACGTCGCAGCTTTCTTCCGGGAGCCCCTGGCCGTCCCCGTTGTCCCGGAATACGTTGCGGATGCAGGTCCCTCCATCCGCTCCCTCGCTGTAGTTGTTGATGAACTGGCTGTCCCGGATCTGGATCGCTTCGGTTGCCCGGATTCCGGCAAAGCCGCTTCGGCCGACCATGACCGAGTCCACGACGCCGTAGCCGCCGGACGCGTTGGCGACGATGCCGTTGCCGCAGTCGTGGATCGAGACGTTCCGAATGCCGAGATTCAGCACGCTCGATGCACGGATGCCGACGCTGCCCATTCCCCGGACCGCACCCCCATGAATCGAGACGCCGACGCGACCGCTGTCGACCCAGATTCCGGTCTCTCCGGTATCGGCCGAACACAGTGGGAGGGGTCCGCTGCAACCGAATCCTCCGCGCAGGGTGAAGCCGTTCAAATCCAGGTCGACCTGGTCCGAATCGATGAAGATCGCTGTTTCGCCCGGGTCGACCGCCAGATTGGAGCTCAATCGGTAGCTTCCCGGGTGTAAGACCGTCACCGGGTAGCCGGGAAAGTCGCCGTCGAAGCATCCATCTGCCACACAGAGCTGATGGATTTCGATCACGCCCCCGGCGATCGCGCCCTTCGAAAGCAGCGCGAACGCCAGGCCCCATGTCCACCGTGTTCGTTCCATTCGTGCATCTCCTTGTCTCGCCACACCGCCTCTGCGGTACCGCTCACCACCTTGAATGCCGTCGAGCACTGCAACCGCACACGCGGATCCGGGCCGCGCGGCGAGCCGAGAAGGCAATAGGGTCGGGCGATAGTTGCACGGCGACCGGGGAACCGCCCGGACCGGGCGGCGGAACGGGTTCGTGCGATGGAGACGGTAAGGGTGACGCTACGGCAGGAGCCTGCCGGTCGGGCCGACTGGCCGACGTCTACGGCCTGTTTGCCTGATCAGGCGTGAAACGCGTACCCCGAGCAGGCAAGCAACGCGAGTGAGGGCGGCTCGCCCATGGACACCTGCCAAGCCCGAGGAGCGGGGGACGACGGGGAGCGGACCGGCCCAGTGAGCACCGTGGATCGAGCACTGACCATCGGCTCCGGAAGTCGGGGACCGTCGAGCGGTTCCTCAACTGTCTCGGTCGTTGGCCGGTGTGACTTTGCCCGCAAGTAGCGCGGCAGCGCTCCCGGCAACAACCCGCCTCGAATTCAGCTTTCGAAGCCGTCGGCGAACAGGAAGTCCTCGTCGTCGCGGATTCGGACGGTGATTCGGCTCGGGTGGATCACCTGCGCACCGTTGCTGGCCTGCACGAGGTCGACGAAGAAGGTCTTGTCGCCGTCAACGACCCCGTCGTCGAACAGGGTGATCGGCACGGTTCCGCTCGCCTGCCCGTCGGAGAACGCGGCGGACCCGGACGCACCGCCGAAGTCGATTCCCGATGTGGCCGTGCCGTCCACCGTCGTCCAGCTGACCGAGACGGGGCCCTCGTTCGGGCCGACCCGATCGATGACCAGGTCCACGCTGCCCTGGCCTTCGAGCACGTCGATGTCGGCCCGGCTCCAGCGCAGGTCGCCGGGAATCGGCGCCCGCACCACGTACAGCGCGTCCGTATCGGCGCCCGCCCAGCTCGTATCGATCGCGGCCGGCTGGAATGCGACCTCCCAGGGACTTCCGGGTGAGGCCTGCTCGACCACGTCCTGGTCGGCGAAGGCGGTACCGAGGTCCGGAACGGGAGCGGCGAAACTTGCCAGCACGGCGCCCGTATCGAGCACGTGGGCCGCATCGAGGTTGCCGCTGCCCGGGCCGGCGCGAAACAGGCTGAACGCGCCACCGGAAAAGCGAACCAGGTCATCGGGGCGGAACACCTGCCCATCGAGTAAGACCGTGACATCGAAGGAAACGACCAGGTCGCAGGTGCCGGGATCGCGCGTCACGG
Source organism: Halomonas denitrificans (assembly GCA_019800895.1). Classification (NCBI taxonomy): domain Bacteria; kingdom Pseudomonadati; phylum Pseudomonadota; class Gammaproteobacteria; order Oceanospirillales; family Halomonadaceae; genus Halomonas; species Halomonas denitrificans. The sequence continues at coordinate 313,717 of JAHVKF010000001.1, forward strand.
CGTCAAGATCGACGCCGTCGGCGATCCCTTCGGCGATGCCATCGAGAAACTTGACGCCCGTCGTTCCGAAGACGTCCACGGGTCGCAGCAAGGTCCCACCGATCTCCGCGGTCGCACTCAAGGAAAACAGGGCTCCGCCGCAGGCATCGGCCGCGTGATAGGCGTCGACGTCCGAGCGGTCGATGGCGCCGAGGAACGCCGTCGCCTCGGCCTCCCCGAGCGCGGTGTCGTAGAGAATGATGTCATCGTCACCGACGACCAGGACCGCGCCGCCGTCGGCCGGAAACCGGGTGTGGATATCGGCCGAAAGATGGATTTCATCCAGTGCGGTGGCCGCCCGGGAAGCCGGCGCATCGATCAGCGCAGCCGATGTGGATGCGAGTAATGCCACGGCCAGGGGAAATGCCCGCGCGGGCTGCCGACGATCCCCGTGGCCTCCCGAGCTCGCAATGGCCTTCAGGGACACGGCGCACCGCTGCAGATGCTGATGTCGATGTCGTTGGCGCAGTTCTCCTCCGTGATCGCCAGGTTCGTCGCGTTCGACCACAGCGTATTGCCGCTGCAATTGGCGTCCTGCACGCCGTAGGAGAAATTGTTCAGAAGATAGCTGTTCCGGACAGTGACCAACCCGTTCCCGGTGATGCCGGTAGCGCCGGCGTTGCGGACGACCGTGTCTTCGATCAGGCCCTGGCCGAAATGAATGATGCCGTTCGCGCCGCAGTCCGATACCTGCAGATCACGAACCACGACGCCGGCGCCCGAGACCCGCATGCACTCGAACTCGAAGCCCTGCACCGTGCCGTTCCGGATCGTGATGCTGGAGGGAAAGTTCATGACCCCGAAGCCGATGCCCCGAATGCCCGCCGCGCCGCTACAGGTCGGGCCGTCGCCGGTGCACACGTGCCCGCTACGGATCGCGTGCCCGCCGAGGTCGAGCACGACCTGGGAGGCCTGGATCTCCACGCCTTCGCTGGAACTCGGCACGTCGAGGTTCGAGGTCAGCACGTAGCTGCCCGGTTCGGTAATCCGCACCGGCCACCCGGGCGAGTCCCCGTCGAAGCAACCTGTGGCCACGCAGAGTTGGTTGATTTCGATCGCGCCCTCGCCGGCGACCGCCGGGGAGTCGAGCGCGGCGGTGGAAAGCGCCAGCACCAGTGTGGCGGCGGCAAGGGTCGAAGGAAGGCGGTTTCGAAACATCGTTCAGGTCCTCTCGATCGGATTCTGTATGGGCGACCCCGGGCGACCCCACGCGATCGGGGAGCCCTCGGCGACGCGCCGCAAACGCTACACCAAGGCCACGGTCAAATCCAGTTCGAGGGCGGCGCCCCGGTCGCCCGGCGTTCGCTCCGCCGGTTCACGACCGTCGGGCCGGATCGTCGTGCGAAGCGAAGAGACGATCAGCACCGTTGACCGGCCCGACACCGCGCTGTAGCTTGAAGGGCTGTACCTCATGCCATCGGGAAGAATCGCCCATGTCCGACGCCCAGTTCGTTTCCGGCACGCCTCGCGTCATCCTCGGCGCGCTCGTACGCAACCTCGTGCCCTGGCTGCTCGCCGTGCTGACCACGTCGGTGCTGGGCTCCCTGGTCCAGACGCACGTCAACCTCGTCAACCTGCTCGAGATGGGCGCCTACTGGACGCTCGAAGACTGGCAGCGCTCGATGGTCCACGACCTGCTCACCTTCATGCCCTTCTTCGCGTTGCTGGTCGGCGTCGCGTTCCTGCTGGCCTTTCCGGTGGCACTGTGGATCAGCAAGGAGAAGTGGCCGGACCACCGAGCCGGTTTGCTGGCCCTGGCCGGCGCCGTCAGCCTGGCGGTCGCGTTCTTCGTTGCCGACACGGCCGCGCCGATCCCCACGCTGATCGCGGCCACGCGGGACGTGACCGGCTACGTGGCGATGCTGGCCTGCGGGGCCGTGGGCGGATGGGTCTTCCATCGTGCGAGCGCCACGGAAGAGCTCCGCTCCAGGCCGGGTGTCTCGCTGGCGTACCTCTCGGTTCCGGTGCTGGTCCTTGGCGGGGCGTTCGGTCTGCACGTCGCGATGAAACCGGAGCGCTCGCTGGAGATCGAGGACGTCCCGATGGACGGCTTCGAGGTCGCGGTGCTCGTCGACGGGCTGGTCCACCCGTTCAGCATGGCGCGCCTGCCGGACGGTCGCTGGTTGATCGTCGAGCGCGTCGGCCGCCTGCGGATCGTGGATCGCGATGGCGCCCTGCTGCGCGAGCCGGTCGCCGGTGTTCCGGAGGTCATCCCTGGCAAGCAGGCGGGCCTGCTCGATATCGAACTCTCGCCGGACTTCGAGCGGGACCGTCTCGTCTTCCTCAGCTACGCCTGCGGCACGGCGGAAGAAAACCACACCTGCATCGGTCGCGGAACCTTCAACGACGACCGGCTGGACAACTTCGAACGGATCTTCCAGGGTCGCCCCCTGAAGGCCACGGGGGTCCAGTTCGGCTCGCGCATCCTGTTCCTGCCCGACGGGACCTTGCTGGCCAGCGTCGGCGACGGCTTCGACCTGCGCGAGGACGCGCAGGACCTGGGCTCGCACATCGGCAAGCTCGTCCGCCTGAACCCCGATGGCTCGGTGCCCGACGACAATCCCTTCATCGGACGCGACGACGTGCTGCCGGAAATCTACAGCTACGGCCACCGCAATCCCCAGGGCCTGGTGCGGGACGAACGCACCGGCGCGATCTACGAGAGCGAGCACGGCCCCTACGGCGGCGACGAAGTCAACCGGATCGAGCCCGGCGTGAACTACGGCTGGCCGCTCGCCACCGAGGGAGTCAACTATCCGGGCTCGAGCATTTCACCCCACGACGACCTCGACGAGGTCCGCGGCCCGTTGAATCACTGGACGCCCTCGATCGCCCCGTCGGGCATCGCGCTCTATCGCGGCGATGCCTTCCCGGAACTCGACGGCGACCTGCTGGTCAGCGGGCTGGCCGGCAAGGGCCTGTTCCACCTCGAACTGGAGGACGGCCGGGTGACCTCCGATCGTCGACTCTTCCACGCACTCGACAAGCGAATCCGCGACGTCATGGTCGGAGACGACGGCGAACTCTACCTGCTGACCGATCACGACCCGGGACAGCTGCTCCGGATCGATCCCGCGGAGCCGGATCGCCCGGACTGAGCGAGCTTCGACCCCGGCGATGAACCGGGGGGGGCCGGCCGGGATTCTCCCGACCGGCCCCGGCACTTCCCCGGATCTACTCTCCTACTCGGCCTCGTCCGCGTCGCCGACCCGCGGGGCGTGGAGTTCCTGTCCGCGCTGGAAAAGGGTCAGGGACTCGGCCGGCCCCGACTCGGGCACGCTGAACTCGATGTCCGCACCGACGAGATTGCTGAAGAAGCGCGTGGGCGATTCGGCTTCCACGGGAATGGCCAGTTGCCCCGTGGCCTGGACCTCCAGGCGGCCCTCGTTGAGGCGGACCGTCATCACGAAGCCCGGCTGCAGTTCGTAGCGCCCGACCAGGCGTTCGAGCTGCTCGACGGGGACGTCGATGCCCTCGCGCACCTGGACCTCGTCGCTGATCCGCTCGGCGCGCTCGGGGTCCCCGCCCCAGGCATTGTGCAAGGCGACGGCGACGACCGTGCCCGACTCGTCGCGCTCGATCGAGAACCAGCTCAACGACTGCTCGAAGGCAAGCCGATCGCCTTCGACCGGATAGACCTCGAACTCGGGGCCGCCCGCACGCTGGCTGATCAATCGGCCGTCCTCGTAGCGGATCGTCCGATTCTCTTCCTCATCGATCCGATACGTTCCCTGCACCGCGACGGACTCGTCTTCCGTCCAATCGACGCGCGGCGCCTCGATCGGATAGGAACGTCCCGTCGCCAGGCCGGCCAGGCGCAGCGCGACGTCCTGGGGCCCCCAGCCCGGCATCGCGCGGTTGCTCAGCACCACCACCGACAACCGTTCTTCGGGCAGGTACAGGGCATGGGTCACGAAGCCGAAGATGCCGCCCCCGTGAGAGAGTGCGGGCTGGCCGAACCAGGTGCCCGAGAGGATGCCGAACCCGTAGTCTTCCTCGGCGGCAGCGCCTTCGGGCGTGATCATTCGCGTGTACATCTCTTCGCCGAGGATCTTTCCGTTGTGCAGCGCGACCTGCCAGCGGTCGACGTCCCCGGCGGTGGCCATCAACGCGCCGGCCGCATGGGGCTGGGTCATCGACAGATACGACGTCCTCGTGATCTCGTCCGGCGTCCCGTCGTAGCCCTCGACCCGGCCCGGGACGATCTCGTAGTCGCTGTAGGCATCGGTGTTCTCGATCCCGTTGGGCAGGAGAAGCTCCTCGCGGAGATACTCGTTCCAGGGACGATCGGTGACGGCCTCGATGACCGCGCCGACCAGGACATAGCCCGAGTTGTTGTAGGCGTATTTCTCCCCCGGCGCGAAGTCGACGGGTTCTTCGGCGAATACGGCGATCAATTCGTCCGTGTCCAGGTCGGCACGAATGCGGTCCGAGGTCATGTACCCCTCGATGCTGGTGTAGCTCTTGATGCCCGAGGTGTGGTTCAGCAGTTGCGCGATCGTCACGTCGCCTACCGGAAATTCGGGCAGGTACGCAGACAGGGGGTCGTCCAGCGCCACCCTGCCCTGCTCGACCAGCTTGAGCAGACCGGCCGCCGCATACTGTTTCGAAACGGACGCCAGCCGGAACACGTGGTCGGGGCGAAGCGGGACGTCGAGCTCGAGGTCCGCCATGCCGACGGCGTGTTCGAGAACGACATCGCCGTCCCGGCTGACCACCACGACCGCGCCGGGCGCATCGCTCGAGTATGCGGACTGCAGCACCTTCTTCGCCTGGTCGGCGAAGTGCTCGTCGGCCAGCGCCGGGCCAGCGATCGCCATCGCGGCGAACAGCAGCGCCAACGACACGATGCGGAACTTCGCGACCGGGGTCGAGGGGTCTGCGATCGACCGCTTCTTCGCTTCAATCGTCATGCCTTGCAACATCGAGCAACTCCATCGGAAACGTAGGAGTCGCAGCCTACCCGGCACCGTCGATGAGCGGGAGTGGCAGAAGTCATTGGCGACGTGACGGAGAGTCGAGACGCCGTGCGAGGGCGAAGTGCAGAACGACGCGGACCGACGCAGGGGTCGGTCCGCGTGCAGGTTCGCCTGCAGTCCCGAAAACCGGCTATTGCTGCGGCTCGGGAATCTCGATCGTGGAACGGAACAGGATCACCTGGGGCTGGTCGGCGTGATCGACCCGGATCAGGATTTCCGAGACCTCCGCTTCACCGAAATAGCGTGCCCGCCTCGACACGGCCTTGCCGGGCCGACCGCCGGCACGGAAATCGATGGGCTCGCTTCCGAACTGGCCGTCCGGATCGAATTCCTCGATCGTCACGGCCGGCAGGTCCGGCACCATCGGCACCAGCGTCCACTCGGCACGCGCCCTCGGGGATCCCAGCGGCAGGCCCAGGGACCGCCACAGCATGAAGTCGGGCGTCACGAACCAGCAGCGGTGAGCGACCAGGCCAGGGTCACGGGCGCAGCTGCACAGGGGAACGTCGTTCGGGACCCAGTCGTTGGGCACGCCGTCGGCCGTCTCGAAATCACAGAACCGCGGACCGTCCGGGCTGCCTCCGCCGGTTTCGACGTAGACCCAGAACGGCACCCAGGCCGTCGAACCGCCGATCGTCAGCGGTTCCCAGCCCGGCGGGTTCGGACGCGCATCGAAGAACGCATCACGAACCCCGCTGCTGTGCCACATCGGCCCACCGCCTCGCCGCGTGGCGCAGGAGGCATCGTCGGTCGCGCTCAGTACCACCGCGTAGCCGGTGCCTGCCGACACCGCGACCGGAGGCATGTCGAACTCGGTGATGCCGGCATCCAGGGAGATTCCGTCGGCCGCTCGGGACAGGCTGGACAGCGCGACGCCCGCGGGCGTGCCGTCGGCGGCGAGCTCCTGCAGCTCTACCGTCACGGTTCCCGGAGATCCTTCGCTGCAACCGAGCACCAGGTCGATCCGGGCCAGCGTCCCGGAACGGCCGGCGTCGTAGCTCATCGCAAGCATCTGTTCCGAGGAACCGCCGACCGCCAGGGGCACGTCCGGGCTCCACCCGAAGACATACTGGTCCAGCTCGACCGCGGCATGCCCCAGGCCGGTCCAGGCCACCAGGACCCACCCTGCCCATCGCGCGAGGGCCGGCCCTCGGCGACGATTTCCAGACAACGAATCGGAACGTGATTTACTCATGGCGCTGCTCCCGCTTGGTGAACGATCGAACCACTCTTTCTTCCACAAACGGGAACCGGCCCCGAATCCGGCCATCGCCGTCGGTCGAACCGCGAGTCGGCCCGAAGCGCTAGACTCGACTCGGGTCGTTACCGGGATTCGGCGCTTGGAGCTCCAGGGCAGCATCACGATCAACGGGAAGAAGTTCGACAAGGGCGATTTCATTCCCTGGTACAAGGTCTACCCATTCTTCCTGCTTCACATGGGCATGTTCGGCGGATCGGGCTTTCTCATGGCCTACATGGGCGACGGACCGCCGCTGGCCTTCCTCTACCTGCACGGCGGCTTCGCCTGCCTGGTCTACCTGATCTTCTACGTGACTATCTTCGGCGTCGACCGGGTCCGGTGGATGTTCATCAACGCAGCGCTCGGCCTGTTCGGCATCTACGCCCAGATCGACTGGATCCTCTCGCTGTTCGGCAAACAGGCGTCGGACTTCTCGGCCTGGGTCCACTTCATCCCGTTCTTCTACTACGTCCTCTACACCTTCCTGCTGCACCAGATGATCATCGACGTGTTCCACGCCCGGAACGACACGGCGCGACGACGGGTCATCGACGCGCTGTACATCGGCGGCTCGGTCCTCGTCTACGGCGCCGTCTGGCTGGCGCAGCACTGATCCGGGATCGCTTCGGCAAAGGCGGCCGAATGACCTGGCCGGGAGCATGGCGGCGGCCGGCGCTATCCGGCCTGCCGCAGGACGCATTGGCTTGGGTCGATGCTCCTCACGAAAAAGGCCCCGCGCCGGCGGGGCCTGTTTCAGGTCGTTTTGACGCTCTCCCGAATCAGCCTTCGCGTTCGGTGACCGGCTCTTCGTCATAGGAGATGATGATCTCGACCCGGCGATTCTGCGCCCGGCCGGTATCGGTGTCGTTGCCGGCCACCGGATACTGTTCACCGTAGCCCTGGGTCACGATCCGGTCGGGGTCGACGCCGTTGGCGACCAATGCGGCTTCCACGGCCTCGGCGCGGCGTTCGGACAGCGCCTGGTTATAGTCGTCGCTGCCGGTGCTGTCGGTAAAGCCCTCGATCCGGATGGGTCGATCGGAGTAGGTCTGGAGATAGGTCGCGAGCTCGGCCATCTGCCGCTGCGCGCCGGACTTGAGGTCGGCTTCGTTGAAGTCGAAGAGGACGTCACGAAGCGTCAGCAGCAGTCCGCGTTCGGTCTGCTCCGCCTGGAGCTCTGCAAACTGGTTGCGCAGCTCGGCCAGTTGCTCCCGGGCGCGCTCGGCGTCTTCGCGCGCGGCCCGTGCCTCGATTTCGGCCTCGGCCCGACGCTCTTCGGCCAGCCGGCGTTCCCGCTCGGCCTGCTCCCGTTCGGTCATTGCGCGTTCCCGCTCGGCCCGCTCGCGCAGTGCCACGGCAGCGGCCGCCTGCGCTTCGGCTTCGGATTCCGCTGCGCGCGCCCTGGCGGCCATTTCCGCCATCTCCGCACGCGTGACGCGGGCTTCGAGCCTCAGGCGTTCGCGCTCTTCGGACAGTTCACGCGCCTGGACGCCGATCCGCTCGACCGAAGCCTGGGTCTCGGCGATGTCGAGCAGGCGCTCGGCGACATACAGCAGATGTTCGAAGCGGGGCGTCGCGCCGTCCTCTTCCCAGGCACGGGCGGCCCGTTCGACCGCGTCGCGCGCTTCATCGACTTCTTCTGCAGCGTATCGCTGGACGCTGTCGTCGTTCTCGACGACGTCGAGACGTTGCTCGACAGCGGCGAGGTCTTCATTGATTTCCGGGGTGGAGGCACAGGCCGCCAGCAGCGCTGCCGCGGTCAATGCCGTCAGAAGGGTACGAATCATCGTGGCGTCTCCTTGAAATCGTTGGTCAGGAATCCAGAGCCGAGCCTTGAAGGTCGGTCCATCGAACGGACTCAACCTCGCGGTGCGAGCTCCTGTTCGAGTGCTTCGATGGCAGCCTCGATTTCGGCCAGGAGCTGCTGCTGTTCGATCCGATCGGCCTGGAGGCGGGCGAGGCGGGCGTCGAGCGTTGCCTCGTGGGCCAGCCGTTCACCGATCAGACCGTTGTCATCGCGGATGGCCTGCTCGGCGCGCTCGATCTTCGAACGGGCCTGGCGATACAGCGCCGGCACCAGATCGTCGGCGTCGCTGACGCGCGCCTGCTCCAGAGCGGATTTCGCCATGCCCAGGCGCTCGCTCGCCGGTTCGACCGACGGCGTACTGGCGCATGCGGAAACCAGCAGGGCAATGGCCGAGAACCCGAGAACTCTGACTGCTCCATGCGTTGTCGACATCGTGAAGGTCCTTTTTTCATTGCGGAGTTCGGGCCAGCATAAGGCGGGCTTTCCGGGCCGGCTCTAACCCGTGTTAAGACGCTCATCGCCAACGATCCGGTGCGTTCGCCCGGTCGATCGGAGAATCCGGAGGCCCGGCCGGATGTGCGGTTGCGGCTTCCACCTGCATTGAAGGGGGTGAACCTGCCGGAGCCGACCACCACCATGATCAACACCGCCGCCCCGCGCCCGAGCACCCTTCCGCGCCGATTCCTACGCCGATTCCCACGCCGATCGCTCGCGCCGACGATCGCCGCCGTGGCCGTCGCGCTGCTGCCGATCCTGCTTTCGGCGCAACCGTCACCCGACCCCCAGTTCGATGCCCTCGAACGACTTCGCGCGGACTCGCTGGTGCCCGTCGACGTGCATTTCGACGAGGGCGCGGCCCGCTCGCTCCGCTTCGACCTGCGCGGTCGGGGCAGCGACGAGGTCGAAATGGCCCGTAATTTCATCGCCGACTATGCCGACCTGTTCCTCCAGGGACCGCCCCGCACGAACGAGGGCTACGACGCGGTCCCGGAATCGCACCTTCCCGTACGTGCGATGCGCGACATGGGCAGCGAGATCGTGGTCGAGTTCAGCCAGACCATCGGGGGGCTTCCGGTGGTGGGCGCCAACCTGGCCGTCTCGGTCTGGCCCGACGGTCATCTGCGCAGCGCGTCCGGCGTCCTGCTCCCGCGCCGCCCGCTCGCCCTGGCGCCCTGGTTGACCCGGCAGGAGGCCGAAGACGCCGCTCGGAACGCGCTGGACGACCCGCAGGCAAGCGTCGCTGGACGGACCCATCGCGTCGTCTTCGACCCGCTGATCTTTGGTGAACCGAGCGATCTGCGCCTGGCCTGGTCGGTCGTGGTCGTCACGGGCGAAGCCGCCCGGGTCCTGATCGACGCCCTGGACGGACGCGTTCTGCAGATCATGCCGGTCGGCTTCAGCGGCACCCGGTTCCTCGACAACTACGATCTCTACCTGCAGGACGCGAACGGTGGGAACATCATCGACACGAACTGCTTCAACCCGACGACCCTCGATGACTTCGTCGGCGACGAAACCGGCATCGTTCCCGCGTACCTGAACGACCCCGAAGCCTCGCGCATGTGGTGGGAATGGAGAAAGACCTACGGCTTCTTCGAGAATGTGTTCGGGCGAGAATCCTTCGACGGCGATGGCGAGGAGATCGAGTCCTACATCTACTCGTTGCCGAGCGATCCATCGAACGGCTACGGCGCGCGCTATCTCGCGACCTGCGGCTTCGAGTTCATGCCCGGCTGGGTCAGTTTCGACGTTGCGGCGCACGAATTCGCGCACGGCGTGATCCATTACAGCTCCGGACTGATCTACGCCAACCAGTCCGGCGCCCTGAACGAAAGCTTCGCCGACCTGATGGGCGTGATCGCCGACGCCGAGGACTGGCTGCTTGCCGAAGACCGGACCAGCGGCCTGGGCGCGATCCGGAACATCGCCGATCCCCTCAACGGCGACTGCGGCATGCCGAGCAGCCCGGTCGCATGCGGCGACCCGGATCACATGTCGATCTACTGCCTATCGGACGACGACTGCAATTTCACCGGCGACAACGGCGGCGTCCACACCAACAGCGGCATCCCGAACAAGGCGCACTACCTGTTCGCCGAAGGCGGGACGCACGGCGGCATTCCGGTCATCGCAAGGAACCGGCTGAAGATGGCGCGCCTGCTCTATCACACCTTCCAGATCCTGCCGCCGGGCGCGACGTTCATGGATGCGCGACTGACCGAGCGCAGCGTCGCCATGTCCTGGGCGCAGCAAGGCATCTACGGCTTCAACAACATCGACGTCTGCTCGATCACCAATGCCTGGGCCGCCGTCGGCGTCGGCCCGAGCGATGTGAATTGCGACCTGGTTCTGGACGGAACCGTCGACACGGACGGAGACGGCCACTACGACGAAGCGGACAACTGCCCGACCGTGGCCAACGTCATCCAGTGGGATTGGGACATGGACGGCCTGGGAGACGCGTGCGACGACGACGATGACGGCGACACCTGTCCGGACAGTCTCGACAACTGCCCCGGCGTCTACCTGCCCTGCACCGGAACCTACGTCGGTTCGCCGGACTCCGATGGCGACGGCGTCGGCAATGCCTGCGACGAGGACGATGACAACGACGGGGTGCTCGATGTCGACGACAATTGCCCCGGCGACCCGAACCCCGACCAGTTCGACGGCGACGACAACGGCCAGGGCGACGCCTGCGACCCGGACCACGACGGCGATGGACTGTACAACGATGCCGACAACTGCACCTTCGTTGCCAACGCCGACCAGGCCGACACCGACGGTGACGGCATCGGCGATGCCTGCGACGACTGCCCCGACGTCGCCGACAACCTGCTCGCCTACACGCCCGGCCTGCCTGCGCTCGGGATCGATCCCGAGCCCTATCAACCCGACAGCGACGGCGACGGCATTCCCGATGCCTGCGACGATACGGCCTTCGATACGCTCGCCCTGGCCTTCGACGGCTCCCCCTACAATCCGATCGCCCCGCCGATCCGCGGCGACCGTTCGCGGCCAATGCACATCGAGGGCCCGGCCGGTTCCACCCTGTCCGTCCCGATCTCCGTGTGCGGCGACGACCTGGCGACGCTGCGCCCGGGACAGCGGGTCGAGCTGGTCACGCGCGGCCTGCCCGATTCGGTCGACGTCACGATCACCGACCAGATCGGCACCCGGGTCGCGCGCCTCGGCCCGGCGATCGGCGGCATGCGGGGTCTCTGGTTCACCGTCGATTGCCGGAACGAGTACCGACTCGAAGCGGCCCTGGTTCAGGATCTGACGCCCGGCGTCGATGTCCTTCTCGATCTGCTGGATACACAGCCGAACGCGCCGTACCCGTGGGGCACGCCCGGTGCCGGACACCCGGCGCCTGTTGCGATCCCGGATTTCGACCGTGACCTGCAGCCGAACGCGCTCGACAACTGCCCGTTGACGCCCAACGCGGACCAGCGCGACGACGACCGCGACGGCTTCGGCAACGCCTGCGATCGATGCGACGACAGCGCGCCCGGGCCCTGCGAAGTGCTGTTCGACGACGGCTTCGAGTTCCGCCCTTGACCAAGAGCCCGGCTGTCCAGCAATGCCGAGCGCACGGACCGGACGCTCGGGCTCCAGGAGGGCGGACCGAGCGTTCCCGGCCGGGCGAACCAGCGCGCGGGCAGGGATTTATGCGCAAGTCGTCGCCGACCCATCGCGCGCAGGGATACTGCGCGTGCGCCGAACCGTCGTTGCTTGCCCGTCAGGGATCGAGGCGACAGGCCATCGCATCCACCAGGCGCCGAGATACCCGTTTGTGCGGCGACAGGGCGTGGTCCTATACTGGCTGCAGGCTGCATCGGTCCCGCGGCCCGCTTCGATGGGCCAGGTCAACGGTCCGGAGCAGCGGTGCCCGGCCGACGATCCGGCCACCCAACCCACACCAAGGATGCCCGAATGACCAAGCGAACCGACCCCGTCGACCAGGTCGACTCGAAGCACCGACGTCGCGTCATCCGGTTGTTCGGCACCGCGGCAGCGCTGCTGCCGATAACCGCAATCATCGGCTGCTCCGACGATTCCGCATCGCCGCCTGCCCGTTCGGCCTCGCAAACGGATGCCGAGCCGCAGACCGAAGCACCGGAAGCAACGCCAGCGCAGCGTTCATCCGCCGAGCAAACCGATCCCGAACCGGCCGCACAGGAGTCGATGTCCTCGACTTCCGAGTCCACGGGGTCCGGCGACATGCCACAGGTCAGCCTCGATGATCCGACGGCGAAGGCCCTGGGCTACAGGCACGACGCCGACGAGATCGACGCCAGCGCCTACCCCTCGTACGAACCGGGTCAGGTCTGCGCCAACTGCACGCTGTTCCAGGGTGACAACGGCAACGGCTGGGGCGGATGCTCGCTGTTTCCCGGCAAGGTCGTCAACGCCAACGGCTGGTGCAGCGGCTACACGCCGAAGGCCTGACCGGACCGCGTCGTCGCACCGTTCCCCGGCCCTTCGCCGGTGCCGTCCGATTCGACTCGGACGACCCGGCTATGGCAATGAATCGCCGCGAATGGCCGGTTTCCAGGACTGCGCTCAGTCTTCGAGGCTCGGCGCGAACTGGCCGATCAGTTCCACGATGGTCCGCAACAGGATCAGCACGATGCTCACGCTGAGCGCGCACAGCAGGACGACCATCCAGAAGATCAGGTCGTAGAGGATCGAGTACCAGTTGTCGGGCAAGCGATCGAACTCGCCCACCGGCATGGTCACGATCATCAGCAGGGCGATGGCGCCCATCAGGTTGACCGCGCAGGCCTTGGAAATCAGGGTGATGCGCTGGAAGAACTCGATGTCGAAGTCCTGGTCGAGTCGATTGACCAGGCCGACGATGGTCAGCATCAGCGCGATGGTGGTCGCCGAACTGGTCGCGATCGCCGACCCGAGGTAGAGCGCCGAACGCGACAGCGAGGCGATCAGGTCCTGCGCCTCGGCGGCAGAGTAGACCACACCGCTCAGCCAGCGGGCCGCAACGCCGAGAACCAGGATGCAGCCGAAGCCGACCAGCGTGTTCTTGTGCTTCAGCAGGATTTTCATCAAGTCGTCCTCGATCGAACCCATGCGAGCATTCCGCCATGCGCGAGCCGTTTCGCGAACGGCCGACCGGTCGCTGGCGCTCATCGACCGGCGCGGCCCGGTCTGCACGCTCCTGTTCACCTTAACCCAGCAGCAACGGCAACGTGAGCGCTCCGACTGCCGAACGCGATCGATCGACGGTGCGCATCGCATTTGCATCGGTGCAAGGCGCAGGTGCATACTCGATTGGGGGGTTGGCATCGTCCGGCGCGCGGCTTCGGTCCCGCCGGTCGACGGAGGGCAACATGGGCAAGCGCACGTGAACTACGGCGATTATCCCGATTTCGTGGTCGAGGACATCGTCCGGCTGCGCCGGCGCCTCGATCTTGTTTCCGTGCCTCCGCGCCGAACCGACCACAACTTCATCCTCGGCACCTGGAACATCCGCAGCCTCGGCGGCTACTTCGACGACTGGGGCGAGAACCCCGATTCGCCGAAGCGGAACCTGCGCGGCCTGGCCTTGATCGCCGAGGTCATCCGTCGCTTCGACGTCGTCGCCATCCAGGAAGTCAAGCGCGACACGAGCGCGCTTCGCCTGTTGGCCGAAGACTTCCTCGGCCCCGACTGGGGCGTGATGATGAGCGACGTGACCGCCGGCGACAAGGGAAACACCGAACGTGCGGCCTACCTGTACGACACCCGTCGCGTGAAGCCCTCCGGCCTGGCCGGCGAGATCGTGCTCCCGCCGACGGACATGGGCGACCCACAGGAACAGTTCGATCGCACGCCCTATCTGGTCGGTTTCGTCGCCGGCGGCGAGCGCTTCGCGCTGCTGACCGCACACATCCGCTACGGCGAGGACCTGAGCGACCGGATTCCCGAACTACGACGGCTGGCGAAGTACACGGCCGAGGAAATCCGCGACCGCTCGCGCTTCGCGCATGCCGAGGAAGCCAACCTCATCGTGCTCGGCGATTTCAACACCGATCGCGACGAGGACAACGACCTGTTCGAGGTCTTTCTCGAAAAGGGCCTGTGGGTGCCGGAAGAGCTGCGCGACCTGAAGACCACCTACGGCCAGGAAGCCAAGCACTACGACCAGATCGGCTGGTTCCGCGACGACATGACCCTGATGCCCACGGGCCGGGCCGGCGTGGTCGACTTCGCCGGCGCCGTGTTCCAGGAGCTGACCGCATTCCAGATGACCTTCCGGGTCAGCGACCACTTCCCGCTGTGGTGCGAATTCAGCACGGACCGCAGCACCGAGGCCCTGGCCGGCGTGCTCGGCGTCGACGCGAACATGCCCGACCCCTTCTCCGGGGTGCCGGACTGAATAGCGGCTCGACCTCGACCCACCATGGCGGGCATGATGCGCGTGCTCGAGACTGTGCAGCCGTTGCCCGGGGCCTTACCCCAAGTCCTCCCTGGCTCTCGACGAGTCCAGGATACGCCCATGCATCGTTCGGATCCTGTCCGCAGATCCTCAGCTGTTTACCTAGGTTAATGATCCTTCCGGGCTCAGCCTTCATGCTTGACCCGATGGCGCTGAACGCGCCACATCCAACTCGAACCGAAAGAGGAAGAATCCATGAGAAAACTTCCACTTGCAATCGGGATCGCATCGGCATTGGCCGCCGGAACCGCGGTTTCGCCCGCCCTTGCCGACGAACATGCCTCCGCCCTGAAGGGCCTCGAGGACGATACCTCGATCACGGTCTCCGGAACGGTGATCGAAGCACGTGAGGACGAATTCGACCTGCTCGTCGGCAACGAGCGGTTGACCGTCGAAATCGACGACGATATCCGCGACGGCGGCGCCTACACGCTCGCCTCCGGCGACCGGGTCACCACCACCGGCACCGTCGACGACGACTTCTTCGAGGGCAAGGAGCTCGAAGCCACTGCCCTGTACATCGAGAAGCTCGGCACCACCTTCGTCGTCGACGAGGACTACGCCGGCGACCACGGCATGGTCGTGGGCCGGAACCTCGGCGAATACGTCGAAGTGACCGGCACCGTGACGACCGTGAGCGACGACGACGAGGAGTTTCGCCTGCAGGGCGACCTGGGCAGCTTCACCGTCGAAGTCGACGAGCTCGACGACGACCTGTTCGACGACGAAGACTATCTGCAGGTCCGCGTGGGCGACACGGTCCGCGTCGTGGGTGAGATCGACGACGACTGGCTGGAAGGCCGCGAAATCGAGGCCAACAGCGTCAACGTCATCCGCGTCGGTTCCTGAGCCACGCAATCGGGCTGCGCCCCCTCGGGGCTACAGCGGCAACCGCGGTACGCGCTTGCGTGACCACAACAACAACCGCGCGACTGCGTTGAAGGATCGATGACCGGGCCGCGAGGTCCGGTTTTCTTTTGGCCGGGTCCGACCCTCGCCACGACGTGGGAGCACCCCGTCCGTTCCATTCGTCACGGCCCCGTGCCGGCCCGACCGGCACATGCCGCGGCCGAGATCCCGCGGATGCAGTAGAGTGACGGCTGGCCGAGGCCCGAAGACGGTGCCCGTCCGACACCCACGGACGTTGTGAACCATGAGCCGATCGCATTTAAAACTGCTGCCGGGAATTCTGCTCGGCACGGTGCTACTCACAGGATGCTCCGAAATGCCCGAACCTGCACGAGATCCCGCCACCGTCACCGAACTGGCAGGCTGCCCGTCCAGCCCGAACTGCGTCTGCAGCTGCGCACCGGCGGACGATTCGCACTACATCGAGCCGATCCGCATCGCGGGCGACCCGGCCCGGGCCTGGTCGACGCTGTCGAGGATTCTCGAAGACGACGACAGCATCGACATCGGCGGCTCGAACGACCGTTACATCCGTGCGGTAGCCACGACGCGCATCCTGCGCTTCAAGGACGACGTCGAGTTCCTGCTGGACCGCGGCGCCGGGATGATCCACCTCCGCTCCGCTTCGCGTATCGGCTACTCGGACTTCGGCAAGAACCGCAAGCGGATGGAGTCCATTCGAGAGAGAATGGTCGAAGCGCGTGCGGCGTCCGCGTCCTAGGCGCGACAGTTCCCGTTCCGCACGACCGGAAGCCAGACCCACCGGAACCCAGACCCCAGGACGAAGCACACATGGCCGGAAGCCTGATCCTCCTTCTCGACGATATCGCGACCGTTCTCGACGACGTATCGGTCATGACCAAGGTGGCGGTCAAGAAGACCGCCGGCGTGCTGGGCGACGACCTGGCGCTGAACGCCGAGCAGGTCTCGGGTGTCAAGGCCAGCCGCGAACTGCCGGTGGTCTGGGCGGTCGCGAAGGGGTCGGCCCGCAACAAGTGCATCCTGGTGCCCGCCGCCCTGCTCATCAGCGCCGTCGCGCCCTGGGCCGTCACCTTGCTGCTGATGCTCGGCGGCGCCTACCTCTGCTACGAAGGCGCGCACAAGCTGGCGCACAAGTTCCTGCACAAGGAGGAGGCCGAGCAGGACAAGGCGAAGATCAAGCAGGCGCTGCGGGACCCGCAGGCCGACATGAAGGTCGTCGAGCGCGACAAGATCAAGGGCGCAATCCGCACCGATTTCATCCTGTCGGCCGAGATCATCGTCATCTCGCTCGGCACGGTCACCGACGAGCCCTTCCTGACCCGCCTCGGCGTGCTGATCGCGATCGCCGTCCTGATGACCGTCGGTATCTACGGCCTGGTCGCCGGCATCGTCAAGCTCGACGACGCCGGCCGGGCGCTGGCGCAGCGAACCAGCACCTTCGCGCAGAAGGCCGGCAGTGCCATCCTGGCCTTCGCCCCGTGGCTGATGCGCTTCCTGTCCATCGCCGGTACCGCTGCGATGTTCCTGGTCGGCGGCGGCATCATCTCCCACGGCATCCCCGCCCTGCACCACTTCAACGAAGCCCTGGTCGAGGGCATGGCCCAGCCCTGGGCCACGCTCACCGGCATGGCCTGGACCGGCCTGGTGGGTGTCGTGCTGGGCGCGATCCTGGTCGCGGCGATCTCGGCCTTCTCGAAGGTGTTCGGCAAGAACGAACCTGCCGCAGACTGATCGCGCCGTTCGTCGGCGTCCCGAACGATCGGGCGCCGCGAAGCCGTGCGGGGGCTAGCGCAGCTCGTACCAGTTGCCCTGTTCCCTGTAGATCAGCCGATCTTCCGCGGGCTCGCCCGCGAATGCCCGCCGGAAGAACTTCGCCAGCTCCTTGTTCTTCTCGGCCGGCTCGCCGAACGGCGAGTGCGATTCCTTGACCCAGGAGGCGTCGGTCAGGTTGACGTAGTACGCGATCCGGCTGTCCAGTCGCTTGACGAAATGGCCCAGGCGCGCTCGCTGGGCATCGCCCGGCTTGATGCGCGAGAGTCGGAGCGCGTAATCGTTCTCGTTGATGGTGATGAACACCCGGCGGTTGTGGCGGATCCGGTCCACCCACTCGGGGTGACCCTCATTGTTCGTGTCGGCCTGGCACAGCACGACGTTGTCGAAGATCAACTCGTTGCCTTCGCTGATCGTGCTCTTCAGCATCTGCTTGTACAGGTAGTTGCCCATGCTGTGGAACATGGCATTGATCGTGAACGGGCAGTCCTTGCGCAGAAGTCGGGCGTAGAGCGCGTCGCGCTTCTCGGCATTGTCCGGGAACTTCTCGAAGGCCTTGGCCCGGCAGAGCTCGCGCGACGATTCGCTGATCTTCATCAGGAAGTAGTGGACCATCTTCAGCGCACGCTCCAGCGCACCGGCGGAGGCGCGCGCGTCGCGCTTGTCGGACAGGTAGCTCAACTTGCCGTGCACTCCACCGCCGTTGGCCGGCCAGGAGAACGGCAGCACCTCCACGTCGTAGGCCTTCTCCAGGTCGAAGGCGGCTCGGAGTACGTCCTTGATCTCGTTGTTGTAGCCGTGCACGAGCACGAGTAGATGGCGCTTCTTCGCCCGCAGCCGCTTGACCAGCTCACAGGCCACGCGAAGGCTCGCGTAGTGTTGCGCGTCCGGGTCCAGGTCCAGGGAAAATTCCTGGATGTACGCCTTGGCCTCGGCCTTGGAAATCTTGTCCGGCAGGACTTCGATCGAGAACCCGTTGCCCCGCCGCGTGGCCTCGACCACGCGCAACTCGTTGTTTCCTTTTTCGTTCGGCCGCTTGCCCAGCTTGTCCAACCCGGACGCCTCCGGATCGACACGGCGATTCGTGATGATGAACATCGCAATCTCCCGCTACCACTACGCCTGAAGTCACGGTAGCACCGGCTTTTTGTGAAATGCAAGCACCGCTGCCCGTCGAGGACCAGCAGGAAAAAGCGGGTCGCCGGTTCACCCGCGCAGCGCACGCTGCGACGCGGTTGGGACGAAGACGTGCGGATTATCCCCCGTGCGGCATTGGAAGCAATGAACCCATGGATATCGAGAGTTCGTCATGCGCAAGTTCCTGCTTCCGTTCGTGCTCCTCCTGCCCCTTGCCGCCGCCGCGGATCCGGCAGGATCGGCCTTCACCTACCAGGGCGAGCTCTGGAGTGCCGGTGAGCCGGCCAACGGGGAATTCGACCTGGTGTTCAACCTGTTCGACCAGGCCGCAGGTGGCACGCCCATCGCCGCGCCGGTCCAGCTGGATGACCTGCAGATTGACGGCGGACTGGTCAATGCGGAACTCGATTTCGGCGCATCGATCTTCTTCGGCGACGCCGTGTGGGTCGAGGTGGCGGTGCGGGACGGCGCCAGCACGGGCTCCTACGACACGCTGGCACCACGCTCGCCGATCACGCCTGCGCCCTACGCCCTGTTCGCGCTCGACGGCAGCCCCGGACCGCAAGGCCCGGCCGGACCGCCGGGGCCCCAAGGACCGCCCGGGGATTCGCAGTGGACGCTCGTCGCCGGCGACATCCACTTCGCCGGCGGCCGGGTCGGGGTCGGAGAGGACACACCG